>CADAMO010000006.1 GCA_902788995.1 Oscillospiraceae bacterium
AAAAGAAATGGCTGCGCAGGAGGGCGTGACCGAAAAACTTAAAGCCGAAAATCAAATGGCCTGGGTACAGCGGATGAACAATATCCGGGAACGGGCGACGGAAATCGTGAACCGGGAATTGATTTTCACATAATCTGAATCACAACTTTATTTTTCTTCTCGGCCAGTTCCTTGAATTTTGCCGCACCGCCGAATGAGCGATGGACGTAGGTGATGACGATATCCGAATGGTCAATCATCCATTTGTTCCTATACTCAATAGCGAAACGCGGCGGGACGGTTTCGATCCCCTCCGGCAAAACGGTATGCTCGGGATCATAAAGCGGATCATTTCTTTTCGGCATGTAAGCTAAAACAACTTCGTAACGGATCCCATAGGTCAGTTCAAATTCAGCAAGCAAGTTACGCGCCATGGTGTCAAAGCTGCCCTGATTGCCCACATAGAACTGTTTAACTCCCTGCCGCTCGATCAGGTCCGATAGAACTTGCCGAAGTGAGGCTTTTATCCCGGGCGGCGCATCCCGGTGCCCGAAAAACGTACATTTACAAAATTCCATAGTTTGCTCCGCAAAATGACCAGTATCACGGTCAATATCTTGCTTCAGTATAACATACAATAAAGCAAGATTGCAACCGATACTGGTCAATTCTTGTTTTGGAGTGTGACACTATGGAGCAGAAACTACGCCGCGACAGAAACATGGGGGATAATCTTCGCCGCCTCAGACTGGAACATCATCTGTCGCAGGAAAAGCTGTGTGCAGAGCTGCAGCGCCGTGGCTGCGATATCGGCAGAACCACCTATGCGAAGTATGAATTCGGCGAACTCAATATCCGTGTGAGCGTATTGATAGAATTAAAGAAAATCTATAACTGCACCTATGATGATTTCTTTCAGGGGCTTGATGAACAGGAATAAATGATCTTTTTTAGCGGGGCCATGATTATTTGACAGACGTTACTGAATGGAAATAACAAGCACAAAATGAAAGCACAAAAAAAATATCATTTATCCCGTTGCGAATTTTCCGCGACGGGATTTTTTATATTAAAGTGTTGACAAAACAAATGTTTCATGATATTCTGATAACAGAATAACTCATTCTATTATTGAGCAATAAAGGAGGCCCCACCGATGGCAAGGCCGAAGAATTACGAACGAATGGAAGCCATTCTGAAATATATAACGGATTATATGACGGAGCGTCAGAGTCAGCCCACCGTGGCGCAAATCGCAGTTCGCTTTCAGCTTTCCACCAGTATCGTGCACAGGTATCTGAAGGATCTGGCGCAGGAACGGAAGCTCGGCTATGAAAACGGCGTTATCACCTTAAAGGTCGGGAGCCGCATCCAATACAATTCCACAAAGTGTCTGGCGCTGGATAACATCGGCTCCTGTGGCCCCGGCACGGTGGAGGAACAGCACGTGGTGGCGTTCAATATGCTTTCGCCCTTTTACTTCCCGGAGAAGAATCTCGTTTCCATCACAGCCGCCGGTGATTCCATGACCGACGCAGGGATCTCTCCCGGCGATACACTGTTCATTGAGATCGACGCCGAACCGAAAGAGGGCGATATCGTCGCCGCGCTGGACGATGAAGGCGAAACGCAGATCAAACGGTTGAAAGGGTTCCGGAAGAACGGGCAGCCGAAGCTTGCCTATGAAAACGAAGCGCTCTATCCAGGCAAGCTTGTCAAAAAGAACATTGTCCGTATACAGGGCGTCGTCCGGCATATCCTGAAGGACTGCTGATTTCTTTCCCCATATACTTTATCCCCCGATTTTTGAAAAAAAGGAGAAATTCCGAAACAGCCGAAAACCGTTTCCGAAACAAACAGAAAGGCCCGCCATGTTTTTCCCTCTCGAAGCCGTATTTACAAAACAGGATATTTGTTTTCATGGGAACAGGGATATTCTCGGTTCCTACTGTTTCAGCCTGCTTGATTCCTTTGACGTGAATAAAATCGAGATCTCGCTGCAGGAACACTTTTTCACTTTGCTCGCCGGAATCAACGCAATGGAACAGGATCATGAGATCGAAGAAGCACTTCCAAAGGCCTGCGGCGCGATACTGGCCGAAACAGAAATACTGAAAGAGATCAAGCCGTTCGGATATATCGACACGGACGAGATCCGCAGCGCATTTTCAGACGATAACATCTATCTCGTGAAAAATCTGCTTTCGGGTAAGGATTTCGGGATAGATACCGAGTTTCTGCCCTCATCGCCGATTTCGGAATATATGCCGGCGAACGCTTTGCGGCTCCGGGCGGAGGAGGCCGCGGAACGGATTTCCGGGCTTATGAAGTTTTACGCAGCGCTTTATGATGAAATACCGGAGATTTACGGAAAGATCCACCGGATCGCCGACCGGTATTCCCATATTGATAACCACGATTCCGATCGTCTTTTCGCGCTTGCATTTATGGAGTTCCGGTTGGACGCCGCCGTACAGCCGAACGTGAAGTATACGCCGTATATACCTTCTGAATGCGATGACAAATTCGTGCCCGGAAAGACGATGCAGTTCAAAACCTATACGGATCTGATCGTCACCGAGCTTTTCGAGAGCCTGATGATCGGGCATTACCTGCGGCTGTGTCTGGTTTGTGGAAGACCGTTTATGAAAACAGACCAAAATATTCAGAAATACTGTACCGGGATCAGCCCGTACTATCATAAGCACGAAAAAACGCCGATGACCTGCAAGCAATACGCGAAACAGTACGGTGTTCCGGAAACGGTGGACGGCGATCCGTTCAAGGATGTCTGCAAAAGGAGGACCGATTGTATCCGAACGGAAAAGAACCGCGGGACGATAACGCCTGCATTTGCACAGGCTGCCACTCTCATGGCGCAGAACCATTATACCCGTGCGCTGACGGAACCGGATTACACACTCAGCCAATACAAAGAAAACCTGAAAAAAGATAACCTGTACAAAGAGACGGCGGAATACCTGCAGGACTGCCGAAGTACGGGCTAAAGGAGAAACCATTGAACAGATACGACAGATATTCCCGTTATTATGATGACGACGAAGACAAGGAAAACGAAAACGAAGATGAAGAAAAGACGGAAGACGAGGATGAGGAGGATCTGATCACAGAGTGGGAATACTCCTCTGAACCCCTTGAGGACGACGCGGAGATCGATACCTTTATCACGCACCGGATGTTTTTCTGCGAAACCGCGCCGGAGGCGTTTCCCGGCTACGACGAGCTTGCGCGATTATACAAAGAGACCGGCGATGAGAAGTATTACTTCTGGATTTTGCACTTTTATGAGCACACGATGACCGAAAAATGTCAGGCGCAGATGGCGGAGAATTACCTGTTTTCCGGCCTTGAAGATCTGAAAGTCGCCTTTTCTCTGGGGTTATATGAAGCGCTGCAGAAATATGACCCATCCATCGGCAATCATTTTATGAAGTTCAAGGAATATGAGGTCAAGCGGGCGCTGTACGACGAGCTGCCGCTCCTGATTTCAGGTTATACGATCCAGAACGACAAGCAGCACCGGCGCGTCAAGAAAACGATGGGCGTATACAAGAAAAACGCCGATCTGCCCTATGAGCAGCGGCTTACGGTAGTAGCCGATGAAATTCAACTGACCGAAAAGCACGCGAAAGAGATCCTGCTTGCCGCCGATCTCAATTCTCATATGGAGACTTTGACAAAGCCCGTTGCGGATCACGAAGGGAATGAAGCCGAGGAGGAATGGGTCGAAGCCCTTGATCCTACCCCGGAAATGCAGTTTATCCTTGAGGCGCAAGCCGAAGCGCTATGGGGCGCGTTTGAACGGCTGTCGCTTAAGGAGCGGATGATGATCGCGGAATCCTGCGGCTTTTGCGTCAATTGTTACGGGAAACTTGTTCTTACAGAAGATGAAGACGGAAACAAAACCCTGACACCGTGTAAACCGATGATGAAAACGGATATTGCCGTCAAGCATCAGTGCAAACCGAAAACTGTAGCTGACACGCTCAAAAAGGCATACAAGAAGCTGCGCGAGTATCTGCACGAAACCGATTATTTCGCCGATACGAATTTTGAAGCCTTCGGCAAAAGAGAGAATGAGAGATACGAGCACCGCAAGAAACGCGCCGAGGAACGCAAACGCGAAGAGGCAGAGAGCAAAAAGAAAAAGACAAATAAAAAAATAAGCCGAAAAGAGAAAGCATTGCAGGAGGCGGTATAACCGGTAACGTACAAAAGCAGCCCTGATCGGCTGCTTTTTTGGATAAGAAAAGTCTTTCATTAGGAAACATGGGTAATATAAACGCAACACCGAACGTTATGGAAATAATAGTCGAAGAGTCGCTACCGGAACTGCTGAAGTAATGTTTTAATTGAAGATGATAGAGGCCGCCAAATTTAAACAAACAAACTCATATCAGACTGTTCGCCGGAACCGAGGAATGTGGACACACCGCCGAGCTCCACGCCTTCTATCAGTTCCTCTTTGCGGATTCCCATAATATCCATAGACATCTGACAGGCGACCAGCCGGACGCCGTGCGCTTTGGCGGATGGGTCGTCGCCGAATCGGGTGCAACTCCGATCTTCACAGCCGGGATTCTCGCTATACGCTTTACAAGGAAACGGAAACTCCGTTTCGACATTGTCTCGGCGTACCGCTGTGCGGGCTCGGCATACAAGGAATGTACGCAGGCTTTTGATATTCAGTTGTCAAGGTTTCAAACGTCCCTTCACTTTCCCATTGGACATTTTTTGTGGATTTTTCAAAAGTTTTTTCGTTTTTTTACCGGCCGGAGAAAAACACCTCCTACTAATCAGGACAAAAACGGCTGTTTTGGTGACCCTTATTTGAAAAATAGTTCAAGATTTTTTCGGAGCTGAAAAAAGTCACTCCATATATAAGGACATTTCGACCCCAAAAATTGAGCCTTTTTCAGTTTTTTCTTGAAAAAAATGAGATTTTTTTGACGGTTGGAAAAGCCCTTCCACTAATAAGGACAGAATCAGCCATTTTGCCAAGCTTTTTTACGATCAAAAAATATTAAGCTTTCAAACCGGCCGAAAAAAGGCAAAAAAAGAAAGCCGCTTCTTTTCAGAAACGACTTGTGCAAAGTGCAATCCATTATGTTTGTTATCTCGTGACGCCGAAAACACTGTCGCCGGGCTTTTGCTGCGTCAGTTTCATGAAATCAACCTTCATCAACGGCGTCTGCGGCAATTCTTTCAAAAAAACGATTTCACGCGGCACATAAAACTTGGAGAAAGACAGTTCTGCGGTTTTGCGGATCAGGTCTTCATATGCTTCTCTGTCGCCTTCTTGCTTCAGAGATACATACAGTCGGACGATACTGCGGTCTCCCTGCCAGCCCTGCACGGCACAAGCCTCTTTGATGAAATACAGTTCCGACAGCTTCTTTTCAAGATCATTCGGATAAACATTATAGCCGGCAATGATGATGACCCGTTTTTTTCTGCCGCAAAAGAAGAAAAAGCCGTCGTCGTCACGATACCCGAGATCGCCGGAGAGCACCCACTTTGTTCCGTTCTCGTCCGTATACAATCCCAAATCCTCGGGTCCATCCTTCACATAGTACCCTGACATGATCGTCGGACCCGAAATGACGATTTCACCGATCTTGCCGTTCGGCACTTCACGGTGGTCGTCGTCCCAAATCTGCACGGTCACGCCGCGCAGCGCCTTGCCGATGGAGCCCGGCTTGAAATCGGTGTTGGTGTTGGTTGTGCATACGGAGCCGATCTCTGTCAGTCCGTAGCCCTGACGCAGTCTGCCGACAGCGCCCCATTTTTCATAATAGCCGTTGAATTCTTCCAAAAAGTGCTCGGTAATATCGTCGCCGCCGCAGAACATCAACCGCACGTTTTTCAGCCACGGGCCGTCAAAGTGTTTTTCCCGCATCAGCTTTTGGAACATCAGCGGGATACCGCCGTAGCCGACCACAAGATTGTTCTTTGCCAAACGATTGAAGAGCCGTGCGTCAAATTGCATCATGGGAATGATCCTTGCGGAATTGCACAAGGCCATGTGGATGGCCAGCGTGATACCGAAACAGTGAAACATCGGCAGCACGATGATTTCAGCTTCTTCACCGGGAATGTGGATCTCGTCAAGGTCGGACACGCACTGTACCAGCTCGTTTGTTGCGCGGGAGGTCAACTTGATAGTCTTGCTTTTTCCGGTCGTTCCGCCGCCGTTGAGATACATTGCAATATCGTTCGCGTTGTCGCAGACGGGAGAAAAGTTTTGGCGCGTTTGAACCACATCACGGTAACGCACGGCGTTTTTAAACTTCGGAAAAACAGCCTTGAGCATCGCCTCACCTGCCCTTGTGCCATGCTTTTTGATTCCCTGTGCATAATCGGACGAAGAACAAACGATGCAGGGCAAACCGGAATCGTTAATCGTTTTTACATGGTCTTTTGAAAGCAGATCCAGAATCATCACGCCTTTTGCATTGACATCCCGAAGCATTTTTTTCAAGTATTCAGGGGACATGAGCGGATGCACAATGTTGGCGATGACGCCGATCTGATTCAGTGCGTAAAACGAAAGAATGCCCTGCATCGTTGTTGTCGTAAACAACGTAAAAACGTCACCGCGGCGAAGCCCCAATTCGTTCTGAAAATAGGACGACAGCGCGTCGATATCTCGGAACATTTCGCTCTTTCGGTATTTGACGCCGAAATGCTGCATCATATAGACATCGTCGTAAATCCCGGTGCATTTTTTCAAGTATTCGTAGCAGTTGCAGTTTTCAACAGCTGGAAGCATAAATCCAAACTCCTTTGTATATCCTTTTGCGTTTTTTCAAGTTTCAGTGATATAATTGAATGTAGTGAAGACGGTCCAGCAAATGCAGCATGATCAAAACAACAAGGGCACGCCGGGGAACAGCGGTCTTTTCATAAAACAAAACAGGAACATCTTTCTTCCACTCTTTTTTGCAGTCCTGCGCTGCCTTTCCCGTTCTTGTAAAGGACGAAAGCCACTCAATGGCAAACGGATTTATAACGGCAGTTCCTGCGCCAGTTTCGGTTTTCATTCCCTCACATTTTTTCGTTTCAGGATGAAGATCCTCCGCAAGATCGTCCCAAATATCATGGTTTTGAATGAACGGGATCACGCCGGCAAGATATACGTCCGGTGCGCTTGAACACTGCGTAAACCGAAGTGCGGAAGGATTTTGATTTGCCGTTTTGATTCTTGTCCAGCTCTTTTGTATGATCCTGTGAAAGGAAATATAGTTGTCGCTTTTGCAGCCCATCAGCCAAACGGGCGTTTCGTTGAGCAGCTCGGCTTCTGCTTTTGTTGCAGCACGGCTTGGAGAAATCACAAAGCCGGCTGCGAAGAAGCCGGGAAAAGAAGACAGCAGATTCAGCGAGCCTGTGCCGCCCAGACACCAGCCGACGGTATAGATACGGGACGTATCTACCTGCGAATGCTCGGTGACGAATGCGTCAATGGCGGCCTTGAACGGTAAAACGACCCGCGAGGAATCCCAATAGAGCTTTTGCTCCTCCGGCGCTCTGCCAATCAGCAAAAAAGCCGCGCCGTTATGGAACCTTGCCTGATAGCGTTCCGCTGTCCAAAGCGCCAACGAATTCGCTTCAAGCTCAAAGCCCGGAACAACGCCCTCCAGCGCGCCGGCCATAATGACGACCAGCGGATAGGTCTTTGCCGGATCGGCGCCGTTTTCAACGGGGGAATAGTAACTGTAGTCGATGTCGATTCCGTTGACCATCGGGCCCTCGCTGCGCCGCCAAAGCGTACGCAGCGGATCGGTCTCCTTTTTCTTGTTGTTGACCACAGGTTCAACTCTGGCTGATTTGAAAAGCAATCCTTTCAAGACGGAACTCACCGCATCCATAAAACAAATTCCACTTCCTTTTTCATCTGTTTCTAAGGCTATAATAACGGTTTCACAGCGGCGGCTCAAGCAACAGCCGCGCTGACCCGTTCGGCTTGAAACAGTTTTGCCGATTTGTGCGAAGACGGACTTTTTGGACGCTTTGCTCAATATGCAATCGTGTCCAATCTCTTGCTTTTGTCCCGGCTTTTCAATATAATAAAACCGTAAGGGAGGCGAACAACATGAAAATCGACCCGAATCAAAAGCTGACCATCGGCGCCAGACGCACCTTGCTGCAGCTTCAAAAGGAGCTCGAAAGAATGCTGGCGGAAAAAGATTTCAGCGATATTCAAGTCACAGAGCTGTGCGAGCGCACCATGATTCCGAAATCGACCTTTTATCATTATTTTGAAGATAAATTTGATTTGCTGAACTATCTTTTTGAATCCTATCAAAAGCTGATTTATCCAGAGTTGGACGAACTGCACGACCACGACGCAAAAGCCCCGGAGATGCTTAAAAATATGTTTGCGCTTGCGGATAAATACGCGCCGCTCCTGGAACGGATTCTGCGCAAAAATGACCGCAGCGGACATTTTTACCGTCAGCTTCACGCTTTTATCTTCGACGCCGCTTACCGTGCAATTTCAAAAAGCACCGAAAAAGAGCGCTACGATCTGCCCATTGAGATCGTCTCCCGCATGAACGCCTATGCGATCATTACCATTTTCGACTGGGTCTATATCAAAAACAATCCTCTCACAAGAGAGGAAATGATCGAATATACTTGTCAGTTGTTTCAATAGGGCAACTCTAAAAATTCAAGTCGTTTGATCGCGATGCAGTTTTTCGTCAGATTGCATAGATTTTGACGCCGGAATCCTTTTGGCTTTCAGGGAAGATTTGCGCGCTATGACGGTGAAAGATGCGCGTGAAAAAGCGGCACGCAATTTTCAGAGGTACCAATCATGCCGCCGAGCAAAGCCGCCCGGGCTCGGCAGCTTCCTTTTTTGGAGGATGAAATATGAAAAAAAGGAAATCGTTTTGTTCTCTTTTGCTTGCGGCAGTGTTGTTGCTGCTCTCCGGTTCCGCTGCCGCCGCAGCCAAACCGGTGCAAAAGGTTCCGCTCATCTATATCCATGGGTTTTTCAGCGATTCGATCTATGAAACACGCGGCGACGTCGAATCAAAAAAGCTATGGCCGCCGGACAAAAGCCTGTTTTTAAACGATCTCAAAAACGCTGCGCCCGAACTTCTCAAAGATCTGACGCTGCAGCGATGGGACGAACTGCTTGACCGTTCGCTTGCGATTGCCAACCCCGTTTTTTCGCCGCTTTATTACGACGAAAGCGGAACGCCGAAAGACGAATCCGGCGCCGAAGCAAACGACCCTGCAGCCATTGCCGCACAGGGCGAGGGCTCGTTCCGTTATGACTGGCGCGCTGATCCTTTGGAAACGGCAGAAAGCCTGAATCGCTTTATTGCGTCCGTTTGCGAAGCAGCCGGTACAACACAGGTTGATGTATATGCGCACAGCTTTGGCGGGATCGTTTTGCTGAGCTATCTGACAGTCTACGGAAACGAAAGAATTCGTGCTGTGGTCTTTGATTCCGTTGCGATCTACGGCGAGAGCTTTAACGGAGAACTGATGACCGGGCAGGTCACACTGGATGCACACGGACTCTATAATTATTTTAATTCTGTTCTGGCAAGCATGCTGCCGTATCATGCCATAGCTTCCGAGCTTTTCGGTGCTGCCGAGCGACTCGGTTTGATCGATTTGCTTTCCAGACTCGGCAATGAGGCGATCAGGCATTTGAAAACGCGCATCATCCGGGAATTCTTGCTGCCGCTGTACTGTAATTGGCCTTCTGTTTGGGCAATGGTTCCCGATGAATATTTGGATGCAGCGATGCATTACGTCTTTGACGAGCTGTATGCGGGGCAGGATCACACCGCCCTGCAGCAGAAAATACAGACTTACAACACACAGGTGCGCGTGCACAAAGCCGAAACGCTCCGCGCGCTCAATCAAACCGCAAACGTCTACGTGCTTTCCCGCACAGGCTTTGCGTCAATCCCGCTGACGCCTTCCTGCGGCAACCTCAGCGACGGCATAGTAGACACAAAGTATTCCTCTTTCGGTGCAACGACTTCCGACTACGGAGAAACGCTTCCGGACAGCGTGCTCGAGAACACCAACCCGGCATATCTTTCACCGGAAAAAGACATAGATGCGTCAACCTGTCTGTTTCCCGAACAGACATGGTTTTTGCGCAATACCAGACACACTTTGTCTAACGACGAAGCACTGATTGCGGCATTGCTGAACGAACAGACACAGGCAACGGTCAACACCTTTGCGGCGTTCCCGCGGTTTTTGATCTATGATGACAGCACCGAAACGCTTCTGCCGGATTCCGGCAGTCAAACGCCGGGATTGCTGCAGCGCATACGGCTGTTGGTTGCGGATTTCAAACGGTTGCTTTCCGATGTCCTGCAGCCGCTGACTTCGCGGTTTTTCAAGAATGCAGGATGATGAACAATGGAGGAAAAAGCATGGCAACATTTCGTCCTCATCAATACATTTGGATCTTTATTATGGGCTGTTATATCGGTTACGGGGTGGAAACGCTGTGGTGCCTGATCAAAAACGGCTATATTGAAAGCAGAAAATCGCTGGTACTCGGACACCTGAGCGTCGCCTACGGTATGGGCGCGCTGCTGCTTACCTTGCTGTTGGTTCATTTTCAGGGCAAGCCCCTGTGGCAAATCTTTCTGTTGTCGTTCGTCACCGGTACCGCTGTGGAATACATCTGCTCATTGGGGCAGGAAATCTGTTTCGGCTCGGTGGCATGGGATTACAGCCATCTGCCTCTGAATATCAACGGCAGAGTATGCCTGATCTATTCTCTGTTCTGGGGGTTCTTGGGCATGGCGTGGGTCAAGCTGATCATACCCCTCCTCCATCTTCTCTTTTCCCACATCACGATCCCCTTTGAACAGGTGATCCTTTGCGCCTTCCTTGTCTTCTTTGTGTTTGACGCGGCGCTCTCCGTCTCGGCCGCCGTCAGAATGGACCGCCGCGATCGCGGTATTCCGGCACAAAATCAGTTGGAGGTTTTTCTGGATACGCATTACGATGATGAAACGATGCATAAGATCTATGCAAATTCAAAGTCTGTGCAAACAAAAAGCGATTCATAAAAACGGCGGGATAGAGCTTGATTCTTATGAAACTGACAAAGCAAAAGCCAGAGGAGAAGGTGTTCCGATAAACGATTTGCCGCCGATTCACGCAATGCGCAGCGACTCTGTAATCGTTTGTGCATCCAGTGGATCGGCGGTTGCTTTGCATTACATGCAATACTGCAGAATCCCGATGAACTGCAGTACGCTGCCGACGAGAATGAAAATATGGAAAACGCTGTGAAAATAGTGCTTTTTCATGCCGACGGCAAAGAAGATCATACCCAGCGTATAGACCGCGCCGCCGGCGATCAGCCACCAGACAAGCGGTTTGCCGAACGCTTCGATAACGGCCGAAAGGGAAAACAGCAGACTCCAGCCGATGACGAAATAGCCGCCGGTTGCGATCACGGCGTAGCGGTGAAAGTCGATCGCGGTGAAGGTCACGCCAAGCGCCGTCATGGCAAGGATCACCAGCGTGATGATCAGCGTGCGCGTCGGATAAACCTTACGCAGACCCGTCAGCAGGATCGGCGCGTAGGTACCGAGGATCATGGCGTAGATCGTGCAGTGGTCAAGCACCTGCAGCACCTTTTTCGCCCGCTCCGGGCGCAGTCCGTGATAGACGCTGGAAATGGTATAAAGAAAGATCGTCATCAGTCCGTAGATCACACCGCCGGCAAGCCCCCACCAGTTGTGGTGCAGGACGGCAAAGATCACGCACAGCACCAGTGCGATCACGCCGAAGCCGCCGCCCGCGATATGCGTTACCATATTGAAGATTTCTTCGCTGCGAGTGTAGCCCGGCAAATGTCGATCCTCCAGTTTTGTTCTCTGCATAGCTTTCGTCTCCTTTGTCACGGGTGCGGTTTATCTTCTCTATATGCCGCCATGATTTCCCTGAACACTTCTCCGGGCGTCGGAGGCGTCCAGACAATGGCGTTTGCGCCGGCATCTACGGTGCTTTGCACGCTTTCGCCCGTCGGACCGCCGGTGGCAATGATCGGTAGTGTTGGGAACTCCTTTCGCAGCTGTGCAACAACTTCTGGCGTTGCATCCCCGGCAGCCACATGGATCACGGACGCACCGCTACGCAGACGGTCCCCGACACCCTTTGCGGAAACGGTCGTTACGATTACGGGAATATCGACAGTATCCACGAGCCTTCGCACAACGCTGTTATCGGTTGGCGCGTTTACAATAACGCCTGCTGCTCCCTGCATTTCGGCAAAGGACGCCAAATGCACCACACGCTTTCCCTGTGTCAGTCCGCCGCCGACACCGACAAAAACGGGAATATCTGCGGCATGGATCAGTGCTTCTGCAATGATTTGCTGCGGCGTGTAAGGATAAACCGACCACACGGCGTCCGCATCCACATTGCGAATGGTGGCAACATCCGTTGAAAATACCAGTGATCGGATCCGCTTGCCAAAAACGACGATACCGCTGCATTCGTTGACTGCGTCGGGCACGTGAAGCGCAAAAGAGCGCAGCTTGCCGTTGATTTGAGGTGCGCTGACTGCGCCTGCTTCACTCTCAAATATGACCCTCGAAGCGCGCCGGATTTCCTCATCGCGCCTTCTCTTTACCTTTCCCATGCTTCATTCTCCTTTGTAGTATTGAGCTTTATGTCGACTGTTTTGTTGTTCGCCTTTTGAAGGTTTCTTTGCCGCGGGGTAACCCGGCAGCACGCGGTCATCCAGCTTTGTGCGCGGCAAGGTCGACACCTCCTTCCGGACACAGCAAGGTATACTTGCCGCTGCGCAGCGTCTGCAGCAGGTCCGCGTTGGTGCGGATCGGCCGCAGCGTTTCGATACCACCGCAGGGAATGTCTTTTTCGTAGTGCGTGTCGCTGCCGCTCGACATGGGCTTGCCGCACGCTTTCGCCCACTGCAGCGCCTTCTCGTTGCGGTGCGCGTCCGTGTGGCCGTTGAAGACCTCGATCCCGTCGATGTACTGCGGGTCGCAGCGGTAGATCAGCGGGCGGTAGGGGTGCGCCTGATAAACGAGATAGCCCTGCTTGTGCATCTCTTCGCAGACTTTCTTTTCGCTCCAAAGCAGCATGTTTTTTTGTTGCCGCAGCCAGTCCTCCTCCACGCCGTAGATCAGGTAATCGTTCACCACACCGTAGTGCAGCAGCTCGAGCCCGAGCAGGACAGTGAAGCCGTCGCCGCACCAGTCTTTCAGTTCGTGATAAGAAGAAAGATAGTGCTCAATCGCTTTCTGCGGACGCAGATAGTGTCCCGGCAGGAACGTCAGCGGGCTGTAATGGTCAGTCAGCACCAGTCCGCTGTAGCCGGCGGTTTCATATTTGCGGACAAGGTCTTTCGGGTCGATCGTGGCGCAGCGGGACACGCCGCCGGTATGACAATGCAATTCGTATTTGTACATGAGTTTCGCTTCCTTTCCGCCGCGTTTGCGGCGTCGCTTGTTTGATGGCGGAAGTATAGGACGCCGCCGCCGGAAAAACAACCCCTTATCAGTAGATATATCTCTATGATTTGTAGAGTATATCTTGACAGATCACTCTACCGGGAGTAGAATAGAATCGACCGAAACCACAGGAGGACAAAGAATATGTCTGAAAAGCCGAAAAACGAAGTCCTTGCGCAGAACCTTGCGCTGTATCGAAAGCTGCACGGCTTCACGCAGGCGCAGCTTACCGACGCGATCGGATATTCCGACAAATCCGTTTCCAAATGGGAACGCGGGGAAGGCACGCCGGATATCTTTTTGCTGCTCACGCTGTCGGAGATTTACGGCGTCACCGTATCGGAGCTGGTCGGACAAACGGAAAAATGCAAGGACACGCAGGAAAAAATGAAGGCCGCCGAGCATGATTGCAAGGCGCTGGAGCGCGCAAAGAAAAAAGCCCTTGAACGGGCGAAGAAGCAAAAGAAACACAGCGGGAAGACGTAACACAGTCTGAAAGATTATATCGGTGCATCGGGAGACAGAACAGGCAGCGCCCAACATGGACGCTGCCGTAATTAATGTGTTTTATGCCGACGGACACTCCAACGAGCCGCCTGTTTTCATCATCAGTCGAATACCGAACCGCACACCATACCGGAACGCCTCCATCTCAGCGATCGAGTTCATTTCGTTGATGTTGTCATCATACGTTTCCAGCACTGTCTGCATTTCCGGTGTAAGCGTTTCCGAGAGCCGGTCACGGTTCTGTCCCATGAGCTTGAGCAACTTCTTGTAATAGCGGTTGTCTTCCACGATGGTGTCGTGCGGGCTGATGTTGCCGTACCACAGCGATTCCATGACCGAGTTCATGCAAACACCACCTCCCGCAGCACAAATTCTTCGGCGGCATTGCGGATGTTGCCCATCTCCTGAATCCAGCGCCACTGGTCGTTCGCTTTGAGCTGTTCCGTCACGCCGCGTTCCTGCTTCATCCGTGCAACAATGGTGTCCATCATGTCGTTTGCCTGCCGGTCAACTTCCAACAGGTGCGGCCAAAGGGTGTTGTTCAACAGCATACGGTTATATTGTATTTTGCGATGCTCTTGCAGATATGTCCGACGCATTCTGCCGTATTTGCCAAGGGATAGGTTGTCGTTGTAAGTGGATGAATCTTTCATAGTAGTAATCCTCCGTAATAAACATTGAATTTGTCCTGTCAATTCAATCTTTCCGGCTGATTACAAAAGCCGAAGGGCAATGACTTCCTTACGGAAAGGGGTCCTTGGTTTTTCCGTACTGAAGCGCTGCGACAGGATCCTCCCGAATTGCTTCCCGCGCCGCGTCTTCCAGCGCGCGGGCCGGAAACAGCGCGGCGTCCGGATTCCCGCAGGCCAAAGAAATAACCGTGGGGTCCACACCAAAAGAAAACATATCTTCAAGCGGCACCGGATCGATCTGTTTCATTCTGTTGGATAATACCATTTTTTCACTTCCTATGAAATTCAGAATCAAACATTTACATATTAACCTACTATTTTAGTATGCATTATTATATATTAGATACATATTTTTGTCAATAGCGTCGTTGGATTATTCAAAGAAGTCCGCCTCTGCGCCAAACGATCCGTTCGGGCTGAGGCGGGCTTCGTTCGTTATTTACTATGTTTCAAAGGACGGATGCCGAACGGCACGTACAGTGTTGTGAGAACGCGGAGAAAAACCGCTCTACTCGATTATTTGCAGATAATTTCTTGATTTACAATTTCGGTTGCACAATTACGGATATTGTTCATCAACCCTGTCCAGCGCATCTGATCCTTCGCTTTTAATGCTTCGTTTACCCCCTCCCGCGCGGACATTTCTTTTGCCACCCGGAAGAACATATCCTCCGCCTGAGCGTTGATCTCCGCAAGATACGCATTCAACCGCCCGGAAACGAATAAATCATAGTACAGTCTTTTGTTGTGTTCCCGGATGTACCGCAAATGCCGCTGTCCCCATACGCCAACCGGTTTTTCCTTTTCTGACCCGTTATCTTCGTCTTCCGTTTCCGGCTGCAACCTGCCGTCCCGCATTCTCCGTCCGGTCGGGTAACACTGCTCGCCTTACAGTTCGTATTCCCAGCCGGTGCGTTCGTCGATGATGTGTTTCTCCATATCATTTTCCCTCCGCTTTGTCGATTATTTTGAGCAGCAACGCGTCAACATCCTCTGTCGGATAGTCCGCTTCAAGAAGCTGGTTCCGCCATTCGTTAAAGCAGTCCAGTTCCGTGATCGTATCCAGCTTGCTCTGCGCGTCAATGATTTGGGAAAGAAGCTCTTGCTGGTCGTCTTGCAGTGCGGTTTCAAATTCGGGGTTATGATCGGTAATAAATTTCCTCAGCTTATCCGCGCGACCGCCTTCTTTGACCGCCCGCGCCTTCGGATCGATATTGCCGAAAAATAGTGATTCAATAAAACGATTCTTTATTTCCATGATAGCATCTCCGCATCTAACATAATGATTTTTCATCATTTCAGCGAAAGGAAGAGACTGCGGAAAATGTTGATATACTTAGGTTCGCTAAAGTTAAAAAGGTCGATTTTGCATCTAACGAGCATCTAACATTTTTGCAGAAGCATATGGACAAGGTATCATTAAACGGCTAAAACTTAGTGCATATTACACAATCGCGCGGACTGTATAACACTAATTGTCACGCAATATAACCAAATTCCACTTGCTTGGTCGCGCTCCAAAACCGCGTGCCGAGGGTTCAAGTCCTTCTGCCCCTGCCACATCGTCGCAAGCTTTGTATCGCTTGCGGCGATTTTCTTTTGTCTGTTATGAAAATCGCCGGTGCGCTCACGCCGCTGCTCCTCCCTTCCGCAAAAGGTCCCGCTCGGCGCGCCTGTTCGCTTGTAAACGCGCTCACGACGGCGCTTTGTCGCTACCAACCTTTTGCGGTATTCGCTGTGGGATTTCAGGGCTTTTTCCTTTGTTATCGGCGCTCGGCGCGAGGTCTGAAAAGTGTGATTTAAAGCATCAATCTGGCGTCAAACCTGTATCCGGCGGCAACGATTCCGACCGGTTCCGTCTGCTACAGCATCAAAATAGCATCAAAATCATCAGCGGTTCTGCGGTTCAGAACTGGAAATCGTTGGTGATGCCAAGCAGCCGTGTTGTATCCTTTTTGACGTAGTACATCTCAATGATCTCGGAAGTCGTATGTCCCAGCAGGTCCGCCACCTGCCGCGGCGTCAGGGATTTGATGGAGCAGTCCGGCTGTTTGATGCCGTTCACGAGATTCGTGGCGAAGGTGTGGCGCAGGCTGTGGAGACCTTTCCGTTCGATCCTCGCCGCTGCAAGGATTCGATAGTAGCGTTTGCGGAAGTTCAGCGGCCTTGTGTAGTCTCCGTTTTCGTCCGGGATCAGAGGCGCGTCTTCGCCGAAGCACATTTCTTTTCGCAGGTCAAGGATCATTTCCACAGCGGCGTCATTCAGCGGAACGTCACGCTTGCTGGTGGCGGATTTCGGTTTGCCGATCTGGACCTCTCTGCCGGGAACACTTTCGGCGCCGTTCCGTTTACTCACCTCTTTGACCGCCTGGTTAATATGCATCACCCGGTTTTCCAGATCGATATCCGAATTGCGAAGACCGAGCATCTCGCCTGTGCGCAGTCCCGTGTTCAGCATCAGCACGTAGGCCGCCGCCTGCTGGTAGCAGCGCTTCCCGTTGGAGAACACCCGGAACGCCTCCGCTTTGAATTTTTCTATTTCTTCCGATGTAAAGACCGTTACCGTCTCGCACGTCGGGAGATTTTCTTTTCCCTGGGCGGAGAGAAAAAAAGACCGTATCCGCAGCATAACAGCAGGGAATACGGTCACAATATACGATTCCGAACGGTATTATCCGTTCAATGAGATCCCGAAGATCGACAGGATTCTCCGGAGCAGGTCGATGAGGCGCAGGAGCAACGATCGAAGCGTCTGAAGGAAGGAACCGAGCTCCTCCGTTCCTCCCTGCTGCTGCGGTCCGTCCTGCGGATCGCTGCCTTCGCCGCCGTCGTCCGCGGGGGTGGGATCGTCCGCGGGGGCAGGGGGTTCCACGGTCACGGTCATCCTGACAGGATCCCCGGCCACGAAGCCGTCGCTGACCGCCGCGATGGAGAAGGTATAGACGCCCGGCTCGCCCTCTTCAACGGTCACCGTCCATTGGCGCTGTCCGTCGTCCAGCTCTTTGAAGGTCGTCTCCAGCAGGGAGGGCTCCACCACGTTCCCGTCGTCGTCCCTGACCACCAGCGACTCCACCCCGCCGCCGGTGACGACGGTCATGGTGACCGCGCCGTCGGCCGCCGCGATGGGCGCGTCTTCCGGCACGGAGACGGAGGCGGCGTTTCTTGCGAAGCGGAGGGCGCGGCTCACGCTGCTGACCCCTTTGCCGCTGATGGAGACGGTGCCCGTCCCTTTGTTGACCATTACCTGGCTGCCCGCGTTTTTGAACGTCCATTTCAGGTTGGTGACGGACAGCAGGCTTTCCGCCTCTCCCGTGTTGGTCAGGATCACCAGGCCGGAGGAATACCCGCCGGATTTCGTCGCCGTCCATTTGACGTTGTCGCGGCCTATCAGCTCCGGCAGCGAATAACTCAGGTCGGTGGAGGAGTTGACCGTCAGCGTGTTCGTTTCCACGTTGCCGTTCTGCTGGACGTAAATGAGTTTTACCGCCGGGGCCGCGGCGCTGATCTTCTTCAGATGCACCTGCACGTCGGCCGGGATCTCGCTGGAGCAAAGCTCAAACGCCACGGACATCCCCTTGCGCAGATACAGCTCATGGTTCGGGCCGAACTGCGCGTAGTCATTGATCTGCTCCGTCGTCAGCGCCACGTTGCCGTCTACCAGCACCGCGCCTTCCTGCGCTTCGCCGGCGGCGGAGACGTCTCCCATGGTTTCAGCCCCCACGATCAGGTCGCGCAGGGTCGAGAACTGTTCATTCGCTTCGTCGGCATACAGATAGGCCTCTTTGATCACGGAAGAGGTCAGCGTCCCGTCCTCTTCGCGCCCGGCCGGGTCATAGATGCGGAAGGCGTCCACGTACAGGTCATAGTAATCATAGCCGTCCTCCGTCGTCCGGAAATGCCCGTACTGCTTCATGAAGCGCGGCTCGATATGCGCCCTGTACGTTCCGTAGGCCAGGTCCTCCACTTTGATAACGGGGATCTGATACAGCGCGCCGGAGGCGTCCGGGTTCACCAGCCACCCTTCCGCATAGGCGGGCGTGCTGTCGGAGGCGGCGGCTTCGGAGAGCTGCCCGGCGCCGTCCCGGTAGGTGGGGATCGGGGTCACGTATTTGCCCCCCACCAGCAAGATCCTGTCGGATCCCGATTCGCGCGTAACGATGTCGTCCGTCGCGAAATACAGGGGCGTATCCGTAACGGTCAGGGTCGGGGCGCCGTTCGCGTCCATGTAGACCCTGCCGTAGGAATAGCCGTAATAGGTATCCACTACCTTGCTGGCGGCCGCCTTCGCGCCGACGGTGACGTGGCCCTGGTCGTCGGTCGTGGTCGGATAGACCTTCACGGTGAACGCGCCGGTGTCGCAGCCGGTCACGCTGACAAGGTCAAAGCCGGTGCCCGCGAAATCGAATTCCATATAGGGCCAGTTTTTGTTGCCATTGCCGCTGTTGACGGTGCTGACGGCGACCTTGTGGGCGCCGTTGTTCGAGTAGGCGGCAAACGCGGTGTAGTGCGGGTCGAACCCATAGATGTTGGCGGCTTCGCTGCCCGCCAGATCCGCGGCCTGTTCCGTCTGCGGGTCGCCGGAGGTCACCTTGCTCCACTTGCCGAAATCATGCCCGGTGACCGTGTTCTCCACGCCGTCGTGGTAGTTTTCGTCCGCCACGAAGTCGTCTTCATAGTAGATGGTGGTGGCGGGGAGATAGGTGAGCTTTTCATAGACGTAGACGTCCGCGTCCTCGCCGCTGATCTTCGTGACGTGGGCGGCCAGACAGAAATCTTCCTCGCCCGTGAAGGACATGGTGCCGATCTGATAGGTCGCCGTGCCGTCCGCGGCAAGGGTCACCGTGCCGAATTTGCCCTGATACGGCGCGCCGGTCTCCGCCAGCAGCGCGGGGGCGTCCTCCGTACCGTAGGGGCTGAAGCTGCTCATGGCGCACACGCCCACGTAGGTGTATTCGGACCCTGCGGGGACGAGGTAGTTGTTGTCCTTGACGTTGTAGACGATGTTAAGACCGAAGTCCGCCACCAGCGTCTGGGGGGAGAGGGTGATGGTCTTGATGGAACGGTAGTTGGGGACGGTCAGCGTGTAGATTAGCTCGTTGTCGGCCGTCATCGTGGTTTCGAGCATATCCGCGTCATCCGCGGAGGCCATCTCCACGGTGCCGCTCCTGGTGACCGTAAAGCAGATATCCTTTTCCAGCGGGAAGTAGTTTCTCGGCTCCTGCGTCTCGCAGAGGTAATAGGTGCCCGTCGGGAGCGTATCGTCGATCTGCGGGATCAGGCCGTCCTCGCCGGTGGCCAGATCTTCGTAGCCCACCAGCGGGTAATAGTCCTTCCGCAGGCCGCCGGTGCCCTGCACCTGACGGTACAGCGCGAAGTGGACGCCTGCCAGCGGTTCGCCGGAGATCGCGTCCGTCTTCACGGCGGTGAAGCGGGACCGGTAGTTTTTGATCGTCACGGTGATCGTGCCGTCCGCGTCCTTCGGCGAAAACGTCACGGCGTCTTCGTCCGCGCCGCTCACGGTCAGCTCCTCGCCGTCAAGGGTGAAGGTGATGGCGTCGATCACGGAGGAATAGCCCTCCGGCGCGCCGGTCTCCTTCAGGGTGTAGGCCACGCCCTGCTCGGGATAGGCGTAGGTGATCAGGCCTTCCGCGTCGGAAGTGTAGCTGGCCTTGGTCAGGTCGCTGCCGCTGCCGTCCTTCAGGGTGAATACCGCGCCGGGCAGCGGATTGCCGCTGCCGTCCACCTTGACGATGCGGATACCGGGACGGGTGTTGGTCACCACGTCGGTGCGCACGTTCTTCGCCGGGCCGCCGGGGACGCCGGTGGAATAGGTCACGGTATAGGAGAAAGTGCCGTGGACGCCGGTCTGGGCCGGTACGCCGCCGTTCAGCAGCTTTTCGTCGCCGCCGAGGGGCGTGAGGGAAGTGTAGGAGGTCACGTAACCGTTTTCATCCACTGCGGGATCCGTCAGCGCGACCTCTTTCATTTCGTAGTCACTGAATTTCGCTCCCGCCTGCAGCTCGGGGAAGTAGTAGTACAGGGAGGTCTCCGGTTCGTACATATCCGGCGTCATCTCCGTCTTCATCTGACGGACGGTGCCGGGGATCAGTTCGCCCTTGCAGTAGACGGCGAAATAGATGTTGTCGTGGGAGGTCATGAAGCCGTCGTCGGACCAGACCTTCTCCACGGTCAGGCCCCAGCCCTGATGGTTGTTGACGATGATATGGGGGTTCTGACGGTCGCGGATGATGCCGGAATTGACCGTGTCGCCGTCCTCCACGATGTAAGAGCCGTCCGCGCGCTCATAGCCGATCAGGTCGTAGCCCTTCGGGATGTCGGATTCCTGCTCCAACACCAGAAAACGGGTGTCCACCAGCAGGTTGCGGACCTCTACGGTGAAGTCGGCGGGGATCTTGTCGATGGCGCCGGAGGGGGAGGTGGTAAAGGTGCAGGCGCTCAGATCCTCTTCGGTCAGGTCTTCAAACGCCGTCTTGTTCAGGGGACGGAAATCCTGCGCGTCGAAATCGTAGACGCAGTATTTCCCGTCGGGGTTCTTCACGTAATACTTATCCATCCGGTAGTATTCCGGCTCGCCGTTTTCATCCTCGCCCACGTACAGGCGGAAGCGGAATCCGGTGGTATTCTCGGGATAATGGATCGGTTCGTTGTTGACGTCAAAGAGATGCTTCGTGATGGAGAGGGTGCGCAGCGCCTCGGGGTTGACGTGGTTGTCGAATTTAACCACCTTGCGCTCACCGATGACCTCCTGCTCCGTGGAATAGCACTGCAGATTCCCGCTGCCGTCGGGGGACAGCTGCGTCCCGTTGGCGGAGACCCTGTCGTAGATCGCGGAGTCGATCCCGCACTCGGTCAGGTAGTATTCCATCTCGTCGCTGGGGAACTGGATCTCCGCCACTTCGCCGGGTTTCAGGAAGAAGACGTGCTCGTAGGTCTCGTCGCCCACCGTATAGGTATCGGCGTAATCCACAGGCACGTTGGTGCCCTGATAGCGGACGAAGGAAACGCCGGTGTAGTCGTAGACGGTCTTGCCGTCTTCCACGATCTCCTCCCGGGAGGCGGTCCGGAAGGCCGCGTAATTCGTGTCGTAATAATGGATCTGATAGGGGAATTTCGCGCTGGCGTAGTCCTGCTTGTCGGTGCCGCTGACGGATTTGCTCAGCAGCAGCTGCCCGTCGATGGCGGTGGTCAGGTTGAAGCGCATGTGCAGGTTGGAAGCGCCGGCGCCCCGCTCCATGTAGAGCATTTTCATGGTGTGGGAGCTGTAATCCCTGAAGACGCTGGTCCCCTCGGTGAAAATGCGGTCAAGGTGGGCCGCCACTTCCGCGTCGCTCGCCTGCGGGTTGCGTTCCCGGTAGTTGTTCTCGTAGATCGTCCGCAGGTCCGTCTTGTACTGGGTACCGTTCTCGTCGGGTACGGATACCTCGCCCGTACGGAAGTTGATGTTGCCCACCACTGCGGAGTGAACGCCGCCGAGATCCAGCACCAGCTCGCCGTCCACGTACAGCCACATGTCGTCGTCGCCCGCGAACTCGAAGATGATGTCGTGGCCCCAGGCGTCAAGGCCGTTCTCGCTCTGGATGAAGCTGGCCTCCATCTCCATGCCGAAGTGATACTGCGCCTCCGCCCTGGTGATTCCGTAGAGGGTTTCTCCCAGACGGGGGTCGTTGGTGGCCAGCGGCTGGTTGACCACGTCCGTCTCGTTGACGTAGGGGCTGATGCTGTCGGGAGAGATGTCGTTGTAGGGCATGAAGAAGCCGTGCCCTTTACTGTTGGTTTCCACGTTGACCGTGCCCAGCTGGTTATACACGCGGAAGTTGCCGTTGTTCAGCAGCGTGGCGAAGGTCTGGGTACAGTCGTATTCAAAGTAGCCGCTCTCCTCATAGGTGCTCTTGAGGAACAGATGGTTCGCGTCCGTCGCGTCGCCGAACAGCTCCTCCAGGGATTTGCCGGTGAGCGTCGCGTCGGGATAGCCGTTTTCCTTCAGGTCGGTGGTGACGAGATCCAGCATCGGCTTGGAAGCGCCGGTAAAAACGTCAGATCCCGCTCCGAGTACGTTGGTCTGCGTCCGGTCGCGTCCGCCGCCGTCATATTTTTCGCCCTGGAAGTTGATCATGCGCATGGAGATGCCGTGGTCGTTGTTGTTCACCGTTTCCACCGTGGAGAACTCGTCAGGGATGGGATCGTCCATCACAGCGAAATAGAAGTCCTGCGCCTTGGCCATGGGCACGGCCGTCACCCGCTGGCCGTCCGCTTTCAGGCCCGCGTAGTCGTAGCGGTAGTCGTCCCACGCGAGGACGGTGGTATAGTAGTCGCCGTAGCGCCGGCCGTTCAGGTTGATGCCGATGGGCCGATTGGAAAGGATCTGCCCGGTGTGGTACTGGGGCGCGATATACTTGCCGGAATAGGCGTTCTGCAGTTCATAATAGTAATTGGGGATCTGGAAAATGTAGGGCCAGTAGTAATACTCGGTGAAGTCCCACAGCAGGGTGTTGACCTGTGTGCCGGCCCAGCGGATGGTGTCGCCGTTGTCAAAGCAGCGCACCAGCGAGCCGTCGTGGTTGATGGCGTAAAACTCGTACTCCTTGGCGTCGTCGTTCCAGATACGGGTGTAGACGATGACCTGGGAGCCGTTGTGCACCTGCTGCCGGTCGGATACGCTCACCTTGATGGCGGTGTAAGGGACGAAGTCGTCGTCGCCGAGGAAGGAGGGCAGGGCCAGATTGAAATAGGAATTGGCTGCCGCCGCATCGACAGCGGAGAAGCCGTTGGCGGCGTTGCCGCCTCTCAGGGAGAGCGCCCGCCGGGAGGTGACGCCGGAGATCCGGATCTTGCCGGCGTAGTTGCCGCTGCCGAGGGTCACGTCAAATTTGGAGTAGTCGTCCGGCGCGTCCGTCAGCGTGACGGCGGTGCCGTTGAGGTTGAGGTATTTCGTCGCGCCGCCCACCTGGGTGGTGATGTAATAGTGCCCGTCGTCCGTGCTGTGGAACGTGAACAGATCGAGATCGCCGCCGGTCTTGATGGCCATATCCTGGCTGTTGTCCAGCGGGTTGGCTCTGACGGGAAGGGTCTCGGCTGCCAGCGAACCGGCGTCCTGCGCGGCAGCCGACAGGGCGATCACCGTGTTCTTCGGCGCCCGCCATACGATGCCGTAGGTTTTGCCGTCCAGCGCAAGGGTGTCGTTCATATTGGGAAGCTCCCAATAGGCGGTGATGTAACTGCCCTGCGTGTTGTAGGTGGAACCGTTGAAGCCTTTGCCGTTCTCGTCCCTTCTCAGATTGAAGTAGTAAGTCGTATTGCCGTTTTTGAAAGAAAGGTAAAATTTGTCCGGTTTATCTGCCGAGACGGGAGTGATCGTGAAAGCAAAATTCGGTGTGGACGTATATTTTGCCGTCGTGGGGCTGGTTAGATCCACGTACTGTCTGCTGCCGTTTTCCCCGGGCAGGTACATATAAAACTGATTCTCGGTCCCCGCCACCTTTTCAAAGCTATAGGCAACGGCGCCCTCCGTGCTGTTCGCGGCGGTCCTGTTGATCAAGGTGCCGAGATTGGAAGCAGAAACAGTACCGGAAGAAACATAATACGTATTGCCGCCGGTGGTCGTTGCGGAAAGATAGACCGTCGCGTTTTCGAAATCGGATACGTTGTGCAGAACGGTGTCGCGTTCCGCGATCTCCACGATGCCGTACACCGAAAAGCCCGTGGTCTCAAAGCTGACGGTGCGGCCGGTCACGTCGCTGGAAAGCACTTCCGGCTCCTCGCCGAAGTGGACGACGCCCAGATCGTTTTCCGGCCTGGTCGCCAGCCGCACCTTTACCTCCACGCGGGCGCCCTCGGCGGGCTGGTATTTTACGGAGGCGTCTTCCCCGCTGACGAGGGAGATATCGAACAGCCGGACGCCGTTTTCGCCGTCCACGTCGCAGGCCAGCGCCTCGGCGGCCTGCGCCACGTAGCTGTCGTAATCCGCGTCCTCTTTCGTGACGGCGGAGGCTGTCAGCACGACGTCCGCCGGGATCTCCGCGTCCTCCCCGTAAGCGGCCATGACCTGGTATTTCTTGCCGTCCGCGCCGACGCACACGGTGCTCAGCTCCGTGGAACCGTCCACGGAGGCGGCAAAGACCGTCGCCGCCGGCAAAACCGTCTGCAGCGCCAGCGCCAGCGCCAGAAATAACACCGGCAGCGTTCCTGCCTTCCGCAGCATTATATTTTTTTTCATGGAAATCGAACCTCCCTCAAAGAATCATCAACGGAATTTTCAATCGTGTGAAGACGCCTCGCAAGGGGCGTATATGTTGTCAACCGGAGGTATAAGTCGAGAAAACGACGATACTGCCGTCTTTGCGGATGTTCTGCGCGCCCGTCTGGGCCGTTTCCCCTGCCGCGATCGCCGCAAAGCGCGTCCGGTAGGTGATCCCGCCCAGGTAACATCCGTCCTTTGTATTTTTATAATAGACGTACACGTCGGAGATCGCCCCGCCGGTCAGATTCCCGACGTTGATATAGCCGTCGCCATAGGTGATGGAAAGTTCGTCGAGATGGACGCTGGGAGGCGTTTCAAACGGGATCTCCTCCAGGATCACGGCGCCGCCTGCCGCAGGGTCGGAAAACGGCAGCCGCTCCTCCGACAGAACGATCATCTCCGCGCCGGAAAACAGCGTCGTGGCGGTAAAGGTCGCGGTACCGCCCCCGGTCTCCAGTGAAAAGCGGAGGTACTGATAGTGTACGGAGGTGGGGTTATAAAGCCTGACGGCGAAGATCCCCTCGCACGGTTCGTTGGAGCCGTCCTCCACATAGGGGCCGGCGTAAGAAAAAACCTCCGCGATGCAAACGCCGTTCGCAAGCACCGCTGTTGTATCCCGGGAAGAGGACGGCGCCTGCGATTCGTTTTGCGCAGAGGTGTGATGCAGCTCGGAGGAAGAGGGGGCCTGTCCGCCTCCGACGCAGGCCGTCAGACATACGGTTATCAGGACAAAAAAAACACAAACCGGGAAAAGTCGTATTTTCATATACGGGCCTTTTTTTGCAGCCCCTGTCAGGATCCGAATACGTTTCCGCTGGCGGTAGGGACGTGGTAGCAAATATTATAATCGTCGTTGGACCAATCGCAGTTTGATTGCGTAAAAACCGTTTCGCCCCATTCCGGGATCAGGATCGGACAGGAAAATTCCGCAAACGTCTGTTCTATCTGACAGCCGGAAGAAAGATCAGAGCTCATTGCAAGCTTCTGAAACGCAATATTCGGTTTTGCATAGGTCTTTTTCATTCGTTTGTCCCTCTCTAACCATCATATGTCACCCTTGAGATTATTATATATTATAAAAACAAATAATTCAATAGTTTTTTTTGTTTTTATATTTATTATGGTTTATTATTTTGCTTTTTTCTATCTTTTTTGCTGAAATAGATTAGGATAGCGGCGACAATGCACCGAAGTTATAACCGGAGGGCAAAATGAAACGGCAAATCATAGAACGGGACCGCTCCCCTTCAGAAGCTGATCGGCCGCAGACTGTTCACGGAAGTATATTTCTGCCATATGGCCGCACGGTATGACGTCTCTCTGCCGGACGTGCCGGAGGAGTTGACCGAGGATCTGTGTGTTTCTGCCGGTTCTTTGACGAACGCCTCCAGGATCCAACGGACGCTGCAGACGGTAAAGCACGTTGACGTTTCAGCGAATACCATCGTCAAGTACCTGTAACCTTTCAAAAGTTATTGTTTGTGGTGTTAGTCGGAAAAATAGGACCTAAGCCGTGATAAGTCCAATTTTTAGGACTTGGCCTATGCTATAATAGTGTCATCAGGGATCGAAAGGATGATTCGGATGACATTAACAGATCTTCAGACGGCAATAGAAGGACTTAATCCCTACCAAATTGATCAGGTCGCTGCGCAGGTGACAAAGTATATGAAGTTGAATGATGAGCTCAAACAAACTCGACCTGATTCACGAGCTATATCTGAGACTGATTTCTCGGGATTTGCTTTCATGTATGATCTTATTTCATTCTCTAAAGAAGGACGACCCTTTCCGCGATTACTTTTAACGCGACGAGGATATGGGATTCTGAGGAGAATCGTTTTACAGCGACTGACATCAACTGTGCGTTATCAGCATTTGATGAAAACGACTTTTCCAATATTAACATAAAATGGATCGAGAAAAAAACTGGTATAACATAGTATTTCCTGCTGTTTCAACGACCAAAGGAATACAGAACATCATTTTTGGGGCACGGAAGAATTGTAAAGCAAGCTTTATGTCCGAACGCAAAGAATATATGCATTGATTATTCTCTGTATTTATGCTATGATTCTCTTGCAAATGAAAGCGGTTCGCGTAAATGAGAAAATCCTATCTGTGTCAGCTTATTATCGACGGAACCGTTTCATCATTCGGGAGGCTTTTAAATGGTCAAACCATAAAAAATATCGTTTCCGTGCTGCTCGCTGTCCTTTTCCGTGGTTCGGGTTGTTCTTTTGCGCGCGCAGCGGAAACGGACGAACCGCTGCCCTGCCGGGAGGCGGAAGACTGGAACACACTGTTTGACCGCAGAAGCAGACAAACGCCGGGATGGCTTGCCGCAGACGGGATCTATACTGTTAAGACGGAAGCTACTTTTACGCGTTCGGTCAGGGGATCACCGATCATTCTCAAATCGACGGCTATGTTTATATTTACGGCTATAAGGATCATTGCAGCGCTTTGAAAGCCGGAATCTGCTTGTTTCCCGCATCAAGGCGGAGGATTCCGGTGATTCTTGTGTATATGCACGCCTGCAATTCCGGCGATCTGATGTATGCGCTGGGCGACAGTCCTATCGGTCCGTTTTCTGAGCCTGTTAAGTTTTTTACTGCACCGGAGAACGGTCAGCCGGCCGCCAACGGAATGGATACGCTCTATGCGTATAACGCGAAAGCGCACCCGGCGCTCTCGCCTGAAGGCGCGCTGCTTGTGAGTTATAACGTTAATTCCTCCGGCGAACAGTATACCACGGATTATCATCCTCGTTTTATATATCTGAGCCTGACGCCGGGAGAGGAACCCGGCCAGCAAAGAAGCGTTTCCCGTTTACAGGCGTTTCTTCAAAAGGTTCTCCGCTTTATTCTGCGGTTTTCAAAAAGGCACTGAACCGGAAAAAGAGGACGAAAAATGATAAAAACAGCTTTTGACGCGCAGAGATTCCAGTGGCAAAGAAACACCGTCGATCAGCTGCCAAAGCACGATCTGTTTTTCGGTACCCCGGTGAATACCTCATTTGCCGGTTTTCCCATCGGCGACGGCGACATGGGATCGCTTCTTTGGCTGGAGAAGGACGGCTTTCATATCCACGTCAACAAATGCGACCTTTGGAACGACGCGCCGGCGGGGGTAACGCCGGACGATGAGATCTTTTGTTCCGGCCGGGACGAGGCGCTTACCTCTCTGCGGCACGGCGGCGAGATCACCGTTGGGTTTGACTGCCCGATTTTTGAATATCTGTACCAGAAGGATTTTTCGGCGCGTCTCTCTTTATCGGACGCAACCGTCCGGATCAACGCCGAAACGCCCTTCGGCGCGCTGACTGCGAAGGCCTTTGCCGATGCAAAGAGCCATACGTCCGTCCTGAGAATCGAGCTTAACATGAAAGAGGGCGTCGCGCCGCAGCTGCGGCTGGCCCGCTGGGGAAGCCGGAATTTATGGCGATGGTATGCGCAGCAAAAATTTGCGCCGTCAACGGGACTTGACGGCACCGAAGCATTTGCGGACGGGAATCTGCTCTTCATCACCCAGGAACTGAACGCCTCCTGTTTTTGCATCGGGCTCGCGGTTGAAAGCGCTGCATCTGTAAGCTGTTCCGAACGGATCAACGCGCACGTCTGCGGCCTTCGTTTACAAAAAGATACGAAGCAGCGGTTTACGCTTTACTATTCGATCGCCCTCGGCGCGGATCGCCTGCAGGCAAAAGAAAGCTGCCGAAAGCGCCTGCTCACCGCCGTCAGCCGCGGCGCGAACGCCCTGTATGATGATCATAAGACCGCATGGGAAACGTTCTGGAACCGTTCTTTTGTATCTCTGCCTGACGATTATGTCGAAAACATCTGGTATCTCTATCTTTACTATATGAACAGCGAGAGCCGCGGGGCATATCCGCCGCATTTCACCTGCGGCCTCTGGGGCGCTTATCACGACTTTATTCCATGGAATTATTATTTCCATTACAACATGCAGCATCTGTATGCGCCGCTTGGCGCCGCCGGGCACGGGGAACTGGCGGAGAATTATTACGCCATGCGCCGCGCGGGACTGGATACCGCCCGCCTGTACGCAAAACGGGTAAAAAAGGCGCAGGGCGCTTTCTATCACGACGTGTCGGACCGCTTCGGCAGATGCGCCGACTATGATTCCGACAACTGCACGCCGGGGGCGCAGATCGCCATGCAGATGTATCGCCACTGGCGGTATACCGGGGATGAGACCTTCCTGAATGATACCGTTTTGCCGGTGATGAAAGGCGCAGCGGCGTTTTATCTGAGTATTCTGCAAAAAGAAGACGACGGCTATTATCATATCCACGGCACGACCGCGTATGAGGGAAACCGGACGACGGACGATACTCTGACGGACCTTGTAATGGTCAGAGCGCTTTTTACGGCTTATTCGGCGTTTGCCGACGCTTCGATGAAAACGCGCATCCACGACGTCCTTTCCGCGCTGCCTCCGCCCGTCACGCTTCCGCTTTCGCCGGAGGACTGGGACGGGGAAACGTTTACCCGCGGCATCGGCACCGGAAGAAAACCCTATGGGGACAAAACAGTGTTTTCCGCCGGTCTGCGCGACGGTGCGCCCGTTCGGATCATGAAAAAAGAACCGGAATACGGTTTTCCGGATATCGAGCTGTGCCCCCTCTATCCCGCCGGGATCTTCGGGCTCAAGGACCGGGGAACGCCGCTTTTTGACACCATGCGAAATCAGATCCTGCTCGGGTCCGGCACGGACATGCAATGGAGCATGTATCCGGTGTATCTGGCGCGCATGGGCATGGCGGACGAGCTGCAGGGCATGGTCCGCACAATGCTGGATCTTTGGCAGCGGTTCCCGAACGGGATGGGCTGCGAAGCGGGCATGGTTCCCGCCTTCAACGCGGCGCAGTGGAACAGCGTCAAAAACGTGGAAACGCAAACGGTAACCAAAATGTCGCCGGAGCCCTTCGCGCATTTTGACTTTGAAACAGTCCCCATTATCGCACAGAGTGTGAACGACGCGCTGCTGCAAAGCCACGAAGGCGTTCTGCGGCTTTGCCCGGCTGTGAAAAAAAACAGACAGCGTCGCCTTTTCCCTCTACGCGCAGGGCGGTTTCCTTGTAACGGCGGAGGTGGGACCGGACGGCGTCGTCGCCACAGTTGAGAATCTGCGGGGTGAAGACTGCTTTCTTATTCTGCCCGCGCATCTCGATCCAAAGGATCTGTTTTTCTATCTTATGTCCGACGGCGTTTTGGAAGAAACAAAAATCCGCAGCGTCAAAAAGGGCAGAGAAAACACGCTGGAGCTTTGCGGCAAAAGAGGGGACTGCATTTTGATCTCTTCCGTCCCAAAGGAAGAACTGCGCTTCTGTCCGCCAGAAAAAGCGCCGGAAAACCGGAATATGAAAGAATGTGGGCGGGCTTGCCTTGGTTCACCGCGTTTGCCGAAATGATGATCGAATATAAAATGAAATTCAGGTGGCACGATGAATAAAATCTACAATTCCGTGCGTGTATCGGTCCTCAATTGGATCGACGACGACGCCTTCAACGATCTGCTTGCTTTGCTGATCAATTATAAAGACTGTGTGCAGCAGATCGCTTTTTTCAGCTCCGACTTTCACCCGCCGCTGCCGCTTCGGACGGCAAAAACACATTTTTCCATTTTGAAGGACCGGATCGAACGCGCAAAGGAAGCGGGTTTTTCCTGCGGGATCAACGTGCTTTCCACCATCGGCCACCACCCGGAACGCATGGATGAAGCGCTGGACGGCCCCTGGAGGCATATGACGAATATCGACGGCGATGCGTGTGAAGCGTCCTTTTGCCCCGGGGATGAGGCGTATCAGGAGGAATACGTCGCACCTTTGTATCGGATGTGCTGCGAAGCGAAGCCGGATTTTATCTGGATCGACGACGATATCCGTTACGGGCATATCCCCATCGGCAACGGCTGCTTTTGCGACGGATGTATTGCCCGCTTCAATAAAGAAAATCACCGGCATTTTTCGAGAGAAGCGTTGAAAACAGCGCTGGAAGCGCCGGAGAACGCCCAACTTCGGAAGGCATGGCTGCGGCACCAAAGCCGGAAGATCGCCGACCTGCTTCGGATGATCCGCCGTACGGTCAACGCGTGCGATGACGGGATCACACTTGGGCTGATGACGGGAGAGCGTTATTTTGAGGGCTATGATTTTCCGCTTTGGGCAGATGCGCTTTCGGACGGCGGCCGTTATGAGATCCTATGGCGGCCGGGCGGCGGCGCATACACGGACCAACCGTTTCTTTCGCAGATCGAAAAAGCGGGGCAGATCGGGCGGCAGTGCGCCGGGCTGCCGGAAAATGTGACGGTCGTGCAATCCGAAATCGAAAATTTCCCTTACCGGCTGCTGCAGAAAAGTCCCCGTTCCACGGCGCTTGAAGCGCTGCTGTACGTTTCCGCGGGATGTACGGGGGCGGCGTTCAACATCCTGCCGTTCGCTCCTTATATTGAAAATCCGGACGTGATGCGGGGGCACTTTACCGCCATCAGGAACGTCTTTCCGTTTGAAAAACTGCTTTCTGATCTGGCGGGACGGACGCCGACGGCGGGCATCTATGACGGCTGGCATCCGCATGCGCAGGCTGCTGTCTCCGGCAGCTTCCTGCACGGCTGGGGCGGCAGCTTTGCAGAGCATTGGAACGCGGTTTATACGCTGGGTTTGCCCGAAAGCTTTGATTTCCATACTGCCGCCGCTTACCTGCTCACAGGGACCGCACCGCGCGCATATACGGAGGACGAACTGCTGAAACTGCTCTCCGCCGGCGTTTATATGGACGCCGGGGCGCTGCAAACGCTCAACGAAATGGGGTACGCGGAGCTGACAGGCTTTTCTGTGGGCGAGCGTCTCCGGGAGGACCATCTTGAGGTCTATACGGATCATCCGCTCAACCGCGGCTTTGCGGGCAGGGCGCGGCATTGTCCGCAGGTCTTCGTGCAGGGGGAATCCGCTGCGCTGCTGCCGACGGATGATGCCGAGCCGCTTTCGTATCTTACGGATTTCCACGGCAAAATCGCTGCCGGCTGCGCCCTCGGCCTGTATCAAAACAAGCTGGGCGGAAAGATCTGCGTTTCTTCCCACTACGCGGCGGCGGATATGGGCGACCCGTTCAAGGCCGCGCAGATGAAACGGCTCTTTCGGCTGCTTTCAGACGACCGCCTGCCGTTTCTGCCGGAAAGCTGCGTCCGGCTGCGTTCCTTTGTGCGGCAGACGCCGCGTGGGAATGCCGTCATCCTTTTCAATCCGAATCTTGACTGCCTGAACGACGTTGCGGTTCTGTACGCGGGTAACCGATCCGAGATCGATTATATCGGCGAAGACTGTAACAGGCAGCGCCTTTTCGCCGCGGGAACGGACGGCAAGATGACGCGGTTTCTTCTTCCGTCGCTGCCGCCCTTTTCCATGGCACTGTTATTACCGAAGGAGATGGAATCATGACAGAACATTTTTATCACATCGGACAACGCACCGGAAAAGCCCCGGTTATCAAAAAATGCGGCGCGGTTGGCCGCGGCATGGAACAGCCCCCTGTTGTATGGAACAACGAATTGTATCTTGTGGAAAGCAGGGAACCCGATGCTATCTGTCCCGTGCAGTATATTCGGGTTCGCAGCGAAAAAACCGGCGCTGTCACAGCGCCGTTCGGCGAAAACTGCTATTTTGCCTCCGCGTTTGCCGAAGACGGGGTTCTCTATGTGTTTGCCACGTCCCGCTTTGACGACAAACCTCTTACAATGTATCAGTCGGAGGACGCTGCCGACTGGCACGATCCCCGCGGCGGCCACACGGTCCGGATGTTTTATTCATCGGACCTTGTCGATTGGAAATCCTGCGATATTCTCCACTGCCCGGACAAACGGCTGTGGAATACCTCCGTCTGCCGCGGCGATGACGGCTACCGTATGGCGATCGAGGCCAGCGCCAATCCCGGAGAGGAGAATAAAAACTCCGCCGTCGGCCGGCCCTTCACAAGCTTCTTTGCCCGTTCCTCCGACCTGTTTCACTGGGAGATGCTGCCGGAGGCATACGCTTATACGCCAAACCGCTATAACGCCTGCCCGGCGCTGCGCTATACCGACGGCTTTTATTATATGATCTGTCTGGAAGCGCTGCCCTGCCAGCGGTACGCGCCGTATATCTACCGCACGAAAAACTTTCTGGACTGGGAAGTGGGATTTCATAATCCCATTATGATGTACGGGGACGACGACAGGCGCGTCAAACCCGGCTGTACCTTGTCGCCGGAGGATCTCGACCTCCTCGAAACCGGTCTGAACATCAACTGCAGCGATCTGGATCTTTGCGAGTTCGAGGGAAAAACCCGCATCTACTACGCCAACGGCGACCAGATGACCTATAGCTTTCTCTGCGAAGCGGAATACAACGGTCCGCTCCGCGATTTTCTGAAGGCATTCTTTTCCTGAACAGACCGTTGCAGCTTCTGTCAACGGCTGCGCTGATCCGCATTGATATGTGCAAAGTCCGACTGCAAAAAAAGCGGATCGTGCTGCCGCAGCCCTGCAGCGATTTCAAGTAAATTCATTTCATATCTGCGGGCTGGACAATAATAGAATCAGCGCCGATAACTCATTATAACCAATGATACATGAAAAGTGCGATTATCATTTGTCCCAAGCTTTACCGTCTGCACCTTTACAGACTTGTCCCTTCCAACCAGTGGCGGATGGTGTTCAGCCATTCGCCCTTGTATTTGAAATAGCGGGGGCCGGCGACTGTGTATCCTATGTACACGATTCGTTTTAGGCCGCCAGGGCGTTGGCGTTTACGCGGTCGATGGCTTTTTTGATGCCTAGCCACACCGAAATATCGGTGAATATCTCTACCACGCTGCCCTGATCGGTGAACGGGGATTCCTGCAAAACGGACATATCCTTCATGACCCCGTTATGCACGATATATTCCACGATCTGGTTCACAAAATAGATCTGGCGGCTGTCGAGGTTTACGTCGTTCAGGAATTCGGCAAACGCGGCCTTGGCGGCGTTCATGTCGAGGCCGACGATCTCCCGCACCAGTTCGCCCAGCGGTTTCTGTCCGTATTCCGCCTCGTAGTCTTCTTTTGTGCCGACTTCGGTCCACAGGATCGTTTCCAGCGCCTTCACGTCCTCGGCGGTCAGCGGTAAATTGCCTTTCAGTTTGGCGATCACTGCGTTATCCTGATGCTGCCGGATATAGTATTCTGCTTTTGCCTTGTAATTTTTCAGGTCGTCGTTCTCAAGCTCGGATTCCTTCCAGTCCATCGAAAGGATCTCGTCTTCAAAGTTCGTGTCGTAGACGACGCCGTCAACGGGGATGTATTTCATCAGGTCGCGCAGGTTTTTGCGGATGTGCTCGAACTCGTTGATCCCGGCGTTGTCGAAATAGTCCGTATGAAGGATCTTGTTGAGCAGTTCCGCCTGCGCCGTGATCTCCGGAATGTTGGCGACGCCGGCGACCGCGCTGACCTTCTTGAACAAATCGCTGCGGTATCTGCCGTATTTTTTCCCGGCGAGATAGGCCAGCTCAATGCCGTACATCAGAGCGTCGAAGCGCACGGCCTTCGCGTCGTCCCCGTCGGGGATGATCAGCGGCGCCAGCTCCTGCCCCATCAGCAGCGTATCCTCATAGGTCAGCGCCTGATAATTGTCGGGATTGGCGTACAGCTCCACATATTTCAGATGCTGCCGCACGGCGAAGTTCTCTTTGTTCAGCTCCCGCACCTTGCGGACCATATCCTCCACGAGGGATTTTCGGAACGCGATCAATTCCTCGGTCTGGTACGCCAGATCCTGCAATTTGAAAACGATCTGCGATTTCAGGTGGAAGATAGCGCCCTGCAGGGCGATCATATTGGCGGTGGGTTTGCCCTTGTTCATGCGGAAAAACTCAAAATTGCCGCAAAAATCGAAAATGTAGAACTTCTCCTTGTCCTTGCCGTCCAGCAGCGCAGGGCAAAGGCGGGTGCCGCGGCCGATCATCTGCCAGAACTTGGCCTTGCTCATCACCTTTTTGAAGAAAACGAGGTTCAGCACTTCCGGCACGTCGATGCCGGTATCCAGCATATCCACGGAAATGGCGATCTGCGGCAGCTTCTTCGGGTCGCTGAAATCGTCGATGGCGCTCTGGGCGTAGGTCATGTAGTTGTCGATGACCTTGGCGAAGCCGGGCAGATGCGGATATTCTTTGTTGAAGATCTCATAGATTTTTTCCGCGTGGGTGTGGTTCTTGGCAAAGATGATGGTCTTGCCGAGCTTCGCGCCGTAGTCGATCTTCTGCCCGTGTTCCATCAGGATATGCAGCACCTCGCGGATGGTGTCCGCGTTGAAGATCCACTCGTTCAGGGCGGAGGAGGCGATGCTTTCCGGCAGCTCGCCGTTTTCATCCTCAAAGGTATCTTCATAGGCCTGTTTGTCTTCGTCGGAAAGCTCGTCGTAGACGATGCCCTGCTCGATAAATTTGAGGCGGGTTTCCACGCTCATAAAATCAACGAGATACCCGTCCTTCACCGCCTGCGCCAGCTCGTAGCCGTAGGTGGGCACGCCGTTTTCCAGCTCAAAGACCTCATAGGTGTTTTTGTCGATCTCATCCTTGGGGGTGGCGGTGAGGCCCACCAGCGGGGCGTCGAAATAGTTGAAGATATCCCGGTATTTGTTGTAGATGGACCGGTGCGCCTCGTCGCAGATCACCAGGTCGAAATGGCCGACCGTAAAGAGCTTTCCCTGCTCGTCCTTCGCCGTGTCGATCACGTTCATCATGGTCTGATAGGTGGAAAAGACGCAGTGGGCGGTGTAGTTGTCCTTTTCTTCGCATAGATTCGTGACGGAAAGATCGGGCAGCAGGTTCACAAAACTGCGCTTGGCCTGCGTGACGAGGGAATTGCGGTCGGCGAGGAACAGGATATTCTTCACCCAGCCATGCTGCAGCAGCACGTCGCAAAGCTCGATGACCGTGCGGGTCTTGCCGGAGCCGGTGGCCATCACCAGCAGCGCCTTGCGGCGGTTTTTGACGTCGAGGGCGTCGCAGACGGCCTTGATCGCCGCCTCCTGATAATAGCGCCCGGCAATGCTCTTGTTGACCGTCACGTGGGACAGGCTTGTCCGCATGGTTTGCAGGTTAAAGAGCTTTTCAAGGTCGCGCTTGGAATAAACGGACGCGACCTTTCTTTCGGGGTAAAGATTGTCCTGAATACGCGTTTCAAAGCCGTTGGACAGGAAGATCACCGGGCGGCGGCCGTACTGTTTTTCCAGCAGATCGGCATAGAGCTTGGCCTGCTGGCGGCCCTTGGCCACGTCCACGCAGGTGCGTTTCGCTTCCAGCACGGCCAGCGGGCGGCCGTCGTCTCCGTAAAGGACGTAATCGGCAAAGCCCACCTCGGAATGGTTGGGCATACCGGGGAGCTCCACCTCGTTCAGCCAGTCCTTGCCCTCGGTCCAGCCCGCGTCCTGCAGCATGAAGTCGATATAGATCTTGCGGGTTTTGTATTCGGAGAGCTCCAGAGGCTTGGGGACGTAGGTCTGCTGCTGCTCCGCGCGGCGGGCGGTGAGCTCGGCCTTGAGGGAGGCGTTTTCGGCCATCAGCGCCTTCAGGTCGATTGACTGATCGGGCACAAAGGAGAGCGCTTCTTCGGGGGTGAGGGTGAGCAGCGAAGGATCGAACTTGGTTTCTTTATAATCGTTCCCGTAGCAGTAGGCGACGAAATCCATGAAGTAGAACAGGTTTTCGATGCACAGCGCCGCCTGTTCATCCGTGATCTTCTTGCCGCCGTGGGCCGCCGCGTTGCCCAGTTTGCGGATGAAATCCATCCGCCGCCACACGTCCACGCCAACAATGTCCTTGAAGGGCTCGTCGTTCATCAGCGCCACCAGCGTATCCTGATAGGGCATTTTGAGATCCCGGTCCACGGAATACATCCACTTGACCGCAAACTCCATCGCCCGGCGGCAGGACAGCACGCAGGAGGACACGTCGATATGTAAGAGCTTTTCCGCCGTCACCGCCACCTCGGCAAAGGAGGCAAAACCGGAGTCGGAGAGTAGAAAATCAAAGTTGGTCATAAACACCTCCGCTACAACCAGCTAATAGAATTCTGATTGTGAAATAATTATATTTGACAATTCATATTCTTGTTGTTTTTTATTTGTTAAGTCTACATAACAATCTTTAATTAGCGCTGCTTTATTTCGAAATCGCCTTGTGCCGGGAGCATTGGAGAATTCAACAAGAACATGTGGACTTAGTGCAAGTATACTATTTGTCAATCCTTTATCTTCATCAATTTTATATTGAACTGGACAATCGCTTGTAATAAATGACCTTTCTGTATAGGCAAAATAATAATCCAATTTTAATAAATCGGCTTCCATTTTATTTACAATACTGTTGTCTGATTCAAGTCCATATATATCCCTTCCTTGTGAATATTTGATATATGGGTCTATGTTGCCAAAACCCAAATTGCAAACAAGGGAAGATAGTTGTTGTATGTCCTCATTTTGAACAAGTCTTTTTAATTCATCATCTAAAATGCTGTTATTAATCGTTCGTGGATTTCTTGTTATAAAGTTGGCGATCATTTTCGCAAGTGTAGCATGTTCTTCTTGGTTACATATTAATGATTTGTTATTATAATTCAAAAAGACTTTTTTTATTACACTTGTTAAAACATTTGAAAATATATATTCATATTTGCTGAATTCTTTTTCTGTGGTTCCCTGTAAAATATATTTCGGTATTGTTTTATTTGTTTCAAAAGCACCATTCTTTATTTCATAGTAATCTCTTTCACAACATATTTTTTCTGGAGATGTCCAAAACGATTTATTAGTTTCTTTATTCTTACAAAATAGTTTTCCTTTGTCATTAACAAATTGTTTTAAGTAAAACACTGGTACATAGTGTTGATTTGTACTATTCATAATAATGTTATCCAAAATACTGCTGCATTAGGCTGTCAAACAATAATTGAGTCTCATTTAGCGCTTTTTGTATGGCAACTTTTGATTTGTCGACTTGATTGACAAATGCCTCAAACTGAGTTTGTAACTCCATCTTCGGTATTACAAGCTTTTTACTTCCGAATATTTTATGGCCTAAATGAGGCTGGGTACCTTCCTTCATTTCACTCCATAACATATTCTGAAAAGTCTCTGATCTAAAGTAGTAGAACAGATAGGTTGTTGATAAAACCTCTTGATCAAACGATACCTTAAAGAGATTATTACTCAATATTCCATCCTTGCCTCGATATATTTCTCCTGCGGTGTTTCCAGTATTTACCACAACTAAGTCATTACTTGTCAACTTTTTTTCGTCATATTGATCTAATACATAAATCCATTCGTCATCATCATATTTCAAGTCACGTATATATAGATAACGATAATAGCCATCTTGATACTCTGATACCTGCTCTGACATTGGAATTTGAGTTCCTTGCGTCATTTGGCAGTATTCCGCAACCGTCGCCTCCTTATGTCCAAAGGGATTTACCACTATATCACCAAAGAGCTCGACAAATCGGGCTTTGATGAGGTCATCAAGAGCAGAAAGCTGCTGCTTTCTCTTTGCGTCTATTAACTGACACTTGTCAAGGGTTTGAACAATTTCTTTTTGTTCGTTAAGTGACGGCACAGATAAGGTGATTTTCTTCAAATCAGCTACTGTAAAACTTGCTTGATTGACGGATTTCTTTGTGATCTTGCTTAACTGTTTTTTGAATGAATCAGAGCGAAAAGAATAACATGCAAATTCAGGCAAGACAATTTCCCGATTTGCCTTGAGAGACAAAAGATTCATCCCGTGAATGATTGTTTCATCCTCTTGCTTTTTATAAAGCACAGTACGCCCAAGATACTGAACGCTGTTTATATGGGACATCAGGAGGTCACCGTCTTCCAAGACATAGCTCTCATATTTAGACAAGTCAGTAATCCCTGCATACCCCATTCGATCCCGATTGAAGGTGTCATTTGTCGTTGTTTCTATTCGGGTAATAGGATAACCTCCGGTGCCCCCTTGTTTAATGTTGGCTCCATTACGAATCTGATAAAAACAATCTCCAACTGTGTAATCTCTCATATTCATCCCTGAAAATCTCATTTTTATATTCCCAACAGTTCCCGCAGCGCGTTCATTTCCTTGCCGATCTCCATTTCCAGCTCGTCCAGCTTTGCCATGATCTCGCTTGTCGGCGGGTATTCCACGGGCTTGTATTCCGTTTGCTTATACTTATTGATGCTCAGGTCGTAGTCGTTGGCGACGATCTCGTCCTTTGGCACAAAGAAGGATTTTTCGGTGCGCTGCCGGTCGGCCTCCGCTTTAAGGTTGCGGAACCGGGCGACGATATCGGGGATATCGTTCTCCGCCACGAGGCTGCGCTTGTCGTCCAGACTGAGGCCGTCCGCCTGCATATCGTAGAACCACACCTTGTCCGTGCCGCCGTGGCCGGTTTTGGTGAAGATCAGGACGCCGGTGGAAACGCCGGCGTAGGGCTTGAACACGCCGCTGGGCATGCTGATCACCGCCTCCAGCCGGTTTTCCTCCAGCAGCGCCTTACGGATCGCCTTGTGGGCCGTGGAGGAGCCGAACAAAACGCCGTCCGGCACAATGCAGGCGCAGCGCCCGCCCACGCGCAGCATCCGCAGGAACAGCGCCAGAAACAGCAGCTCCGTTTTTCGGGTCTTACAAACCTTTAAGAGATCTGCGGAAACGATATCCGCATCCAAAGCCCCCTTAAACGGCGGATTGGCGAGGATCAGGGAATACTTGTCCTTATCCGGGTTCTGGTCGGAAAGGCTGTCCCGGTATTCGATAAAGGGGTTGTCGATGCCGTGGGTCATCATGTTCATGGCCCCGATGCGCAGCATGGTGCGGTCCATATCGTAGCCGTGGAACATGTGGTTCATGTAGTGGTCTTTTTTCTGCCGGTCAAAGAAGATCTCCTGTTTCCGGGTCTCCTTCAGGTATTCCGCCGCGGAAACCAGAAAGCCGGAGGTGCCGCAGGCCGGGTCCGCGATCACGTCATCCGCCTTCGGGTCCATCAGCTCCACCATCATGCGGATGATATGCCGCGGCGTGCGGAACTGCCCGTTGACCCCCGCCGTGGCGATCTTCGCCAGCAGGTATTCGTACACGTCCCCGCGCACGTCGGCGGACCGTGATTCTCCCATCAGGGCATAGATCTCATCCAGCGCGTCCACCACCTTGGAAAGCATCAGGGGCGTGGGGAGCTTGAAAATCGCGTCGTCCATATATTTGGAATAGGCGCTGTTTTTGTCTCCGTGCAGGTTCTTGATAAACGGAAACACCCACTCCTGCATCACGGCATACATACGCCCCGCCGGGAAGTCGTGGAACACGCTCCATTTTAGCTGCTGCCCGTCGATTTTTCTGTCGCCCACCGTGACCTCGTCCGCGAAAACGCTGGTAAAGGGCAGCCCCAGCATGGCGGCCTCCTTTGCCCGCAGGTTGTCGCTGTCGTCCAGATCGCGGATGAACATCAGATAGGTGATCTGCTCGATCACGTCCAGCGGGTTGGTCAGCCCGCCGGTCCAGAATATCTCCCATAAGCTGTCGATTTTGTTTTTCAGTTCTCCGGTAATCATAAGAAATCCTTTCCGATTCAGAATATTGCAGGAAGCAACAGGCGGTAAAATGCCGGCGGCGTTACATTTCGCCCTCCGATCCAAACTGCGACGCATTGTCGCCGATATCCTCATTTATTTTACTCAATAGAAATGTAAAAAGCAAGCAAAAACACATAGATCGTATCATTCGCAGCTGCTGATCAACGACCGATCTGTAATCCCATTCCGATCCAGTCGTACAATGATTCAAAAAGAGCCCCTTTTTTTCTTTGCTTAAGCGGCACATATTTTGATCCGCGCAGCAGCGCTCCGGCAGAGCATCAAAAAAGGCCGCCTGTTACAGCGACCCGCGAAAAAGAAATAGCATCAAAAAAGCGTGACGCTCTTTAGAAAGCGAAAAAAGATCAAGAGCATCAAAATAGCATCAATCGGCGTTTGGCCGCGTTTC
>CADAMO010000007.1 GCA_902788995.1 Oscillospiraceae bacterium
GCGCACATTGTGCGCGGGGAGGGCATAAAAAAAGGTCCTTCACGGATTTCTGTGGGATTTGAATCAAAGAGACAAATTGGCAGTTTGTCGAGCAGTTTCATGGTAGCACGGCGCATTGCGCCGTCTGGCGTCCGGACACAGTAACAACGTTCTGGTTATGAGAAAAACCGATGTTTCGGCAAAAAAAATAGGCGTGGCGCTGAAGGAAATACCTCAGACGGCGCAATGCGCCGTGCTACCAGATGACATCGCCAAATCCCTGTTTGCTGCTATCCCACAATTATCCGTGAAGAACCTAAAAAAAGCGCCGGAAATACGGCGCAAAGGGGAATTGATTGTCGGGAGAGGGTCAGCGGGGCGGGACAAAGCTGCCGGAAAGCGGCGGCACGGGGATGGGGAAGGAACCGCCGCCGCTCCCTCGGCCGTACCGTTCCCGGACGGTATCGGCCCCGTCTTCCGCTGCGGGACGGAACGGTTCAATGGCAGGGGTTCCCCCGTCGTTCTCACCCGGGAGGGAGGGTTCGCGGGCGGGGGCGTTTTCTTCCCGGTTCTCCTGTTCCCGGAGGCGGCTGCCGCGCATGCGTCTGGCGGAGGCGCCCTCGCTGCCGGTCATCTCTTCGCAGTCTGTCAGCAGACAGCCGTCCTGTTCCGGGCGGATTTTTCCGCGGTCCGTCATCAGTTCCAGCACGGTCCGCACGTTCTGCGGGTTCTCGAACAGCTCCAGCGCCAGTTCCTCCGCCAGATCCTCCGCCCCGTCGCCCTCCAGCCGCCCGCCGGTTTTCAGCCCCGCCAGCAGCATTTCCAGATAGATCACCGTCAGCCGGTCGCCGTCGGGCTGCAACCGCAGCCGCCGGATATAGCCGCGGCGAAAGAAATCCTCCGGCAGTTTCAGCCAGTAATACCGTGTTCCCGCCATGTTTGTTCCTCGCTTTCCGCCGGGAACGGATCATTCGCGCAGTTGCGCCGCCCGGCACAGAACAATATAGCACAGATCAAAAATCGGTGCGTCCTGTTTGCTGCATATTCCGGAAATTTGATAAAGTTTTTTTCGGAAGCGAGTGTTCCGGCGCCGGTGGACGCGGCTGAGGGGGCGTGGTATGATGATTGTTTACGCCGGATTACGCAGCTGAGGGGGCGGGCTGCGAAAGATGTTTGCGTCAATAGCGGCACTGAGGTGCCGCGCTACGATGCTGCCTGAAACGGCGCAAGGCGTCGTGCTACGATGATTGTTTTTGCAGGATTACGCAGCTGAGGGGGCGGGCTGCGAAAGTTGTTTGCGTCAATAGCGGCACTGAGGTGCCGCGCTACGATGCTGCCTGAAACGGCGCAAGGCGCCGTGCTGCGATAATTGTTTACGCCGGATAACACAGCTGAGGGGGCGGGCTGCAAAAGTTGTTTGCGTCAATAGCGGCACTGAGGTGCCGCGCTACGATGCTGCCTGACACGGCGCGTGGCGCCGTGCTCTCCTCTCTGAAACGGCGCAAGGCGCCGTGCTACCCTATTGCCTATTGCCTATTCCCTATTGCCTATTCCCTATTGCCTATTCCCTATTTCCCTCTTTACTTTCCCGATCCGTTGGGCTATAATATAAGATAAATTATTATGTTCAAAAAAAGGAAGTTCACCGTTATGTTCCAACTGGATCGGTTTATTGCCGAGGCGGTCACGAAGCGCCCGGCTTCCATGTTCGCGGCGGATATCGAGGCCAACCGCGAGGCGCTTTCCGCCGGGATCAGGGAAAAATCCGTGCTGGTGATCGGCGGGGCGGGGTCCATCGGCTCCTCCTTCATCAAGGCGCTGCTGCCCTTTGAGCCCGCTTCGCTGGTGGTGGCGGATATCAACGAAAACGCGCTGGCGGAGCTGACGCGGGACCTGCGGTCCACCAAGGGCATGTTCGTGCCCGACGACTACGTGCCCTACCCCATGGATTTCGCCTCCCCCGTGTTCCGCAAGATGTTCCGCCGCCGGGGCGGCTTCGACATCGTGGCCAACTTTTCCGCCCACAAGCACGTGCGGTCGGAAAAGGACGTGTATTCCGTGGAGGCGCTGCTGCAGAACAACGTGCTGCACGCCAAGGGCCTGCTGGACCTGCTGGCGGAGCGCCCGCCGCAGGCCTACTTCTGCGTTTCCACCGACAAGGCCGCCAACCCGGTCAACGTGATGGGCGCTTCCAAACGGATCATGGAGGACGTGATCTTCGGCTATTCCGACCGGTTCCCGGTGAAGACCGCCCGGTTTGCCAACGTGGCCTTTTCCAACGGGTCGCTGCCCGCGGGCTTTCTGGCCCGGATACAGAAAGGCCAGCCCCTTTCCGCCCCCGCCGACGTGCGCCGCTACTTTGTCTCGCCGGAGGAATCCGGCCAGATCTGCCTGCTGGCGTGCCTGCTGGGGCATAACCGGGAGATCTTCTTCCCGAAGCTGGAGGAGGCCCAGATGATGTCCTTCGACGACATCGCCCGGGCGCTGCTGAAGGCCCACGGCTATGAGGCGCTGGAATGCGCTTCCGACGCGGAGGCCGTGGAAAAGGCCGCTGCCATGAAACAGGGCGACAGGCGCTACCCGGTCCACTTTTCCGCCTCCGATACCTCTGGCGAGAAGCCCTATGAGGAATTCGTGACCGAGACGGAGACGGCGGACATGACCCGCTTTGCCTCCCTTGGGGTGATCACGGGCAAGGGCCTGCCGGACGCCGCCCGGGTGGAAGCGCTGTTCCGGGACCTGAACGCCGCCTTTGACAAAGAGACCACCACCAAGGAGGAGGTCGTGGCGGTGCTGCGGGCCTACCTGCCCAATTTTGCGCATATTGAGACCGGCAGATCGCTGGACGGCAAGATGTGAGACGCCGCCGGAAAAAGGAGAATTGTATGGATCGTTTTATTCCGCTTTCCATCCCCAACTTTGAGGGGAACGAAAAAAAATACGTGGACGACGCGCTGGACCAGGGATGGGTTTCCACCGGCGGCGCGTATATCACGAAGCTGGAGCAGGAGCTGGCGAAGTTCCTGCGCACGGACAACGTGGCGGCCTGCCAGAGCGGCACCGCCGCATTGCACCTTTCGCTGGCGGAGGCCGGCGTGAACCCCGGGGACGTGGTGCTGGTTCCGCCCCTGACCTTTATCGCGGCGGTCAACCCGGTGAAGTACCGCTTTGCGACCCCGGTCTTTATCGACTGCGACGACAGCCTGTGCATGGACCCGGTGAAGCTGCGGGACTTCTGCGAGCAGGAGTGCGACTTTGCGGACGGGACGCTGCGCTGGCAGGACAAGCCCGTGAAGGCCGTGGTGGTGGTGCACGTCTTCGGGAACCTGGCCGACATGGAGGCCGTCATGGACGTGGCGGAGCGCTACAACCTCAAGGTGATCGAGGACGCCACGGAGGCGCTGGGCTCCCGTTGGACGGAGGGCCGCTTCGCCGGGAAATACGCCGGCACCGCGGGCGACTTCGGCTGCTTCAGCTTCAACGGCAACAAGATCATCACCACCGGGGGCGGCGGCGCCGTGACGGCAAGAGACCCGAAGACCGTGGACCATCTGCGGTTCCTTTCCACCCAGGCCAAGACCGACCCCCACTACTATATCCACGACGAGGTGGGCTACAACTACCGCATGACCAATCTGCAGGCCGCGCTGGGCGTGGCCCAGATGGAAGAGCTGCCGGACTTCATCGGCCGCAAGCAGCGCAACTACGAGCGCTACCGCGCCGCCTTCGAGGGCTTTTCCCTCGCGGAGCTTCTGCCCTTCCGGGAGGGGACGGAATCCAATAAGTGGTTCTACTCCCTCTGCCTTGACCGCAGCCGTATCGACGCGCCGCTGAAGGAGATCATTCTCGCCCTGCGGGAAAAGGGCATTGAGAGCCGCCCCATCTGGGGGCTGATCAACGAGCAGCTCCCCTATCGGGAGGAGGAGGCCTACCGGCTGGAAAAGGCCCCCTATTACGCCGCCCGGGTGATCAATATCCCCTCCAGCACGCAGATCACCGAAGAAGAGATCGACTACGTGGCGGACGAAGTCAAACGTCTGCTGAAAGGATTGTGCCATGGATAAGCAAGCGCTGCAGCCCTATCTGGCCGCCGCGGACCTGACGCTGGCGCAGGCCATGCGCGCCATTGACGCCAACGGGGACGGCATCCTCTTTCTGGCGGAGGCGGACGGCCGCCTGCTGGGCTGTATCACCGACGGGGATATCCGCCGCTATCTGCTGGCGGGGGGCAAAATGACCGACCCCGCCGCCAACGCCGCCAACCGGACACCGAAGACGGCCCGCACGGCGGAAGAGGCGAAGCGGCTGTACCACAAAAAGAATTTCGTCGTCATCCCCATTCTGGATGAGGAGGGGAGGATCGTCTCCCTTTACAACGGCGACGGCGCCGCCGCCCGCCCCTGCGCCGCCCTGCACGTGCCCGTGGTCATCAACGCGGGGGGCAGGGGCACAAGGCTTGAGCCCTTCACAAAAGTGCTGCCGAAGCCTTTGATCCCGGTGGGCGAGCTGCCCATCATTGAGCTGATCATGCAGGAGTACCGGCGGTACAGCTGCGACGAGTTCCATATCATCGTCAACTATAAGCGGGAGCTGATGAAGGCGTATTTCGCCGAGAACGAAAACCGCTACAACGTGGCCTGGTACGACGAGGACAAGCCCCTGGGCACCGGCGGCGGACTGCGGTATCTGAAGGGAAAGCTGCGCGGCACCTTCTTTTTCGCCAACTGCGACGCCCTGCTCACCGCCAATTACGAGCGCATTTTGCAGTTCCATAAAGAGAACGGCAACGTGATCACCATGATCTGCGCCTACCGGAACACCACCCTCCCCTACGGCATCGTGGAGATGGGCGAGAACGGCCGCATCGAGCGCATGGAGGAAAAGCCCACCCTGTCCTTCCTCGTCAACACCGGCATCTACGTGGTGGAGCCGGAGGTGATCGACGACATTGAAGAGGGCGCGGCCGTGGGCTTCCCGGAGATCGTGGAGAAGGAACGGCAGAAGGGCCGGAAGGTGGCCGTCTTCCCCGTCAGCGAGAACGAGTGGATGGACATGGGGCAGCTTTCCGAGCTGGAAAAGATGCGCAAAAAGCTTTACGGAGATTAAGGCGCCACCGCACAAATGCGGTCGCGCGCCTTGCTTGATCTTTATTCCGTCATATTGCACATCTTTTCCTTGACAACCGACAGGTTGCCTGCGGAAAATCTGTACCATCTGACGAAAAAAATCTACTTCGCAATCCGCACATCCGAATTGTGCGGTGTTGCCTTAAACCGGAGAGGTGAACGACCTTGAGCAGATTGCTGCTGATCGGCGGAGGGGGCCACTGCGCGTCCGTGGCGGACTGCCTTCTTTCGTCGGGAACGTTTGAACAGATCGGCATCGTGGATATCACGGGACGGCCCGTACTGGGCGTCCCTATCGTGGGCACGGACGCGGACCTGCCCCGCCTGAAGGAGGAGGGCTGGACCGACGCCTTCATCACGGTGGGGAGCGTGGGGAACACCGCGATCCGCCGCCGCCTGTATGAAAAGATGAAGGCGCTGGGCTTTCATATCCCTGCGGTGATCGACCCCACCGCCGTGATCGCCCGGGAGGTCGCCCTCGGCGAGGGCTGCTTTATCGGCAAGCGGGCGGTGGTCAACACCGGCTGCCGCCTGGGGCGCTGCGCCATTATCAACACCGGGGCCGTTGTGGAACACGGCTGCCGCGTGGGGGATTTCGTCCACCTCAGCCCCGGGGCGGTGCTCTGCGGGGAAGTGGCCGTGGGGGACGACAGCCACATCGGCGCCGGGGCGGTGGTCCGCCAGGAAATCAACATAGGGAAAGGCGCGCTGGTCGGCGCGGGAAGCGTCGTGGTGAAGGATATCCCCGACGGCGCCACCGCCTACGGCAACCCGTGCCGGGTGAAAGAGTCATGAGCGTATATATCATTGCCGAAGCAGGCGTGAACCACAACGGCCGCTATGAGCTGGCCTGCCGCCTGGCCGACGCGGCCAAGGCCGCCGGGGCGGACTGCATCAAATTCCAGACCTTCCGGGCGGAAAACCTTGTCTCCCGCACGGCGGGCAAGGCCGACTATCAGAAAAAGACCACCGGCGACAGCTCGCAGCTGGCCATGCTGAAGCAATTGGAGCTGTCCTTTGACGACTTCCGGAAGCTGAAAGCCTACTGCGAAGATATCGGCATCCAGTTCCTCTCCACCCCCTTCGACATGGAGAGCCTCGCCTTCCTCGACGGGCTGGGGACCCCTTTCTGGAAGATCCCCTCCGGCGAAGCGACGAACCTGCCCTTCCTGCTGGCCGCGGCGAAAACCGGCCGCCCGGTGGTGCTTTCCACCGGCATGTGCGAAATGGAGGAGATCCGGGCCGCGGTGGAGGCGCTGAAAAAGGGGGGCGCGCCGGAGATCCGGCTGCTGCACTGCAACACCGAGTACCCCACCCCCTTTGAGGACGTGAACCTGCGGGCCATGGCCGTCATGCGGGACGCCTTCGGGCTGGAGGTGGGCTATTCGGACCACACCAGAGGCATTGAAGTGCCCGTGGCCGCCGTGGCGTTGGGGGCCACGGTGATCGAAAAGCACTTTACCCTTGACCGGAACATGGAGGGCCCCGACCACAAGGCAAGCCTGGAACCGGCGGAGCTGGCGGCCATGGTCAGCGCCATCCGGAACGTGGAACAGGCGCTGGGGACGGCGGAAAAGAAGCCCTCCCCTTCCGAACGGAAGAATATCGCGGTGGCCCGCAAGAGCATCGTGGCGAAGACCGCCATCGCGGCGGGGGAAACGCTGACGGAGGACAACCTGACGGTGAAGCGCCCCGGCAGCGGCGTGAGCCCCATGCGGTGGTTTGAGGTGCTGGGCAGCCGCGCCAACAGAGATTATCAAGAGGATGAACTGATCGAATGGGAACCACAATCGCGGTCGTGACCGCCACCAGAGCCGAATACGGGCTGCTGCTGCCGGTGATCCGGGCGCTGCGAAAGCGTGAGAGCGACGCCCTGCGGGTGGAGCTGATCGTCACCGGCACCCACCTGAGCGAGGCCTACGGAAAAACCATCCGGGACATTGAGGCGGACGGCACCCGCATCGACCGGGAGATCCCCATCCCCGTGGCTTCCGGCAGTCCGGAGGATATCTCCGCCAATCAGGCGGAAACGCTGCGGCGCTTTACGGAGCTGTTCGCCCGGCAGGCCTACGGCGGGGTGATTTTGTTGGGGGACCGCTATGAGACGCTGGCGGTGGCCGTCGCGGCGGGCAACACCCGCACGCCGGTCTTTCACCTGTGCGGGGGCGACACCACCGAGGGCGCCATGGACGAGTGGATCCGCCACGCCATCACCAAGATCGCCTATCTCCACTTCGTGACCAACGAGGACAGCCGCAGAAGGGTGATCCAGTTGGGGGAGGACCCGGCCCGGGTGTTCAACTGCGGTTCCACCAGCATCGACAACATCAAAACGCTGGCGGATATGACCAAAGCGGAGGCGCTGGAAAGCATCGGCCTGCCGGACTGCCGCTACGCCATCGGCACCTATCACCCCGTCACCATGGAGGGGGGCGGCGTTGACGGCAAGATCGCCGCGCTGCTGGAGGCCTTCGGGCGGTTCCCGGAGCTGACCTTCATTCTGACAAAATCCAACGCCGACCAGGGCGGCGCGCGGATCAACGAACTGCTGGACGAAGCGGCAGGGCGTGTGCCCAACCTGCGGGTGTTCGCCTCCCTCGGGGTGCGGCGGTACCTGTCACTGATGAAGCACGCCGAGCTGGTGGTGGGCAACTCTTCCAGCGGCGTGATCGAGACCCCCGCCTTCCGGGTGCCCACGGTCAACATCGGGGACCGGCAGCGGGGACGGCTGCGCTCGGAGAGCGTGATCGACTGCGGGGAGGGATCCGACGCCATCGCGGAAGCCATCCGAACCGCGCTGAGCCCCGCCCACCGGGCGGTGTGCGCCGGGGTGGTCAGCCCCTACGGCGACGGGCACGCGGGGGAACGGATCGCCGCGACCGTGGCCGACGTGATTCTGAACGGAAGGATCGATCTGAAGAAGAAATTCTTCGATCTGCCGCAGACATGAAACTGCTTGCCGTGATCCCCGCCCGCAGCGGGTCCAAGGGGGTCAAAGATAAAAACATCCGGCTGTTGGCCGGAAAGCCCCTGCTGGCCTACAGCGTGGAGGCCGCGCTGGAAAGCGGCGAATTCGACGAGGTGATGGTCTCGACGGATTCGGAAAAATACGCCGCCGTGGCCAAAGAATACGGGGCCGGCGTGCCCTTTCTGCGCAGCGAAGCAACCTCCGCCGACAACGCCGGCACGTGGGACGCCGTGGACGAGGTGCTGGCCATGTACCGGGAGCGGGGCAAAGCCTTCGACGGCTTTTGCCTGCTGCAGCCCACCTCTCCCCTGCGCACCGCGGAGGATATCCGCGGGGCCTGCCGGATCTTCCGGGAGAGGGCGGCCTTTGCCGTGGTCTCCGTCTGCGAAGCGGAGCATTCGCCCCTGCTGTGCGGGCAGCTGCCCGAAAACGGGGAGTTCGACGGTTTTCTGTCGCCGGAAAACCTGCGGCGGCGGCAGGAACTGGGGACCTTTTACCGGCTGAACGGGGCCATCTATCTGGTGGACGCCCGGCGCTTTAAAACCGACCGGTTCTTTTACAAAAAGGGCAGCTACGCCTATATCATGCCCCAGGAGCGGAGCGTGGATATCGACACCCCGCTGGACTTTGCCATCGCGGAGGCTGTGATGAAGGCGCTGTGCGAGAATAAAAAAGGAGAGACATAAACGATGAAATGCGCGATTTACGGCGCGGGCTCGCTGGGAACGGTGCTTGGCGCTTACATGACCAAAAACGGCGCGGCGGTGGAGCTGGTCAACCGCAACAAGGCCCACGTGGCGGCGCTGAATGAAAAGGGCGCCCACATCCGGGGCACCGTGGACTTTGTGCAGCCGGTGAAGGCCATCACGCCCGATCAGCTGGAGGGCAAATACGACGTCTTCTTTCTGATGACGAAGCAGCTGTTCAACGCGGAGGTGGTGACCTTCTTAAAGCCCTATCTGACGGAGGACGGCGTGATCGTGACGCTGCAGAACGGCATCCCTGAGCCCGGCATCGCCGAGATCGTGGGCAAGAACCACACCATGGGGTGCGTGGTGGAATGGGGCGCGTCGCTGGACGAGCCCGGCGTTTGCACCCTGACCAGCGAGCCGGATTCCCTCTCCTTCCACATGGGGGCCATGGAGGGCATCACCGACGCGCAGATCGCGCTGGTGAAGGGGCTGCTGGAAAAGATGTGCCCCGTGCACATGGAAGATAACCTGCTGGGGGCAAGATGGAGCAAGCTGCTGATCAACGCCACGTTTTCGGGCCTCGGCACCGTGGTGGGCGGCAACTTCGGCAGCGTTTCCGAAGACAAGCTGGTGAGGCAGGTGGCCATCCGGTGCATGAAGGAGTGCATCGACGTGGGCCACGCCGCGGGCGAGGAGTTCGCCCCGGTGCAGGGGAAGGATATCACGAAGCTGTTCTATTACCGGGGCGGCCTGAAAAGAGCTTTCGGAGAGGCGCTGCTGCCCATCGCCATGAAAAAGCACCGGGAGATCGTCCCCTCCATGCTGCAGGATATCCGCCACGGCAAGCCCTGCGAGGTGGACGCCATCAACGGCGTGGTGTGCGAATGGGGCCGCAAAAGCGGCATCCCCACCCCCATCAACGACCGCATCGTGGAGATCATCAAAAAAGAGCAGGCCGGCGACCTGCCCTGCGAATATAAGAATATCTACCTGATGCGGGACCTGATCCGGTGACGGAAGGGTCGCCCCATACAGACGCAAAAACAAACAACCGGCGCAGCCTTCACGGCGCGGCTCCATAAGGCAGTATTTCATCATCATTTTCCGCCGCGCCGCAGCTAAATTCGCTTGACGGCGAGCGAAATTGACCTGCGGTCAGCTAAATTCCCTTCGGGAGCGAAATTCGCTCCGCGAGCTGATGGGCGAATTTAATTTAGCTGAAAACCGCAGGTTTTCAATTTAGCTGAAGCCGTAAGGCTTCAATTTAGCTGTTCGTGTCAGCGAACAATTTCGCTCATTCACATGCCGGACGGTAAACAATAGATAAAGTATTCATCATTTCTGAAAGCATATAACCCACTATGACATTTTCATCGAATGGAAGATGTCATAGTGGGTTATTATTGATACAATGCAAGAACTGCCTTATCTGGTCTTGGCTCACGGCCCGCCGGTTGTTTGTTTCTCTTGGATCATGGTGAGGAGGACAGGATGGGGGGTTGGGGATATATCCCTTTGCGCGAAGACCTGTCCCATGCGGTAGCGCGGCACCTCAGTGCCGCTCACGACGCAAACAACTTTTTATAAAACAAAAACAACGTTGTTTCTGAAAATCAATACGGTTCGGCTGATATTTCAGTTCGATCAATGAAACTTTGGTAAACAGCGGCACTGAGGTGCCGCGCTACCGTGAGGGGGCAACCTTTCCTGTCAAAGGAAACGCCCAGGCTTGGGGAAGCGCCGTGCGGCACGGGGCCGTCAGAAAATGCTCTTCTGCTTGAACACGACCCGGTAGAGGAGGAACACCCCCAGCGCCGCGCCGATGGCCCAGCGGGCGATCCAGACGCCGTCCAGCGCGTAGCACAGGGCCGCGCAGGCCACCACCGCCAAGAGCCCGGGCAGGAACTGCCGCATGCGGTAGTGGTATTCACCCTTGCCCACCAGGCGTTTTGCGATCAGGTGGTGGAAAAGGAACAGCGCCGCGTAGGACAGCAGCGTTGCCGCCGCCGCGCCCATTTCGCCGAAAGCGCGGATGAGGAAATAGTTGGCGACCACGTTGACCACCGCCGCGCAGGTGGTGCCGAGGGCGATCATGCTGCTCTTTTTGTGGAAGAACTCAAAATTCACCGGGAAGGAATAGAGGAAGATCATATAGAAGGACACCGTCATCACCGGCAGCAGCCGTCGCCCGGCGGCATAGGAGCTGTCGATCAGCACGCCGTAGACCTCCGGCACCAGCAGCATAAAGCCCATGGTCAGCACCGTGAACAGCAGCAGATAGCGGCCGCTGCGCAGACGGATCTCCTCCCGTTTTTCTTCCTTGGCCATATCGTAATAGAGGGGCACCCAGGTGTTGTTCAGCGCCAGATAGATGATGTTAATCACGTGGGCGACGTTGAAGGCCGCCGAGTAGACGCCCACCGCGGCGTCGTCTGACAGCAGCTTTTGCAGCATGAGGATATCGCAGTGGGACAGGGCGATCTGGGACAGGCTGTGCAGCACCAGCGGCAGGCACAGGGGCAAGCAGAACCGCCAGTATTGCCGGTTGAAGCCGGTTTTGCCCCGGGCAAAGATCATGCCCATGAGGAACAGGCCGATGATGAAATTGGGCAGGGCGTAACCCATGATGCGGCCGGATTGCAGGGCCTCGTCGGTCTGCGCCCGGGTAACCAGCCACAGAGCCAGCCCCACGGAACAGCCGGAGGTGAGCACGGAGATGACGAAATTGGCCGCCGCCTGCTTGTGCTGGATCAGCTTGGAGGAGGCGAAGTTGATAAGATACGCGCCGAAGCTGTGCATCAGCAGAAAGACGATGAGACGGGAATTCAGCTCCGTCAGCCCCGCGATGGGCCGGATCAGCGCCGCCACAACGGCCGCCACCGCGGCGGAGGTGAGGCAGGAGAGTGACAGGATGCTGGAATAGTACCGGTCATGCTCATACTCGCTGATATGTACCCGCGCCGTGGCGATGGTGCCGCCGGTCTGGACGCCCATGACGATGGTCAGTACCTGCATCCAGGTGGTATAGACCGACACCACGCCGAAATTCGCCGCGCCAAGCAGGCGGGTAAAGATCGGGATGGTGAAAAAATTGATGCCGTTGAGGATGACCGGCCCCAGAATGTTGAAAAAGGCCAGCCGGTTCGCCGAAGCGCTGCCGTTTTTGTTCAGCTGAAAAGGATTTTTCATATCACCGTTTCACCGAGCGGAGGATCTGCTCCAGCTCCTCCATCGTTTGCGGCACAAACACCTTCTCCGGGCGCCGGTAAGAGGCCCTGAACCCGTCGATCAGGTCGTAGATACGGCGGTCGGCCTCGTTATCCGGGTCCGCCGTCAAGAGCCTGAGGGTGAAGATCACCGTGGGCTCTTTGTCGCAGAGCATTTTCGGGGTCAGCAGCGCCGTGGAATAGGCGCCGATCAGGACGCTTTCGTCCGTGATCTGCCGCAGGCACTCCAGCTCCCAAAGGTTCGGGATATCGCAGACGGGGATCTCCCCCAGGGAGGACAGCTGCTGGCGGGGATGGACGCGGCCCACGGCCCGGTCGCCGAAGACCTGCGCCACCAGACGCAGCAGGGCGTCTTCCTTTTCCTTCACAAAGCCGGGGCGCTCTTCCAGCGGCTGGGTCAGATAGACCGCCTTGCCCCGGTAGGCGTCGTTGGGCACGTAGCCGAACACCGTTTCCGCCTCGGCGGCGGCTTCCTCCGTCAGCGGGGGCAGGGGCAGCGTCTTCGCCCCCACGCCGCTCTGGGACATGGCGGGGTTGGAAAGGTAGAGGGTATCGGGATCGAGGTTCAGCGCGCCGTCAAAAAACAGGGCGTTGAGCAGGTTGAAGGCGGGGGAATTGTAATCCCGCACCATGTTGCCGAAGTAGGAGCCCACGCCGTCGTCAAACATCAGCGCCGTCGCCTGCGGATAGGCGCGCCGCAGGGCGATGGAGGCGGAGGTCTGTGAGCTGGCCCCCACGCGGGAATAGCTCTTGACCGGCAGCTTGCCCCGGGCCATGGTCTTCAAGGCGGTTTCCGGCAAAAACAGCCGGTAGAAGGTGGTGAGCTTTCCCTTCAGCGAATCGGTCTTTTCAAAGGCGTCCAGCTCGTAGACGTGGTTGAAGGCGCCGCACTCCCGCAGGCGGGCGGCGACGGCCTCCGACTGCTGGAAGGGATGGGCCAGATACAGGTCCGTTTTCCCCGCGGAGTCTTCGGCGTTCCCCCGCACGAAGGCCAGGCAGTTGAGCGCCTGCAGCGGGGTGGAGGCCATGAGGGCGATGCGGTCGTTTTCGCAGCCCTTCACGCCCTCTTTGCTCTTGCGGTAGAGGTCCGCCAGCGCCACGGCGAGGCCGAGGCAGAACCAGAAGATCAGTCCGATGGGGTCCTGCCGGTGGTAAACCAGATGGGATTCCCCCACGCCGTTGACCGCCAGCGCCGCCACAAGGGCCGTCAGCGACGCGATTGCGTTGTAGGTGCGGGTCCCCGCCTTGGTCAGCAGCAGCGTCCGCAGCAGCTTTTGCACCAGCAGCAGAGCAAAGGCCGCGAACAGCAGCAGGCCCACCGCGCCGGAATAGACGAGGATCTGGATCACGATATTATGGAAGTACCCGTTGTGGAGGTACATCAGCTCTTTTTCCGTCTCCGTCAGGGCGGACATATCGAACCGCCGCGCCGCGGAGATCTCGTCCACGTTGGCGTCCGCCAGCCCGAAGGGCAGCGCATGCCGGACGATCTTCCACCCGCCGGACCAGATGACCATGCGGATGGCGGAGGTCTCGTCGCCCTCTTCCACCCGTTCGATCAGGATCCGGTCGTCCTCCTCCCCTTCTTCACCGGAGGCGGAGATCAGGGAGGGCACGTAGGACATGACGAAGCGCACGCCCCGCATGGCGCCGTCGGCAGCCCCCGCCGCCACCACGCAGACGAGAAGGGTGATCAGCGCCGTTTTCACCGGGCGGTAACGGCCGGACAGGCGGGGAACCAGCAGGAACGCCGCCATCACGCAGGCCGCGGCCGCCGCCGAAAGCAGGCCGCCCTTGGACAGGGTAAGGGAGAAATAGACGAACTGGATCACCGTGTTGACGATGAAGAACCAGCCGCCCTTCTGCTTTTTGCCGTCCTTCGTCAGGAAAAGGAACACTACGCCGGCAACGGCGATGAGGGCCAGCAGCGCCCCGGGGTTGGGGCTGGCGTATACGCCGAAAAGGCGGTTGTCAAAAAAGCCCTGCTTGTAGGTCTCTTCGCCCCGCTCCAGCAGCACCTTGGTCTGCAGCGCGAACATGACGAGGGAGGCAAGGCTGCCGAAGAAGGTGATGACGTTGACGATCACGAAGGCGCGCCTGGCCGTGCGGATCAGCCGTTCCGCCGGCGCGTCGCGGTCAGCCGTATAGAGCAGGAAGAAGCTGATGGCCAGATGCAGCCAGTGCTTGAGGCCCGTCACCAGCACGTCCCGGTGGAGCAGCACGGTAAGCCCGTAGGCCCCGAGGATCAGCAGCGGCATCACCCAGCAGGCGGAACGGAACAGCCGCCGTTTCGTCAGCAGGTCCCAGCCGATGAGACCCACGCCCCAAAGGAAGCAGGCCTTGGCGACGGGAGAGACCACGTTGATCAAAAAGGGAAAGGACAGTAAGACGCAGACCGTCAGGTAGCACAGGGTGAACACCTCACGGCTGACAAACAGCGATAAAACTTTGTTATTTTCGACCCAGTCTGTGAATTTTTTCATGATCTCCGTTACTTTCTGATATATTTCTTGAACAGCCCCACCGCTTTCTGCTGCGACAGGTCCGCGCCCGCGGCCAGCGTCAGCACGAAGGCGGCGTTTTCTTTCTGCATTTCCGACGCGATCAGCTTCTGCTTCGCCCCGGCGGGACGGAACTCCGCCAGCGCCTGCTTGGTGACCGGGTCCCGCAGCATCGCCTTGGCCAGCTCCTTCTGCCGCCCCACGGAAAGGCCTGCCTTTTCGCACCGGTTGCGCACGGCGGCGGAGATCAGGTGCTTGATGTGGGAATAGGCGATAAAGCTGGCGTTCGGTTCATCCAGCGCGTTTTCCCGCAGAAGGAAATCGCGTTCCAGCCCGTATTTGCGCTTTGCCAGCTCAAAAAAGGCGGGGCTGTACCGGCTGACCAGCGTTTCAAAGGCGTGGCGGCGGTAGTGGTAGAGGGGCTCGGACAGGGTTTCCACTGTGGGGGACGCGGAAAAGACCGCGATATTGAAGAGGAAATCCTCGATCAGCTCGGTGCTTTCAAAGAGAAGGGCTTTTTCTTCGAGAAAGGCGCGGCGGTAGACCTTGTTCCACGCGAAGGGGAAGACCCGCGCCTCGTTCAGGGCGATGAAAATTGACGCCGGCGTATCGCCCTTTGCCGTGGAAAGCTCCCGAGGCGACAGCGCCTCCGTCCATTCGATATTTTCCGCCTTGTCCTCGTATTCGCAGAGAACGCCGAAGACCAGCAGGTCGGTCTCGCCCGTCAGGCGCGGCCCGCAGACGGCGAGCAGCTCCCCCGACACGGTATCGTCGGAATCGACGAAGATCACGTAGTCCCCGGCGGCGACGGAAAGACCTGTGTTGCGGGCAAAGCCGAGGCCCTCGTTTTTCTCCTTATGGATCACGCGGATCCGCCCGTCCCGCCGGGCCAGCTCGTCGCACAGGGCCGGCGCGCCGTCCGGGGAACAGTCGTCCACCAGCAGCACCTCAAAGTCGGTCTCCTGCTGGGCCAGGATGGAATCCACACAACGGGAAAGGTAGCGTTCCGTGCCGTAGACCGGAACGATAAAGGAATATTTCAAAGCGTCCGCATCCTTTATTTTTTGAATCATCACGGATATTCGTGTCATTTAAGTTTTCGCTCAAGCCTTTTTCAAAAGGCTTGCGGTTTCCAAAGGCAGCGCCTTTGGTCGCCCGCCGCAGCGGGCGAAATCCCTGCGCTTTATCAGCGCAGGAGGTTGTTAAGGAACCCTCGCCGGGGGTTCCTTAAGTGCGAAGCACTTTCGTTACACATATTTCCGTGAGGATCCGTTTTTTCTTTAAATTTTATTGTATCACAGTCTATAAAAAAAAGCTACTGTTTTTTACAGCAGCTTTTTATCGTAGAGCCCGGCGGTGCGGCGGCCCGGCAGGGGGCGCTTTTCCGTGAACAGGCGGATCACCTCGGCGCAGCGCTCGGGGCTTTCCGTCGTGAAGCACAGGGTGACGTGGTCGACGGGGGGCAGGCGTTTATCGCCCACGTAGAGGGGCACCGGGTTATAGAGGACGGAGAACCGTTTGGCCTCGCACAGCACCGGGAAGGGCTCTCCCCGGCGGTCCGTCAGCGTCCGTTGGCCGGCGCATTGGCCGCAGCCCTCCGGCCCCTGCATGGGGCAGCAGCGGAAGTGCATCAGCGGCTGGCAGCCGTAGGCGATCAGGCCCAGCCTGCCGCCGTAGGACAGGGCGCGGATCTGCTCGAAGGAGGCCTCGGTGGAGACCGTCAGGTCCGTTACCCCCAATTGCCGGTAAAAGGCCAGCGCTTCGGAGTTGAGCACGTTCAGCAGCGCGCCGCCCACCGGGGTCACCCCCGCGGCCTTCGCCATGGCGACGGCGCCGATATTGTCGCAGAGGGCGTACCGCAGGCCGTGGGCCGCCAGCCTTGTCAGGGCCGCCGTCACCGGCCCTTCCTGCGCCGGGTAGACCAGCGCCGGGATGCGGGCGCAGAGGACTTCGCCGTAGCGGTCCAGCAGCTCCTCCGTCACCTCCCGCAGGGGGAGGATCAGCCGCTCGCAGGCAGCGTTTTCCGGGATCTGCGCCGCCTTGCGGAAGCTCAGCCGCAGCGCGGGCGTCTCCGGCCGCAGCGCCGCCGCCCGGACGCGGTTTTTGGGCGGGGTGAACGGGTGGGGCGGCACGTCGCCCCGCTGCCTTGTCAGCGCGTCGCAGGCCTCGCGACGCAGGGCGTTGACCGCCGACGCGGGCAGGATCACGCCCTCACCGATCTCACAGGTCAGCTTGCCCGCCTCATAGAAGGTGCCGCCCAGTTTGAAGAGGGATTTTTCCGCCATTTCTCGGGTCATGGCGGTTTTCACCGCCGTTTCGGGCACAGGACCGGTGACGGTGGCCGTGTGGACGCCGTCCGTCACCGTCAGGGAGGAGGGCTCCCCTGCCGCCGCCCGGAAGGTCATCTCCAGCGCGGCGCATTTATATTCGTCTTTATACAGGTTTTTCAGCTTGGGCAGCACGGAAGAGGCGGCGATCACGTCGTCCTTGGTGCGCACGCCGAACATGGCCAGCGTGCGCCGCCCCGCGGCGTAGCCGTCGGTGAAGCCGCTGCGGGAAAAGACGCTTTTCAGCGTTTCCAGATCCGGCTCGTCCCCCGACAGGGCCTGCCGGTAGGCGGTGACCGCCGCCGCCACGTATTCCGGGCGCTTCATGCGGCCCTCGATCTTGAAGGAGACCGCTCCGGCCTCCTCCAACGCTGTCAAATGCCGCGCCAGGCACATATCCTTGAGGGAGAGGGCATATTCGCGGCCCTCCGCCTTGAAATTCAGGCGGCAGGGCTGGGCGCAGAGCCCGCGGTTGCCGCTGCGCGCGCCGAAGGCGGAGGACATGTAGCACATGCCGGAGGCGCTCATGCAGTGGGCCCCGTGGACGAAGACCTCGATCTCGCAGTCGACGCTTTCGGCGACAGCGCGGATCTCCGGAACGCTCAGTTCACGGGCCAGCACGATACGAGAAAAGCCCATTCCGGCCAGCAGTTTGGCGCCGCTGACGTTGTGGACCGCCATCTGAGTGGAGGCGTGCAGCCGCAGGGAGGGGCAGCACTGCCGTACCAGCCGGATCACCGCCGGGTCCTGCACGATCACCGCGTCGGCGGCGGCCTCGCAGATCAGCGACAGGGTTTCCGCCAGGGCGGGCAGCTCCCCGTCCGTCACCAGCGTGTTCAGCGTGATATAGGCTTTCACGCCTCTTTCGTGACAAAAACGCACAGCGGAAATGAAATCATTTCCGCTGAAGTTATCGGCATTGCGCCGCGCATTAAAGGATGACGCGCCGAAATAAACGGCGTCTGCGCCGCACCTGACGGCGGCCTCGAGCTGTTCCCGGGCGCCGGCAGGTGCAAGGAGTTCAATGGACATTATTTCTTGAAAAGGCCTCTGAAGAATTCAACGATCTTGCGGAAGAACGCGGCCAACCGCTCAAAGAAGGTGAGCTTGGCGCCGCTGTCGCCGCTGTCCTCCTCTTCGGGGGTGCCGATGCCGGCGGCGCTGTCGGCGAACCGGATGATCATGTTGTTCTGGATGTTATCCAGCGTGTACCAGTATTCTCCGTCGCAGGACATCAGCTCCGTGTTGGCGTAGACGCTGTAGCCGCTCTGGCGGGAATTCTGCACGTCCAGCTTGAAGCGGATCGTCTCGCCCTCCGCCACGTACAGGCGGCCGGCGGTGTAGTGCTCGCCGTTCTCGGTGAACTTGAAGCCGGGATAGAACTCGCCGAAGGTGACAAGGTAGGTCTTGACTTCGTTTTCCACCTCGGTCTCATCGGTGGTGGTGACCACGTGGATGGAGCCCATGGAGAAGCCGTCGGAGGCGATGGCCGTGATATCGGTCTCGCCCACGCCCACGTACTTCACCAGACCGTTGCCGTCCACCGTTGCGACGCTCACGTCGCCGCTGGACCAGCGGATGCCGGTATCGGTGGCGTTATCGGGCTGGATGGTGGCGGAAAGCTGCAGCATGGCGCCAGCCAGCTGGGTGGTGGAAATGCCGCCCGCGGTGATTTCCACATATTTGGTGTGGCGCGGGGCGACCGTGACCACGCAGTAGGCGCTCTTGGAATTGTCGACGGAGGCCACCTTGATCACGCTGACGCCGGGGGCGACCGCGGTGATCTTGCCGTTGGCGTCGATGGTGGCGACGTCCTTATTCTGAGAGGTCCAGAGCACGTCTCTGACGCTGGCGTTGGTGGGATTCAGGGTGACGCCGAGGGATTCTCCTTCGCCGATCTCAAGGAACATGGAGGAGACGTCCAGCGTCAGGCTCTGCAGCTTGGTGAACACGTTAAACTGAGCGGTATAGGTCACGTCCTTCGTGACTTCGGTCACTTCGGGGGACCAGCCTGCGAAGCTGAAATCAAAATACGGGGTGGAGTCTCTCGTGGGCGTTTCGCCGTCGTAGTCCGGCATGTCGCCGTAATGATAATCTTCTTTCACCTTGACGGTGAAGCCGTCCACCACCCAACGGACGGTGTAGGTGCGCACGGTGGGGGTGAACAGGGCGGTGTAGGTCACGTCCTCGGTCACGGGAACGATCGTCTTATCCCAGCCGGAGAACACGTAGCTGTTGTACTCATCGGGGGACTTATAAGGCGTGCCGTCGTAGGAGGGCGTCGCGCCGTAGAGCCAGACGGTCTCCTTGGTCACGTCGCCGGCCACCCACGTGACGGTGTGCTGCTCCAGATCCCACTGGGCGGTCAGGGACACGTTGCCGTATTTGCCGTTGAGGCTGGCGCCGCCGGCCACCAGGGTGTTCTTGGACCAGTTGCCCTGGGCCGCCGCCACCTTCCAGCCGCGGAAGGTCGCGCCGTCGCGGGTGGGCGTGGGCAGGGTGTTGTTGCCGTCGATGGTGTAATAGAAGTTTTCCACTTCGCTGCCGCCGTTGGCGTTCAGACGGATATAATACTGAACGGGCGTGTAGACCGCGTGGAAGGTCAGGTCGGAAGCGGGCATGGTGGCGGGCACCTCGGCGTCCCAATCCGCCGTGTAGCCCATTTTAGAGATGGGCGTATAGGCGAGGATGGCGCTGCCGTACTCGGCTTCGCTGGTCTGCTCATAGTCGCCGCTGATCCAGTGGATGGTATAGGTCTGTACCTGCCAGATGGGGGTCAGGGTCACGTTGCCGTAATTTTCCGCCAGCGTGTAATTGGCCGCAAGGGTCGCGCCCTGGGTCCAGTTGCCGCCGCCCACGGAGACGATCCAGCCGCTGAGGACGTGGCCTTCGCGGGTGGCCGCGGGCAGCGCGCTGTCGCTCTCGATGGTATAGGTCAGCGGGGTGGGCAGCACGTCGTCTTCAGACGCCCCGTTGAAGCTGACGGTGTATTCGATGGGCGTCCACTGAGCCGTGAAACTCACGGTGCCCCACAGGGTGTTGGTGGTGTATTCACCGGCGGGAATGGTGCGGGCCGTCCAGGTACCGACGGCCGCGTCAAGAAGCCATCCGGCAAAGATATAACCGGTGCGGGTGGGATTCGGGAAGGTCACCGTGTCGCCCATCCGATAGGTGAAGGAGAGCGGGTCCGCCGTCTCGCCGCCGTTCGCGTTCAGCGTGACGGTGTAGGTCTGCAGCGCACTGCTGAACTGCGCGGTATAGGTGTAGGGGCCGCCGTGCTGCTCAACCACGGAAGGAGTGGGATACCAATTCGTAAAGGTAAAGGCATAGCCGTTTTCATCGGGCTTGGTGGGCGTATCGTGCTTCCATTCGGGGGTTTCGCCGATGCCCCATTCTTCGCTGTTGGTCACACCGTTGATGACCCAGTTGACGATTTCGGGACGAAGCACCTTGGTGTAAAGGGCATAGTAGGTGGCGTTGCCCGTCACAGTGGGAAGGCTTTCCAGCTTTTCGCCGCCTGCGGTCAGGGACCAGCCCGCGAACCGCCAGGTGTATTCGGCGGGGGTGGCGGAGTCCAGCGTGGGATTCACGCCGTCGTTGTAGACGGGCGCATTGCCGTATTCGATAGGATCGCTCACCTGGGCCGTGTAGTTGCCGGGCGTGCCGTTCACGTCCGTGGGGATCATCCACGTGACGGTATATTTATTGACCGTTTGCGAATATACCGCGGTATATACGTACTGCGGGTCCTCACGCGTGATCTTGCCGAGGGCGGGCTCCCAATGGTCGAAGGTGTAGGTGTACTGCGCGTCGGCGGGCTTGGCCTTTTCATCGTTCGTCAGATCGGGCGCAATCTCGTTGAAGGTGCCCTGCTTGGTGATGCCGTCGGGATACTGCGCGGTGTTGCCCACGATATATTTGACGGGGATGGACTTGGCGGACCACTGGGCCGTCAGGGTCACGCTGCCCCATTTGCCGACGACGGAGGTTCCGGCGGGGATCACGTCCCCATCCGTCCAGCCGCCGGCCGCCGTGGTCACCTTCCATCCGGTAAAGTCGTAGCCGGTTTTGGTGGGCGTAGGCAGCGTGGCGCTGAAGCCTTCCGCCACGCCTTCAATGGTGTAGGGCAGGTCCGGGTAGGTAGTGCCGCCGTCGGAGATGAATTTCACGGTATAGTCGGCAGGCGTCAGATCCGGCGTCAGGGTCACGTCGCCGTAAAAGCCCGTGCCGTATTCGCCCTGCGGCATCTTGTCGCCGGAGATCCATCTGCTGCTTTCCGCCGTCAGGCCGGAAACCACCCATCCGCCGAAGGTATAGCCGTCAATGCCGCCGTCGTCAAGCCTGATATCCGTTTCGATGGTATAGGTTTCGGTGTGGTCAGGATTGCCGTCTTTATTATTATAAGTAATGGTATAGGTGTTCGGCGTGAAGTTCGGGTGCAGCGCCACATCGCCCCACATGCCGGAGATGTTCTGCGCGGCGGTATATTCGGTACCCTGTACCCAGTTGCCGACGCTGTTTAAGACGGTCCAGTTGACAAACGTATAACCGGGCTGGGTCGCGCCGCCGAGGGTAAAGGGCACGTCGATAAAATAGTACTGATCGTCGTAGCTCTCCTTGTCGATCCGATAGGACTTATGCTCCCACTGGGCCACCAGCTTCACGTTGCCGTAGCAGCCGGCGGGAAGCTTATCGGTAAAGGTTCTGGCAAACGATTCATCGTCTTTCCAGATAGAATCAGCCGCCAGCTCGTCGCCGCCTGCCACCTGCCAATTAACGAAGGAATAGCCGGTCCTGCTGAGATCCTGTGGCAGATCGACGGAGTTTTCAACGGTATAGGGACGGACGGTATTTTCCAGCGGGTCGCCGCCGTTGACGTCCAGCGTGATGGTATAATTCGCAGGGGTCTTCTGCGCGGTCAGGGTCACGTTGCCGTACATGCCGGAAAGCTGAGCGCCGAAGTTATAGGAGGAAGCGGTCCAGTTGTGTACTGCCCCGCTGCCGGCGTCGGACAGGGCGGCGGTCCAGCCGCTGAAAGCATAACCCTTCTGAGAGGTGGAGTCCAGCGTGAAACTGTCTTCGATCGTGTAGGACTTCGGCGCGCAGGCCGAGCCGCCGTTGGCGTTATAGATCAGGGTGTAGGTGATGGGCGTGAATTCCGGCGCCAGCCACACGTCGCCGATCTTGCCCTTGGGCAGCACGAAATTGCCGCTGTCAAGGCTGTAATCGGTTTCGCCGGCGTCTTTTGACACGGCCCACCGGTTTGCGGGGGCGACAGTCACGTTATTGTCATCCTCATACTGCTCGTAGTAATTATTATAATAGGTATTACCGGAGCCGGAGGGCGGGATGATCCGCCAGCCGACGAAGTCGTAGCCTATCTTGTTGGCGGTATCCAGCGCGAAGTTGTACTCAGAATCGAAGCTGTAGGTGGGGTTCTGATCAGCGCCGGAGAGATACTCGCCCGTGCCCAGCACATAGTGCACTTTGGAGGACACCGTGTTCCACTGGGCCACCAACGTCACGTCGCCGTGCTTGTGTTCCACAGACGTGCCGGAATAGGTGGCGTTCTGATCCCACACGATCTGGGAGGAATCCCATTCCTCCGTGACGGTGGTTTCCGGCTTCCATCCGCCGAAGGTATAGCCGAGACGACCGATTGCGGGCAGGTTGGTCTTGGATTCGTAATTATAATGATACTTGTTGCTGATCGTATCGGAAAAATTGGATTTCACGTCGCCGCCGCCGTTGGGATCGAAGGTAATCGTATACTGGATGGGCGTATACTGGGCGGTGAAGGTGGGGTTGCCGTAGTTGCCCACGCTGGTAGAGGCCCCTGCGTTGAAGGGCGCGCCGCTGGACCAGCTGCCGTCGGGGGTGGTCACCTTCCAGCCGTTGTTGGTGCCGTTGAAGGTGTAGTAAGGCTTCGTCGCGTTCTGCGGGAAGGTAAAGGTGTTGTTGACGTTATAACCGACCTGTCCGTTGGGCGTGGCCGCCAGCCCCGTCGCGCCGGCGGGAATATTGTCATAATTGAACGTGGCTTTGTAAGGGGTCTCCTCCCAAGTGGCCTTCAGCCAGATGTGACCGTTTTTGCCGGTCAAAGACTGCCCCGCCGTGTAGGCGCTGCCGTTCCACCAGGGTTTATATGTGTTATCCAGCGTCCAGGGGTCGACGGAGTCGTAAGACTCACTCATGTTGAGGGTGGTGGGGTTGCCCGCGTCGGACGAGATCGTGCCGCCGCCGATTTTGTTATAGGCCTTTTTGGTCAGGATCCAGCCCTTGAAGTAATAGCCGTGACGGGTGGGCACGGGAAGCGTGGACGTGCTGGTGATGTTGTAGGTCGTCGGCGCGCCGCTGGCGTTGCTCGCCGAACCCTGCTTGCCGTCGTTGGTGTTCAGGTCGTAGGTGATATCATAGTTCACCAGCGACCAGGTGGGATAAAGGAACAGGGAGCCGCCGTTGGAGGCGTTGAGGGTCGCCGCACTGGTACTGGTCATGCTGGTGGAAGCGTTACTGGGATCACCCGGCATTTTTGCGCCCTTCCAGCCCGTGTGCCGGTAGCCGTTGCGGTAATAATTCCCCGCAGCCGAAGCGGCGTAGTTGTTGCCGTCATTCATATGAGAAGCGGAGTTTGCAAAATACGCATCATTAGTAGCCGTATGCGCGCCAACATAATCACGGAAAGTAGCATAGCTCCACGGATAAACACCATTTTCCGTGACAGTATCACCAAAATGGAACAGTGTGTACAAATAGTTGTTGGAATTGGCATTTAATCCATGGTCTGCCCGAGCAGCAGAAGTGAATCCTAAATTTGAACCAAATTTCGTATCCGGACATATATTTCCATTAATTGCAAGTTTGTAATCGCCAAGGATATTCGCTGCTTCCATATAGGCAGAATCCGAACTGCTCTTACTGGAGGTGTTTGTCAACGCAAAACCATATACATAAGGCGCATTATTACTGTTTGTTGCATAAATGTTGGCAGCATATATGTTTGCTTTTTCTGTATCTGCACTTGCTTCTGCTTTCACAGTTGAACTCAAATCAAAAATATAAACATATGGGGTATTTACACGGATCGCAGCTAAATAGTTATTTCCTCCAGAGGAATCATTTCCATCCGCATTAACGATTCCGGTACGATCCTCATGAGGTATATTGATTGTTCCCTTATAGATGTCTGCAGAATAACAACTGTTGATATTAAGTGCAAAGCACCTCATATCATTTGTTCCGTTATAATTTGACGTATTATTGGCAGATGATTCGAGCGTTCCTCCGTACATAGACAATTTAGCATTTGAATGATTCATTGTCACAGCATAAGAGTTGGTTGCCATACAACGCTTATCATAACCATCGTTATCCGTTCCGGCTCGCGCCTGCGTCTTAATGGTGAAATTATCATAGGAAGAATTATTTTTATCTCCAAGTACAAGGGTACCTTCGCAATAGATAGCACTGGCGGCCGCCATCCATGTGGTTGTCTTTCTTCCAGTAAAATGATGACCATTACTATCATCACCATACGCATAGGTTTTTACAGAAAACGTCGATGAAGTGCCCGAACTATTAATGATTTGGAGCCAACCACTTGAACCAACGTTAATGACACCCTTATTGACAGCATCAGAAGCACCTGAATAGGAAGCGACCAAATCAGACGGAATCTGTTGTTCATTGTTGTTGTTGTCGTTATTGCCCAAATCAGTTTTATTTGACTCAAATGTGATGCTATAACCATTTAAATCAAGTATTACATTTTTTGTAATGGCGGGCAACGCAGCAACTTTACCGCCGGTAATATTTGCCGTCAGTTGAATCGTCGTGGTGCCATTTGTATTATTGGCCGAATTGATGGCGTTTTGCAGCGTAGCATAGCTGTTCGCCGTGGCGGCGTGGGCCACCTGCGCCGTGCCGAACAGGTCCTTGACGATCACGCCGGAGAGCAGCCCCACGTAACCGAAGACCATGACCACCGTCAGCACGACGGACAGCGCCTTATGAAATACGGAGTTCTTTTTTGTCATATCTTACACGCTCCTTCTACCCTGCCGTTTCATTGCATATAAAAAGGCAGACTATTCTTAATTATAAAGATACACTTTGATTATATCACCGCATTTTGCAAATAGCAATCGTTTTCTGAAAGCCGATTTCCAAATTTTTTTGATGATGTTTATTTAAAACGCCTAAAGAAAAACGGCGTTGTTACAGTTTGTTAAAATCCGCACAACACCCCCGCAAACAATGGCATTTCTCATCAAAAAAAAGGCGCAGGCTCCCCTTTGCCATGCAATCAAAGAGGGACTTGTCGGGGTAATATCGGTAGCGCGGCACCTCAGTGCCGCTATTCGCGAATGTTTCATTTCAGAGGAACAAAAACAGATGTAACCTTTTATTATTTGATAATTAGCGTTATGTTTTTTTGTTCTGAAAAAAGTTGTTTATGTCACGAGCGGCACTGAGGTGCCGCGCTACCGGATCAGCTCGACAAACTGACAATTTGCAGATGCGTTGGTATGGCCGGGCCAACCGACGTCCCTGCGCGGGGATGATCGTCATTTCTTGCGCGGAATATGAACGACATCCTCACGCCAACGCAAATTTTTTCAAAAAAGCTGTTGACAAATCCATCAACATGTGGTAACATATTCGAGCAACAGGCGGAAAAGACAGTTGCGCCGATCTGATAAGCGATTGGTTGTCCCGTCCTCGGATCACCGTGCCGAGTAAAATTTAACGGTGAAACTCAATATGCGGATGTGGCGGAATTGGCAGACGCGCTGGCTTCAGGGAGCGTCACCTCGGTGAAACTTCCCGATCTCAGAATTGCCCCGCTCTCGGATCACCGTGCCGAGTAAAATTTAACGGTGAAAATTGAATATGCGGATGTGGCGGAATTGGCAGACGCGCTGGCTTCAGGTGCCAGTGAATGCAAGTTCATGTGGGTTCGACTCCCGTCATCCGCACCAACGCTGAGACCTTGTATATCAACGGTTTCAGCGTTTTTCTTTGTCTGAAAACACACGAAAAATCATTGGCAGACGCGCTGCCTCCCCCACCGTTTTTGGGGATAAGAGGTAACGCGTCTGCCAATAAAAAACGATATCAATTATTCTTTTTTCCTGCGGGAAGAAGCAGGCATGAAACAAAATAAGTCACAAAAGTGCCATAACAAAAAAAGTATTGACAAATCAAAAAATGCGCCATATAATATAATCACAATACATCCATGACAAAAAAAGTTGGTGACACAAACAATGAGGTTATGCGATATCGTTACCGTCAGAACCGGCGCAGTAACCGGACGAAAGAAAGCAGAAGAAGGCCACAACACTTCTTTTCGCTATCATATGCTGAATTTAAGATGTCTTGCACCGGAAGGGTATTTGGATCTTAAGTATGTAGAAGTGTACCCGGCAAGAGAGGAACTCAAATCAGAATTGTTCACCCATAAAGGCGATATACTTATTCGGTTAAGTTTTCCCTATACATCTGTATTGATTGATGACGAGAAAACCTGCGGCCTTTTGGTCCCTTCTCATTTCGCCATTTTGCGCGTGAACGACGAAAAAATCTTGCCGGAATACATACTTTGGTTTTTGCGCCGGGAAAGTACATATCAGCAGATTTTGCAAAACAGCAGCGGCAGTACGGCTTTCGGCACAATCAGCTCCGGCTTTATCGGCTCGTTAAACATACAGGTTTTTCCCATAGATAAGCAGAAGGCACTTGGACAACTATTGCTTCTGTCAAACAAAGAACAAGAGCTGCTATATCGCCTGGCAAAGGAAAAAGCACTCTTATATAAGGAATCGCTTAATATCATATATGACAAATTCAAAGGAGATAACTGAAATGACGACCAGACAGAACATAGAAAAAACGCTTTGGAGCGCTTGCGACAGCTTTCGCGGGAAGATCGACAGCTCCCGGTATAAAGATTATATTTTATCGATGCTTTTTGTGAAATACCTCAGTGATGTATATGCCGAAACGCGTGAGTATTATCTGAAACAATACGACGGCGACGAACGCCGTGTCGAGCGGGCCATGAGCCGTGAACGGTTTGTGATGGACGAAACGTCAACATTTTCTTACCTCTATGCAAACCGCAACGACGCAGAGATCGGGCAAAAGATAAACGTAGCGCTTGCGGCCATCGAAAACAATAACAGCGCGAAATTACATAACGTATTCCGTGCGATCGACTTCAACTCATCCGTTGATTTCGGCGAGCCGAAAGAAAAGAACGCGATATTGAAGAACCTGTTGGAAGACTTCAGGGATCTGGATCTTCGCCCATCGCAGCTTGACAGCGTCGATATTATCGGCGACTCGTATGAATATATGATCGCCAACTTTGCTTCCGACGCCGGAAAGAAGGGCGGCGAGTTTTACACGCCCAGTAAAGTTTCTGAACTTGTAGCGCGGCTTGTGGCGCCAAAAGAGAACGACCGTATTTACGACGCCACCTGCGGCAGCGGCGGATTGCTGCTGAAAGCGTTCAAACAGATCGGCAGCAAAAAGACACACCTTTACGGGCAGGAAAAAAATATGCAAACCTGGGCGCTTTGCCGGATGAACATGTTCCTGCACGGTGTGGACGACGCAACGATATGGCAAGGAGACACCCTGTCAAACCCGGGGAACGTAGAAAACGATCGGCTGATGAAGTTCCAGTGCATCGTCGCCAATCCCCCGTTCTCGCTGGACAAATGGGACAGCGGTTTTCTCCCCGATACGGAAAGTGAAAACGGCAAAAAAGCAAAAATGACTGCCGATCTGGATATTTATCATCGATTTGATATCGGTGTTCCGCCGTCTTCCAAGGGCGACTATGCGTTCGTCTTACATATGCTCAGCAGTCTGGACGATACCACCGGGCGGATGGGTATTATTTTGCCGCACGGCGTTCTGTTCCGCGGAGCAAGCGAAGGGCGTATTCGTCAGGCAATTGTCGAACAATTCAATTTCCTTGACGCCGTGATCGGTTTGCCTGCCAATCTTTTCTACGGCGCGGGGATCCCTGCGTGTATCCTGATTTTCCGCAAGGATCGCGGAACAAACGACAAAGTCCTGTTTGTGGACGCCAGCGGCGAAGGGCATTTTGAAAAAGGTAAAAATCAAAATATCCTTCGGGACGAGGACGTCCAGAAAATCGTCGATACCTACCAAGCATATAAAACGGATCTTACATACAAAGACGAAGACAAGTTCAGCCATGTGGCGACTTTGCAGGAGATCAGGGATAACGACTATAACCTGAACATTCCCCGCTATGTGGACACCTTTGAGGAAGAAGAACTGATCGATATTGACGAAGTGAAGAAAAATATTGCGGATATCGAAGCCGAACTTGCCGTGGTTCAGGCACAAATGAAGAAGTATATGGAGGAATTGGGATTATGATCCAAATCAATTTTGAAGCGAAGACGTATGTATGTCCGTTTTGCGGTCATGCGCAGGCATATGCAAATTCGGAAAATTGTGTGCAAAACGGCTTATATAGAAATGTGTCTCCCATACCGAGCGAATACCAGGAAAGCAGCTTTGAAATTCACTCTTTTCAGTGCAACAACGCTGCTTGTAAAAGAATTGCGGTTTCAGCTATTAATAGAACAGATCATAAGCAGATTGATATTGTTCCGCAGGTGGTTATAAAGCACTTTCCAGACTATATTCCGGGACAAATCCTAAAAGATTATGAAGAAGCAAATTTGATTTTGGAAAGAAGTCCAAAGGCGGCTGCAACATTGTTGCGGCGATGCTTACAAGGAATGATTCATGATTTTTGGGGTATTCGAGAAAAAAATCTAAACGCTGAGATAACTTCGTTAAAAGATAAAGTCCCAGCAGCTCAATGGAATGCCATCGACGGTCTTCGGAAAGTTGGCAATATCGGAGCCCACATGGAAAAAGATGTCAATCTGATTATTGATATTGATATAAATGAAGCAAAAAAACTGTTGAGGTTAATAGACCTTTTACTTGAGAAATGGTATATCGCTCGTCATGACGAAGAAAATCTTCTGACTGAGATCAGCGAAATAGCAGAAGAAAAAGAAGCCAAAAGAAAAGATTAACATGAAACCTCAGATCGAGCAACGAATTGAACAAATACAGCAGAGCGAACAACAAAGAGCTGTTCATGAATGCGGCGGCGAGAAACAGAACAATATCGCCTACACTGAAGCTGAGTTGGCCGTGGTGCAGATACAAATGAAGAAGTATATAGAGGAACTTGGATTATGAATAATGAACTGACGAGATACAACGAGCAAATCTTTGAAAGCATAAAACATGTTAACGAAAACGGTCAGGAATACTGGCTTGCAAGAGAGCTGCAACCGGTTCTCGAGTATACTCAGTGGAGAAATTTTAACGAAGCGATAGAAAGAGCAAAACTTGCATGTAAAAACAGTGGTTTTGATCCTTCTGACCATTTTGCTGACGTCAGCAAAATGGTGGCGCTGGGATCAGGTGCGGCGAGAGAGATTGAAGACTATATGTTATCTCGATACGCTTGCTACTTAATCGTTATGAACGGTGATCCCAGAAAAGAAGTGATTGCGGTCGGACAATCCTATTTTGCAGTAAAAACTCGCCAACAAGAATTGATTGACAATTATGAAGAATTAACAGAAGACCAAAAACGACTGGCAATCCGCAACGAAATGAAACGGCACAATGCTGCGCTTGCAGACGCTGCCCACAACGCTGGGGTTATCGAACCGGTAGACTATGCCATCTTTCAAAACTATGGTTATATGGGGCTGTACGGCGGCCTCGGCGCCAAAGAAATTCACCAAAGGAAAGGTTTGAAAAAGAGCCAAAAAATACTCGATTATATGGGAAGTACGGAGCTTGCCGCCAATCTGTTCCGCGCTACCCAAACCGAAGAAAAGCTGCGGCGCGAAAACATACAAGGGAAAGACAACGCGAACCAAACTCATTACAATGTCGGTCAGAAAGTTCGTAAAACCATTAAAGAACTTGGTGGTACCATGCCGGAGGATCTGCCGACACCGGAAAAAAGCATTGGTCAAATAGAACGAGCAGAAGAAAAGAAGCGACTTTCAGAAAAAAAGGAGAATTAGGTATGGCAATCATTCCTTCAGGATTTATAAACTCAGTTGTAGCGTTGGGCATCAATTTGCCTGATAATAAAAAGCATTGGATAGGAACTGGTTTTATTGTCGGGCGTAAAGAAAAGAATAATCCTGCTCTGTCAACCCATTACCTTATTACAAATAAACACGTAGTTTCCTCTGTAAAGGAAATATGTGTGCGATTTAATTCTGTCGAAGGTACTTTCGTTAAAGACTATCCTATCAGCTTATATGACGAAAAAGGGACGCCACTCTTCTCCCCTCATCCAATTGAAACTACTGATATCATAGCTATTCAAATATCGCCTCAACAGCTTATAAAAGATAAGTCCATTTGGGGATCATTTGACCTTGATGACCACGCATTAACTTTAGACCAAATGCGGTCAACAGGAGTGGAAGAAGGAAGTTTGGTATACGCACTTGGATTCCCTATGAACCTCGTCGAAACGATTAAAGTACCTATTTGCAGATTAGGGTGTGTTTCAAGAATAACGGACGCTTTTATACTAAAAGACGCCAATCCCATTTTCTTAGTCGATGCGCAAACTTTTCCCGGAAATTCCGGCGGTCCTGTAATAAATCGCCCCGAAGCAATCTCGATAACAGGAACGCCAACAAACACGACAGCGAATCTGATTGGAGTACTGTGCAGTTACATACCATATCGAGAAACTTTATATAGTCGTCAAACCGACAGAGACAGAATGGTTCAGGAAGAAAACAGTGGGCTGACGATAGTCCATCCTGTCGATAGGATAAAAGAGGTAGTTGAACTCGAGAGGGAAAGAATTGAAACGCAACGTCGGGAATCATCTTCCGTCACAAACTCCGATGAAACACAGACTTCAAAAGAAGAGGTTACAGTATGACCCTACAGATTCAAAAGCGAATTGAACAAATCCGGCGCGGTGAAGTACCGGAGGGATACCAAAAAACAAAAGTCGGTATTGTACCTATGGATTGGAAGGTCGTCCCCATGGGCGACATCTATATCGAACGCAAAGAAAAAGGTGATCCGTCGCTACCGGTGTTGACTGTTTCTATCCATTCCGGTGTATCGAACGGTGAACTAGATGAAGAGGAACTCGGCAAGAAAGTCAAACGTATTGAAGACAAAACACAATACATGACGGTTCGAAAAGACGACCTTGTTTTTAATATGATGCGTGCTTGGCAAGGGGCGATTGGTGTGGTACAAACAGATGGTCTTGTCAGCCCTGCATATATTGTGGCAAAACCGATAATAAAGCTCTGTCCCGCTTTTTTGGATAAGTACATTAAACTTCCAGAATCCATAAACAGTCTGCATAAAAAATCGTACGGGGTAACAGATTTTCGACTACGGTTATACTGGGATTCCTTTGTAAAAGTTGATTGCTGTCTTCCCCCTCTTCCCGAGCAAGAGAAAATTGCGGAGATTCTTACGACGCAAGATCGGGTGATTGAGCTTTACGAGAAGATAGTTGAGGAACTGAAAAAACTAAAAAAGGCTTTTTTACAAAAGATGTTCCCCAAGCCCGGCGCGAACGTCCCCGAATGGCGTTTCCCGGATTTTACTGCCCCTTGGGAACAGCGTAAGGTTGGCGAGTGCTTTTCAGAAAGGGTTGAATCTGATCCAGATGGTGAATTGATTTCGGTAACGATTGGCGCTGGGATTAAAAAGTTTTCCGAACTGGGGCGCCATGATAACTCTAATGATGACAAGTCAAAATACAAGAAAGTTGTTATCGGTGATATAGCGTATAACTCGATGAGAATGTGGCAAGGTGCAAGCGGCTATTCTCCATATAATGGCATTGTTAGCCCTGCATATACTGTAATCACGCCGTTTTCTGGCGTTGATTCAAAGTTCTTTGCTTATATGTTCAAACGTGAAAATATGATTCACGCATTCCAAGTTCGCTCTCAAGGGATCACTTCTGACAACTGGAACTTAAAGTTCCCCACGTTGAGCGAAATTGAAGTTGTGCTACCGGTAGATATTAACGAGCAGAAGGCGATTTCGGCATACTTCACAGCTTTGGACAACCTTATCACCCTTCATCAGCGTATGTGTGATGAGGAAAAACAGAAAAAGAAAGCCCTGATGCAGCTTTTGTTGACAGGGATCGTGAGGGTAAAAACATGACAGAACAAGAAATTAAACTACTTTGCAAACTTGCCGTCGAAAGGAGCAGCCGTCCATTTACAAAAACGGAAAAAGAACTGCTCAAACAGGCAATCGACAACGCGAAAAACTGGGAAGAACTGTTCTCAATTGCAATTGCATCATTGAATATGAAATAACCAAATAACGGAGGATTATGAAATGTCTAGAGGAGAACATCATGTGGTTCCCAATTCCAAAGGCGGTTGGGACGTAAAAAGAAGCGGCGGAGAGCGTGCAAGCGCACATACCGACACAAAGAAAGACGCAATCAGTATTGCACGTACCATTAGCCAAAATCAAAAAACTGAGCTCGTTATCCACAATAAAGACGGGCGAATTTCCAACTCTGACAGTCACGGAAATGATCCTTGTCCGCCTAAGGATCGCAAATAAAATATAGCATGTTGAGACAATACAATTAAAAGGAGAAAAAAGATGCCTACTAAAGATATCATCTATTTTAATTATTCTTCAAAAGAACCTTCTTGTTATAAGGTTGATGGTGATAGTATTGTTGATATTAGTACAAAAAAAGTGACAGCTTTTGTGGAGGATAATATTTGGTTTTCTTGTGCTACTCGCGAACCAATTGCTTTTGAAGAAGATGGAATTGTATTTACTTATTCTTCCCGAAAACCAATACTATTCCGAGATGATGCATAAGAGGAACAACTATGAGTTACCAATCCCAATCCGACCTCTATTTAGAGGATAATATCAGCAAATATCCGGCGATTGAACTGCTTTGTAAGTTGGGATATCAATACATATCCCCGGAAGACTGCATGGCCCAGCGCGGGACACTTTATCATGTTCTCTTGAAGGATATTTTGCGCCGTCAACTTGCAAAGATCAATGAGTTTGAATTCGACGGGATACGATACAAATTCTCGGCAGACAACATTGAGAAAGCGATTTCCGATCTGGACGAGCCGCTGACCGAAGGGCTGGTCCGCACAAGTGAAAAGATCTATGATTCGCTGATGCTCGGCAAAAGCTACCTTGAAAAGCTGGCGGACGGATCGTCAAAAAGCTTTAATGTGAAATATATCGATTGGGAGAATCCCGGCAACAACGTTTTCCATGTGACCGAGGAGTTCTCCTGCGACAGTTGGGACAAGCAGAAAAATGCTCGTCCCGACATTGTGCTTTTTGTCAACGGCATTCCCTTTGCGGTAATCGAGTGCAAGGCGCCTACGATCAGTGAGGATCAGGCAATTGAACAGATGATCCGCAACCAAGGGAGGGATTATATTCCACAGCTTTTCAAATATGCGCAGATCGTCATGGCGACCAACAAGAACGCCGTGAAATACGGCACCTGCGGCACGGGGAAGAACTTCTGGTGCATCTGGCGCGAACAGGATACGGAATGGCAGGATAAACTGATCGATCAGCTCGTTGTCGGTCGGGAGCCCACCGTGCAGGACAGAAATATCGTCTCCCTGCTCTCTCCCGGGCGGTTGATGAAACTGACCAAGTATTTTGTTCTTTATGATGCCAACGTCAAAAAAGTCGCCCGCTACCAGCAGTTCTTCGCTGTGGAGGAAATCATTAAGACGATCAATACAAACGACGCCGCGGGCAATCGCCAAAGCGGTGTGATCTGGCATACACAAGGCAGCGGAAAATCTCTGACCATGGTTATGATTTCCAAATATATTTTGGAGACCATGAGCAGTTTAAATCCGCGTGTGGTGATCGTCACCGACCGGAAAGAACTGGACAAGCAAATTGCGAAAACCTTTTCTCACACCCGGTTGGCTCCCGCAAGAGCGACAAGCGGCAAGCATTTGATCGAGCTTATCAACAGCGGCAAATTCGATATAATCACCTCTATCATCAACAAGTTCAACACGGTTGAAAGCTGCGGGCTGAAAAATAACTCCCGGGATATTTTTGTACTGGTGGATGAAAGCCACCGGTCCAATTACGGTTCACTTGCCGCCAAGATGCGTACCGTATTCCCCAATGCCTGCTATATCGGCTTTACCGGCACCCCGCTGATGAAGAACGAAAAAAGCACACTTGCGCGTTTCGGTAAACTGATTCACAAGTACACCATTAAAGACGGTGTAGAAGATAAAGCCATTGTTCCTCTGATTTATGAGGGACGATTTGTGGAGCAGAACGTAGACGAGGAAAACATCGATCTGTGGTTCAGCCAGGTAACCAAAAAGCTGAGCGATGCACAGAAAGCCGACTTGCGCGACAAGTGGAGCACCATGAAAAAACTCGGATCTACCGATGCAAGAATCAAGAGAATTGCACTTGATATCAATCAGCATTTTCTGGAAGGTTACAAGAACACCGGATTTAAAGCGATGCTCGCTTGTAATTTCAAGAAAGACGCTGTTCGCTATCAAAAGTGTTTTGAACAGTTCGGCGACCTGACCACCGCCGTCGTTATTTCTGCTCCGGACATGAGAGAAGGCGTGGATGAGGTCGACGAAAGCACCGACGATATGGTGGTTGCGTTCTGGAACAAAATGATGCAGCAGTACGGCAACGCCGACGATTACGAAGACACACTGAAAAACAAATTCATCGACGGCGAAATCGACATCATGATTGTGTGCAGCAAACTGCTCACGGGTTTTGACGCTCCCCTTACACAGGTATTATACATCGACAAAGAACTGAAAGATCACGGCCTTTTACAGGCGATCGCTCGTACCAACCGTCTCTGTGAAGGCAAGGATTTTGGATTGATCGTCGACTACCGAGGATTGATTGCAAAACTGGATTCAGCGATGGAAATGTACAGCGGATCCGGGCTTGAAGAATTTGATTCGGAAGATCTCAAGGGAACTGTTGTAGACGTGATGGTTTACGTCAGTCGTCTGCGAGAGGCATATTCACATCTGTGCGATGTGTTCAAACCGATCCGGAATTCAGATGACACAGAAGAAATAGAAGTGTTTCTTGCGGAAGATGAGGTTCGCGGCAATTTTTACGACGCTTTATGTGTATTCGGACGAGCCCTGAACATGGTGATGAATTCCGAAAAAGCATACGCGGCATTCGAAAAAACAGAACTTGGGAAGTATCAATCGGCATTTATCTTCTATTCCAAAGTGCGCAGAAGTGTGAAGATCCGTTATGCGGATACAATAGATAACCGCGAATATGAAGCACAGATGCAAAATCTTCTTGACGCACATTTATCCGTTGTTGGACTCAAGCAACTGACCAACCCTGTAGATATCCTGAATGAAGACGATTTTGAAAAGGAACTGCAGGAACTTGGCTCATTACGTTCTAAAGCCGATGCGATCTTGTCTCATGTTACGAAAAGCATAAAAACAAACCGAGATGAAAACCCGGCATACTACGATAGCTTTTCCAAGAGAATAAAAATGGCATTGGAGGATTACAAGAATCGCGTCATCTCAGAAGCTGAATACCTTGACAAGATGAAGTTGATCCTTGCCGATTATCGCAAGGGAACGACAAACATTGTTTATCCTGAAAAAATCAAAGGAAATCTGCATGCGCAAGCATTCTATGGAGTAATCGCCGCTATCCTGGATGATGTGATTGATATTGGTTCCAATGCTGAAACGGTATCGGATATTTCGCTCGAGGTGACTAAAATCATAGAAAAACACGATACGGTCGACTGGCAAACGAATAGGGATATTCATAACAAAATCGCGCAAGACATTGATGATTATTTCTACGAGTTGGAAAAGACGCGTGGGTTCAAAATCGACTTTGATACAATCGACAAGATCATAGAAAACGTTATCACCGTTGCGCTCAGGAGATTCAAATGAAAAGAATGATTGAACTGAACGGCAGAGTGATAGAATATGACCTTGAGAGAAAGAATGTTAAAAACCTGAATCTGCGCATAAAAGCAGATCAAAGCGTTTATGTTTCTGCGAATCATACAGTATCAGAAAAAAACATACAGGATTTTCTGCAAAGCAAGTCTGATTATATTCTAAAAGCGTTAGATCGTTATGCAGAAATGGCGAAGTACACTCCTAAGTCTAAATTGTATGTAGACGGCGAATCGTTTCGTATCCTTGGGCATGACCTGCGTTTGAGAGTCATAGAAGGAAATAGAAATATTGCTTTCTCAGATGGTGTTTTCATCACGCTGACTGTAAAAGAGTTTAATAACCGTGAATTGAAGCAGCGTACGATGGATAAATGGTTAAAAAATCAATGTTTGGATTGTATTCAAAATGTATGTGAAGCCGTATATCCAAAATTTCAAAAGTATGGAGTGGAGTTTCCTGAAATAAGAGTAAGAAATATGATTTCCCGTTGGGGAAGTTGTCAACCAAAAAGAAAAATTCTCACCTTTAACATTGCATTGTTAGAAGCGCCATTGTCCTGTATTGAATATGTAGCTACTCACGAGTTTGTCCACTTTTTACAGCCTGACCATTCGAGAAAATTCTATCAATATCTCAGCATGTTCATGCCAGATTGGAAAGAACGGAAGAATGAGCTTGAGCAATTAAACTATTATACTGACTGATGTCAACCGGGGAAAGGTTGTCACCTCTCCCCGGTTATTAGTTATTTCCCCTGCAGATCCTCTTCCGTCAGCGGCATTTTTGCCCAGGTATCGTCGTCTTCGTGCCACCAGCTTTCGGCGATGTGGTCGGTCAGGTTGCCAGATTCGTCGAAGCAGTCGATCTTGCGGCGGAAGTCACTGTTGAGGAAGATCTGCACTTTCAGTCGGCCGCCGACGTCAAAGATCACGATTTTATCCAACAGCATCCGGAGGTTGGCGTCGCTGACGGCGCCGTCGGCGACGATGGCGTCCAGCAGTTCCATGCTTTTCTTCATCTCCTTTTTCCGCTGGCGGACCGTCTCGTCAAGGTTTTTGAACTCCTCTATCTTCATCTGAAGGTCGGCGATATCGCTTTCGCAGTCGGTGATCATTTTGGTGTAAATCTCCGCGTGGCCGGGGTCGCGGATGCGCTCCAGCAGCAGACCCTCCAGATCTTTTTTGCGGACGGCGACGCTGGTTTCCATCTCCTGCAGCTTCTTTTCCGCCGAAGGCCGGTGCGCCAGCCAGTTTTTCATTTGCCGGTCCACCTGGGCGAAATTGTCCTTTGCGTACCGCTTCAGGTCCAGCAGTTCCTGATAGATCAGGTCGTCCAGCACCTCCTCCCGGATGGTGTGCGGTGTGCAGTGGGATTTGCCGTAACGGTGATTGCCGTTGCAGGTGTATTCGTACCGGTCCGGCTTGTCTCCCCACTTGCGCGTCCGGCAGACGAAAGAGGCGTTGCAGTCGCCGCATCTGATCAGCCCCGCGTAACGGTGGCAGGGCTTCCCTGCCGAGGCGCGGACGTTGCGCTTCGGTTTCTCGAATAATAACAACTGCGCCTGCTCCCATATCTCTCTGGATACGATCGCAGGCACAGCGTTTTCGTGTCGGTATTGTTCCTCCGGCGGAATCTCTTTTTTGATGTGATTGATCTTGCTGACGTACGTCTTGTGGCAGACGAGCGTTCCGCAGTAAAACTCGTTTTGCAGGATCCTTTTGACCGCCGTGTTCTCCCACAGAGAGAGCTTTACGCTCTTCGGCGCGTCCGGCTTCGGCAGTTTTTCTTTGCCCGGTTTTGCGTATAACCGCTGTTTCAATGCGCCGGGAGAAGGAACCCCTTCTTCGTTGAACATTTTGGAGATCGCCTTGATCCCGTAGCCGCCGACGTACAATTCAAAGATCCTGCGCACGATGGCGGCGTGATCCGGAACGATCCTGATTTCGCCGCTGTTTTTGTCCTTAAAATATCCGAAGGGCGGCACAACCACGATGCCGTCCTTCTGCTTTTGTTCGTATCCCGCGTGGATCTTACAGGCGATATCGCGGACGTACATATCGTTGAACAGTCCCTTGAAGCCGATCATCAGATCGTCCGCGTCTTTGGAAGTATCAAAGTTTTCCGTCACGGACAGCACCCTGACCTCACGCTCCCGCAGGAAATCCAGATATATCGCCGTATGCGTCCGATGCCGTCCGAGACGGGACATATCCTTGACGATCACCGCGTCGATCCGTTTTTCTTCCACCGCCGAAGTGATTTCTTCAATCCCGGGGCGGTTGAAGTGCATCCCGCTGATGTTGTCGTCGAAGGACTCGCCGACGATCTCATAACCGTTCTTTTCGGCGAACTCCCGGATCAGCTGCCGCTGATTTTCCAGAGAATTCATTTCCTGATCGTCGTCGCGCGAAAGCCGCGCGTATAACCATACTCTCATTTGTCGTTTACCTCACTGTCCGCGGCGTCATCCGCATCCGGCGAAGAGGGATCGAAAGTCAGATATTCCCGCATGACCGCGGCAAGGAACTGATTGAATTTCCCGTCGTCCCCGTTGTAGGATACTTCCACGGACGCCACTTCATATTTTTTCTTTTTTGCGGCGGATCGTGCTGCCGTCTGCCGCTTTTCCCGTTTGACGTTTTCCTCAGAAGGTTCCGGTTCCTTCGGCCGGAACGGAATGATAACGGACTTCCCCGGTCGAATCGGAACGGCCACGGGAAGCGGCAGAGGAGCCGCGTCAACGCCGACGGCTTTCTGATAAATCTGTATCGGTTTCATATTTCTTTTCCTTTCCTGTTTTTCCTGGCAGGCGCGCAGCATGGTTGCAGCGTCCCCTTCCGGTACGCACAACAATACCACACAACCTTTTCAATATCCAGCATTATTTTTGCTTTTTCCGAAATATTTTTCGGCGGTTTCCTCCGGCGCCGCAGGCTCCGCGTCAACGTATTCACGGACGACGGAAGAAAGAAATTGATTGAAGGTTTCGCCGTCGCCGTTGTATTCAATTTCAACGGTGGCCACCTCGTAAGGTTTCTTTTTCATGAGGCATTCTCCTTTCACAGAATCAGTCCGAAGGTTTCTTCGTCCTCCGGGCGCATGCAATAGTATTCGTAAGCGGCGGGTTCGATCTTCTTGCCGAGGATTGCCTCCAGCCGCTTTCTTTCCGCGTCGTTCATCTCATGCGCTTCCGCGGGAACGTAGTACATCTGCGGCGGAACGGCGGTGAGAAGGTCGCGGAAGAAATCCAGCAGACCAGTGCTTATGGTCATCGTGCAATCGTTTGAATGCGGCGGCGTCCGGTAGTTGTAATAGGATTCTGCGTGTTCAAAATCGCAGCCGCCCAGGGCGAAATACAGCTCCAGATTATCCTTGTGCAGCCGCTCGTCGAAGAGCTTGTTGTCGCGGATCACGTGGCCGTCCGGCGTGGTGTATGTGATGTATTTCAGGTTGTCTTCCCACTTGATTTTGTAGCCGTGCTCCTCCATGTATTCGATGAAACCTTCTTTGGTATTGCACCATAGCATGGCCATCCGCGCCGTCTGCACGAGATCTTTCTTCCACGTGGGGCGGTCTTTTCCGCGGTCGTCCTTCGCTTTGACCTCCGTCACGCTGAGTCCGTATTGCAGACAAAGTTGATTGGAGAACTCTTTCAGGTGGAGCAGATCGTCGCGGCTCTGGTGATATTTTTTGCCGTTTTTCATGTTGACGCTGTTCAGAATAATGTGATTGTGCAGCGCGCCGGTGTTCACGTGGGTGGCGACCAGCACCTGGTATTCCGGGAACGCTTCTGCAAAACGTAAACCGATCTCATGCGCGGTCTCCGGCGTGAGATCATCCTCGGGAGAGAAGGACTGGACGAAGTGATAATACTGCCGTCCGTCCTCTTTGTGAAACTGCTTTTTGACGAAAACAAATTCGTCCAGGGCCGAATCGGCGCAGCAGTTAACGCCGCCGATGAGCTTGTCTTCCGTCGCCTCCCGGCGGGTAACGTAAGAGAAAATACCCCTCAGCGGGCAGCCTGAAGCAACGCATTTAAGGATCGCCATATCGCTTTCAACTCCTCTCTGGTTTCGGTCAGATTGATTGCGGAAACGTATCCGGCGTGCACCTCGCGGGTGAGCTGGTTCAGATTGTTTCCGATGCACCGCAACTCCACGGCGACCACGTCGGCGCCGGGGACGACAATGATCTGTTTGTTCAGCGCACAGTCCCGCAAGTACATGCTGGGTTCGCGGTAGGACGTGAACGCTTTTTCAATGATTTTTGTTTTTTCTTCCGGGGTAACGCGGAAGGAAAGAATAGCAGTTCTTGACTGTGTTTTCATATAAAATCCTTTCAATAAAACAAATTATCCCGCAGGGCGGGACATGAAATGTTACAGCCGCAACATAATATCGAAGCGGATCTGCAGTGTTTTTCTTTTTTTTCTGTCGGAAAAAGAAGCGATGAAACCTTGATAGGGGTATGGGCTTAGCCCGACTCCCAATTGCCTTTGTATGCGGCTTGGCGTAATACAAAGGCGAAACTGGCAAATAGCGAAGCATGTAAAAAAAACTGCATTCGGTTTTTTATGCGATACGGCGATACATCCGATACGGATTCTTCTGTAACGCGATGCCGTAACGCAAAAAAATAAGAGCCCTGCAAAAAACAGGCTCTTGACACGGGATTCTGACGCTGTACCGCCGTACCGCGTTATTCCTCATCACGCATGATTTTTTCCGCTTCCTCCTTTTTGAGAAACATCACGCGCTTGCTCACGCTGCCGAAGCGATACGTCCGCGTGTTTTTACCGTCGCCGCTGACCTCGTTGCTGGAAATATCGAACGCCTCATGCTGCGTGTCGCACATCTGTTTGACCCGTTTGTGCGCTTCCTCAAAACAGAGATAGTAAAAATGCTCGTCCTCATAACCGATGAAACCTTTCGGTATCTCGATTCCCGGATGGTCCGCGTCCAGCAGCACCGCCTGTCCGCTTTCGATCAGGGAAACGAGCTTGCGGATAAATATCACGGTGGGCTTTTCCGTC
>CADAMO010000008.1 GCA_902788995.1 Oscillospiraceae bacterium
CCGCGTTCTTTGTGGCACTTCAACTCCTGACACCCGTTCATTTTAAGCCGCGGAATGCCAAAATTCAACGTTTTCGGAGGATCGGCAGTTTCTGATGTGACTTATTTCGTGGCGGAATTATCAAGAATGCCATAGAGAATCCGATAGAGAGTTTTCGCATCCCCGGCGCTGACCTGTACACAGCTGCTGATTTTGAGAGGGATATCGCGCACCTTGTCCTTCATCCCGCGGCCTGCATCGGTCAGGCAGATTTTTACCTTGCGCTCATCTTCTCCGTCGCGCCTGCGTGTAATATACCCTTCGGACTCCATCTTCTTGAGAAGCGGGGTCACGGTCCCATTGTCGAGATAGAGCTTTGCGCAGATATCGCCGACCGGAATATTGTCATGCTCCCAGAGCACCATAAAGGTGATGTACTGCGTGTAGGTGATGCCGAGAGGCTTCAAGAAAGGTGTGTATTCGCCGACGATTTTCCTCGCAGCAGCGTAGAGCGGAAAACAAAGCTGATTATCCAGCTTCAGTGCCTCATCGGAGTCATAGGAGAAACAGGGGGCATGAACGTCATGAGAGGAACCGTTTTTCTTATTTTTAATTTCGTATTTTATTTCTTTTGCAGAATTTGGATTTGGTTTTCTCATCGACTCACTGCCCTTATCAATCGCCAAGGAACTCGCTTCATGCCGGAGAATTTCTGCCGCGCGTTCAACGGGCCGGAATCCTTCCGGTACAGTTTTCTGTGAAGGCGACCGCACATCGTTGAGTGCGAAGCACGAGATGATGGCGGCCGCCGAATTGAGCAGGGAAGAATTAATCTTCTCTGCTCGATATCTTCACAGCCTGTCAATATATTCGCAGGCTGCGGTCGCGGCCACAGCTCCGTCTGCCGCTGCGGTAGTAAGCTGTCTTAAGGATTTCGTGCGGCAGTCGCCGGCCGCAAAAACGCCACTATGACCGGTGAGACAGTCCTCACCCGCAACGATATATCCCTTTGCGTCAAGATTCACGAGATTTGCAAATGCACCATTCTCCGGTTCCTGGCCGATGGCGACGAACAGACCGGACACCGGAATCGTTTTGACAGCGCCGGAGTTCTTATCGGTTACATCGATGCTCTCGAGTTTCGTATCCCCGTTCAGCTTTGTAACGGTGCTGTTCAGAACGAATTCCACGTTATCAAGCACCTTGAGTTTCTCCGCGTCTCTTTCCGCGCCGCGGAACTGGTCTCTGCGGTGGATGAGATAGACCTTATTGCAGATGCCGGCAAGATAGAGTGCATCGCCGAGTGCAGTGTTGCCGCCTCCGTTGACGGCGACGTCCTTCTTTCGGAAAAACATTCCGTCGCAGGCGGCGCAGTAGGAGACGCCTTTTCCGACAAGTTCGTTTTCGCGTGCGATGCCGAGGTGACGGTTCCGGGCGCCGGTTGCAAGGATGACGGCGCGGCCTGTGAATTCGCTGTTATCGCCGGTTTTTACTTTGAACAGTCCGCCCTCATCCTCGACAGAACTGACGGTGCCGTGCTCAAGCTTCACACCGAGGTCGGAAGCCTGTCTGTACAGCTTTTCAGAAAATTCATAGCCGGAGATATGCGCGATACCAGGATAGTTTTCGATGTCGGGGGTGTTGATGATCTGTCCGCCGTAGGTAAGCTTCTCCAGCATCAGGGACTTTTTTCCGCCCCGCTGCGCATAGATAGCGGCGCTCATGCCGGCGGTGCCTGCTCCGATGATGACAATATCGTACATAGTAGACTCCTTGCTGCTTATTGCGAAGCCTTATGCCTTCAGCAGTTCTTCGATGGATTTTTCGGGGATCACGCCTACGGAGCGATTTACCTCTTTACCGTCTTTGAAAACGATCAGGCAGGGGATATTGACGATGCCGTACTGCTGAGCCAGGGCCATGTTGTCGTCTACATTGACCTTAACGACCTTGGCGTTTTCCACGCGAGATGCGACACGGTCTACCATAGGGCTGAGCATTCTGCAGGGGCCGCACCAGTCTGCCCAGAAATCGACCAGAACGGTGCCTTGTGCGTTCAATACTTCGTTTTTGAAAGTAGCTTCATTTGCCTGGATAACTGCCATGATGATAATCCTCCTTGATGTGTTTTAAAGTGTGATAAATGTGTGATAGAGTGTAATTACGATCGTTCTACGTGATGGATGACTTTCTGTAAAAGAGTCAGCAGCTGCCGGACCTCATCTTCTGTCAGGTCGACGCAGGCGCTCATCCTGGCCGGTACGGAGACCGCTTTTTCGCGCAGGTCCATTCCCTTTTGCGTAACGCTGACCAGTACGCTCCGCTCATCGCTTTGATCGCGGTGCCGCGTGATCAGGCCTTTTGCTTCCAGCTTTTTTAAAAGCGGTGTCAGGGTGCCCGAATCAAGATAAAGACTTTTGCCAAGCTCAGTGACATTGACAGCGTTCTGAGGGTGTTCCCACAGGACCAGCATGGTTATGTACTGGGTGTAAGTCAGCCCGATCTGGTCCAGGTAAGGCTTATAGCGCCGGGTGATCTCTTTTGAGCAGACATACAGTGGGAAACATAGCTGACGGCTCAGCTTCAGACAATCCCACTCCGTTTCCTGACTATCCATTCGATGCTGCCTCCTTTCTTGTTGACTTGTTGTCTTTTCGTCAACCGTTTTTATTTTTTACAATTATATTGTATGCTATTTAATTGCGTATGTCAACACCTTTTATTAAATATTTGGGCAAATATTGGAGCGGATTCTCAAAAAAGGTCTTTCTTTTCTTTCTTTTCGGTTGGGCTGGGTTGGGCTGTACCGGCAGCTGACTGTACCAGCGGCGGATAAAAAGGCGGATTTTCCGGAATATATCCGCCAGTTTGAAGTGTTTTCAAAACGCCCAGGCGGATAAATAAGCTGGATCCCGCGAATATATCCGCCAATTTGACCAGTTCTAAGGCCTACTTAGGCGGATAAAAAGGAGAAGTTTACGGAATTTTATCCGCCTTCGTCAGGTTTTATAAGTTGATTTTGGCGGATAAAATAGCCCTTTTAGGGTATTTTATCCGCCTACCGTCCGCCTGCGGGCTGCGCCAAGGCAACTTTCCAGTCAATCCTCTTTCGGGGCGGTCCCGAACGATCAGTCGAACTCGTACACGCGCAGTTCGTAAGGACGGGTAGTAAAGGTGCTGCCGTCGATTTTGGCACTTTCAGTCGGATAGTTGGTGACAGCCAGCTTTCCTTTAGACAGGTCATAGCCCTCCGGAGCAGTAAAGGTAAGGGGCTGGCCGCTGAAGCAGCAGATCACCAGCAGGCGTTTGCCTTCATAGGTGCGCTGATATACGTAGAAATTGGTGTCATCAGGATAGAATTCCTTGAAATCACCCCAGACAGCGACAGGGCTTTCCTTGCGGTATTTGATCAGCTGACGGTAGAAATTAAGGATGGAATCCGGATCCTTATCCTCATCGGCCTCATTGACCGTCGTATAGTTGGGATTGACATAGAACCACGGTTTCCCGGTAGTAAAGCCGGCGTTTTCGTCGCTGCTCCACTGTACGGGAGTGCGGGCGCTGTCACGGGTGGAAGCCTGGATGGCTTTAAGGACCTCTTCCTTGCTCATGGTCTTGCTGTAGATGCGGGCATTGTTCTTGGAGGCGATATCGATATATTTATCGACACTGTCCAGTCTCAGATTCATCATGCCCAGCTCCTGACCCTGATATACGAAAGGAGTACCTCTTTGCAGCATATACATGGCTGCCAGCATCTTGCCGGACTCCTTCCAGTATTTTTCAGACCCGTAGCGGCTGATGATCCTGGGATGATCATGGTTCTCGATGTAGAGGGAGTTCCACGCCTTTCCTGCGGCCAGGACATTCTGCCAATTGGTGAAAGCAGTCTTCATCTGAACCAGATCGAACTTCTTGGGCAGGCCGGTCAGAGAATCGCCGTCCGCGTCCATGGGCTCGAAGCTGATCATCTCATCCAGTACATGATCCGGTCCCTCCGCCGTATAGCGCAGGCATCCTTCCGGGCTGGTCCCGGGAGCTTCTCCGATGGTATAGCAGTCATAATGGCTAAGCACATCATCGCGGAACTCTTTCAGATACTGATGGACTTTGGGACGATCCACGTAATATCTGGCACCGGTGCCGCGGTCACGTACCGGATAGTCGTCCGGCAGCCCTTCGGCTTTATCGATAAAGGTGATAACGTCCTCGCGGAAGCCGTCGACCCCCATATCCAGCCAGAATTTCAGGATCTTTTTTACTTCCTCGCGGACTTTGGGATTAGCCATGTTCAGATCAGGCTGTTTTTTAGCAAAAACATGCAGATAATACTCGTCCAGCCCCTCGTCGTATTCCCACGCGGGACCGGCGAACGTGGACATCCAGTTATTGGGACGGCGATGCTTTCCCTTGCCCTTGCGCCAGAAGTAATAATCGTGATAAGGGTTATCGTCGCCCTTTTTGCTCTCCAAAAACCACTGGTGCTGGTCGGAGGTGTGGTTGACGACAAGGTCCATGATGACCCGCAGGCCTCTTTCGTGGGCGCCCTTGAGCACCGCCTTGAAGTCGTCCAGCGTGCCGTATTCCGGGGCGATATCCCGGTAGTCGGCGATGTCGTAGCCGTAGTCCTTCTGCGGGGACTTATACAGCGGGGAGAACCAGATGGCGTCCACGCCGAGGCTCTTGATGTAGTCGAGTTTGGAAAGGATGCCCTTCAGGTCGCCGATGCCGTCGCCGTTGCCGTCACAGAACGAGCGGGGCCAAACCTGATAGACCGCCATTTCCTTATACCATGATCTTTTGATTTCTTCTGCCATGATGATACCTCCGATTATGATATGGTAATATTGGTAGCACGCTGCCTCAGCAGCGTTAAAAGTTCGTGTATGACGCAGCTGAGGCTGCGTGCTACAGTTATAACAGCTTGCCCAGTTCGCCGATGTTGTCCAGCGCGAGGGTGGCGCGGATGGGGGATTTTTCATACTGCTCGGGCGAGGTGACGCCGGTAAAGACCAGCACGGATTTCAGGCCGTTGTTCGCGCCGATGGCGATATCCGTCTCCAGCCGGTCGCCCACGAAGCAGATCTCCTCCCGGGTGCAGCCGATGCGGTTGGTGACGTAATCCACCGTAAAGCCGTAGGGCTTGCCCATGATGAGGTCCGGCGTGCGGCCGGTGGAGGCCTCGAACATGGCGATGAACGCCCCCACGTCCGGCATGAAGCCGTTGGCCAGCGGGCAGTTCACGTCCGGATGGGTGGCGATATATTCCGCGCCGTCCGCGAGGAAGTTGGCGGTTTTGTCGATATCGTCATAGGAGAACTCCGTATCGAAACCCACCACCACGATATCGGGGTGCTCCTCCGTCAGCGGGATGCCCGCCGCCTCAAAGTCGCCCCGCAGGTTATGATTGCCCAGCAGATAGACCGTTTTGCCCTGCCGGTGACGCTGCAAGAAATCGATGGTCACGTGAGAGGAGATGATGACGCTCCCCTCCTCGGCGTGGAACCCGGTCTTTTCCAGCTTGTCGAGGCATTCCTGCTCGTTGTGGGATGAATTATTTGTAAAGAAAAAAAAGTCTTTTCCGCTGCGCTTCACCGCTTCGGCAAATTCCACCGCGCCGGGCAGCAGCTCGTCGCCCAGATAAAAGGTGCCGTCCATATCCACGATGAAGCACCTGACGTCGGAAAACGTCTCGATCACGTCCATTCTGTCAGTATCCCGTCTCTTTCCAAATTATCTCTTTTATATCATAATGGAACGGAAAGCAAATTGCAAGTATCAATTTACTTGACAAAAAAAAATCCCTGTGGTAGAATAACAACGATATTTAAAAAAGGCGCTGACTGAGCGCGGACCGGCGGTCCGCCAGTAGGCGGCGGGCATGACGATGACAGAGAGCGGCCGGGGCTGGAAGGGCCGCATCGTTCCGCGGCCGAACTTCACCTCACGAGCTTCCCGTGAAAAGCGGGATGTAGATGCTGCATTAAAGCATACCAAAGCGGCAGTTTGGAACTGCAAATTGAGTGGTACCGCGGATTTTGTTCGTCTCATGTTTTTACATGGGGCGTTTTTTCATGAACAAGGAGGATGACAATGGCTAAAACGATTGAAGAACTGAGAGCCGAACTGGAAAAGGCGCTCTCGGAAATCACCGGCGCGGCCGACGTGGAGAAGGTCAACATCGCCTTTCTCGGCAAAAAGGGCTACGTGACGGACATGATGAAGACGATGAAGGACCTGTCCGCCGAGGAGAAAAAGACCTTCGGACAGGTGGTGAACACCTTCAAGCAGGAGGCGACGAAGCGGATCTCCGAGCGGATGGAACAGCTGAAGGCCAAGGAGCTGGAGGCCGAGATCAACGCCGTGCCGGAGTTTGACCTTTCCATCCCCGCCGAGCCGGCGAAGGGGTCCTATCACCCCATCACACTGGTGCAGCGCGAGTGCGAAAAGATTTTCAAATCCATGGGCTTCACCGTGGAGGATTACAGCGAGATCGTGACCGACTACGAGTGCTTCGAGTCGCTGAACATCCCCAAGGACCACCCTGCCCGGGACATGCAGGACACCTACTATCTGGACAACGGCCAGCTGCTGAAGACGCAGACCTCCGCCGCCCAGAACGCCATCTACGGCAAATACAAGGACGCGCTGGAAAAAGAGGGCAAGCCCATCAAGGCCATCTTCCCCGGCCGCTGCTTCCGGAACGAAGCCACCGACGCCTGCCATGAGAACACCTTCTTCCAGATGGAGGGCGTGATGGTGGATAAGGACATCTCCATTTCCAACCTGATCTTCTTCATGAAGACCATGCTTTCGGAGGTGTTCAAGAAGGATATCAAGGTGCGGCTGCGCCCCGGCTTCTTCCCCTTCGTGGAACCGGGCTTTGAGCTGGATATCAGCTGCCTGATCTGCGGCGGCACCGGCTGCCCCAGCTGCAAGCACAGCGGCTGGCTGGAGCTGTGCCCCTGCGGCATGATCCACCCCGAGGTGCTCAAGGCCGGCGGCATCGACCCCGAGGTCTACACCGGCTTCGCCTTCGGACTGGGCCTCACCCGCCTTGCCATGATGAAATACGGCGTGAAAGATATCCGGGACCTGAACAGCGGCAACCTCAAGTGCCTGTCGCAGTTCCCGGACGATGAATAAGGAGGAGACGAAGTATGTTTTTATCAATGAACTGGATCGGTGATTTCGTCGATCTCTCCGGGCTTGACAAACTGAGCCTGATCAAGCAGTTTTCCCTTTCCACCGCCGAGGTGGAGAACGATATATTCATGAAGGGCGCGGATATCAGCGGCGTGGTCGTCGCGGAGATCCTTTCCTGCGAGCCGCACCCTGCCTCCAAAAAGCTGCACCTGCTCAAAGTGGACTGCGGCGAAGGCGAGCCCGTGGACGTGGTCTGCGGCGCGCCGAACGCCAGAGCAGGGATCAAGACCGCCTTTGCCAAGGTCGGCGCGAAGCTGGGCGAGATCGACATCGCCCCCCGTGATCTGGCGGGCTTCACCTCCTACGGCATGTGCTGCAGCGAAAAGGAGCTGGGTATCAGCGAGGACCACGGCGGCATCATGGAGCTGGACGAAAGCCTTGCCAACGGCACGGACCTGAAAGATGTCTTTGCCATCGACGATATCATTTTTGAAGTGGACAACAAGTCCCTGACCAACCGCCCCGATCTGTGGGGGCATTACGGCATCGCCCGGGAATTCGCCGTGCTGGCGAACCGTCCCCTCAAGCCGCTGCCCACCGCGGACCTGTCGCAGTACAAGGACCTGCCCCCGGTGGATATCAAGGTGGAGGATCCCCTCTGCTACCGCTACACCGGCATTCAGGTGGAAAACATCACCAAGAACGTGAGCCCGGTCAACATGAAGATCCGCCTCAACTACTGCGGTATGCGCTCCATCAACCTGCTGGCGGACCTGACCAACTACCTGATGCTGGAAATGGGCCAGCCCATGCACGCCTTTGACGCCCGCAAGGTGGAGAGCATCCGGGTGAAGCGCTTTGCCGAGCCTTTTAAATTCACAACCCTTGACGGCGTGGAGCGGGATATTGACCCCAACACGCTGATGATCTGCAACGGCGACACGCCCGTGGCCATCGCCGGCATCATGGGCGGCCTTGATTCCGAGATCGTGGCCGATACCACCCGGCTGACGCTGGAATCCGCCACCTTCGACGCGGCCTCCATCCGCAAGTCCTCTGTGCGGCTCTCCCACCGGACCGACGCTTCCGCGCGGTACGAAAAGAGCCTCGACCCGGAGATGACCGCTACCGCCGCCGCCCGCCTGATCGGCCTGCTGCAGGAGATCGACCCCGGCGTGAAGGTGGTCTCCTCCCTTACAGACGTGTATCCTTTCCACTATCCCGAAAGAGTGCTTCGGTTCGACAAGCACTTCGTGGACCGCTATACCGGTATCGAGATTTCCAACGACCGCATCGTGAAGACGCTGACGGCGCTGGGCTTCGGCGTGACCAACGAGGGCGACGATTTCACCGTGACGGTGCCCAGCTGGCGCGCCACCAAGGACGTGACCATCAAGGCGGACATCATTGAAGAGATCACCCGCATTTACGGCTACGATAACTTCGCCGTCAACACCGCGAAAGCGCCCCTCTACCCCATCCGCCCCGATACGGAAAAGACCGTGGAGGACCGGATCAAGGATATCCTCGTCAAGCACTTCCGCCTGCACGAGGTCCACTCCTACATCTGGGCGTATAACGACGAATATAAGGGCCTCGGCATTGAGGTGGAGGACAACGTGCGTCTGGCCAACGCCTCCAACCCCAATATCGAGGTGCTGCGTCGCTCCATGATCCCCAACCAGCTCTGCCAGGTCAGCGAGAACTCTCAGTTCGACAGCGATTTCGGCGTGTTTGAGATCGGCCGCGTGGTGGAGGGCCTCAACGACAAGGGCCTTTGCGACGAGCATAAAAAGCTGGGCGTGACGCTTTTCAGCAAGACCAAGTCTCTGGAGACGCTCTACTACGAGCTGCGGGATATGCTGGCGCTGCTGACGGCGGATATCCTGCACCGGGACATCACCTTCAAGCCCATGCAGGCCACCCATTCCTATCAGCATCCGAAGAACCTGAACGCCGTGATCTGCGGCGGGCAGACGCTGGGCGAGATCGGCGTGGTCTACCCCACCGTCGCCAGACGCATCGACAAAAAGGCCGCCGTCGTCTACGCGGAGATCGACGTGCCCGCCTTCGCTGCGGTGAAGCCCGAAGAGATCGTCTATCACGAAGTCGGCAAGTTCCCGGAGATGACCATCGACCTGAACTTTCTGGCCAACACCTTCCTGCCCATCCGCACCGCCATCGAGCTGCTGCGCTGCCCCATCATCCGTAAGATCGGCGTCATCGACACCTATCAGGACGAGAACGGCAAATCCATCACGGTCCGCATCGTATTCGGCCATGACGAGCGTACCCTGACCGGCGAAGAGGTAAAAGCCGTGACGGATAAGCTGATCGCCGACCTGGCGAAGGCCAATATCCAGCTGAAAATGTGATTATTTCCAAAATAACACTTGTAATTTCAGAATGAAGCGTTTATAATAAAACAATATAGTGATGTTCGTTATATTATTTCCTGGAGGTGTTCCGAAATGAGCGACAAAACCAGACAGTTTGACATCAGCAACCGCAACGATGAAGAGATCAGAAGATCCATCCTCATCATCTATAACGCTCTGAAGGAAAAGGGGTATAACCCGATCAGCCAGATCGTGGGGTATATCCTTTCCGAGGACCCGACTTACATCACAACGCACAATAACGCGAGAAATCTGATGCGTCGCATCGACCGGTTCGAGCTGCTGCAGATCCTGCTGCGCGACTATCTCCGTTCCGGCATGGACTCATAAGAGGAAGGACAAGGCAGAATGGCAAAAAAGGAATTTCTCACCTATAAAGGTTACCCGCTGGTCAGATGCGGCAAGACCATCTATTTCGGCAACAGCTACGACCGGTTCATCATCATGATCCAGGTGGCCACCACCCGGACCGTGGGCGACGTGGAGATCGCCGACCGCGTGCTGGTACAGCTGCTGAACACCGATCCGGATATCCGTCCGAAGGAGCGGATCGTGAAGAAGAGCGAAAAGAAAGGTCTCTACGCGGCCATGGACATCGCCACCATCTGGTACGAAAGGGCCAACGCGGAAAAGTAAAACGAAAGGGCGCTCCCCTGCACGGGGAGCGTTTTTTTGTTTGTAAAATCAGAAGGACGCAAAAAAGATTTGCGTCGCAGGGCTTTCTATGCTACAATTGAAAACAGAAACCGACGGGGAGGTCACAACATGAAACAAGCGAGAAAGGCCGGCTGCTATCAGCCGGAACCCTTTATTCAATACAGGCGCGCTTTCTTCCGGATCGACGACGCCAAAAACACCGGCGTTCTCAGCCTGCTGTACTGCGGTGGCGCCGTGTACGCAGGCACGAAAGCGGGACTGTACCGCTTTGAGGACGACGGCTTTCAGCCGGTGGACGGCGCGCCCAGCGATATAGCCTTCGGGCTGCTGCGGGAAGCGGGCGGCGAGATCTTCGCGGCCGGGGGCGGCAGGCTTTACCGCATCATTGACGGCAGCGCGCAATTCGTGCGGGATTTCGGCGAGAAGCTGGTGGATATGGCCGCGCGCGGCGGCGCTTTCTGGGTGCTGACGGAAAACACGCTTTATAAGACCGACGCTTCTTTTGCATCGGACGAGCTGCGCCGCTCCACCGAAGGCGGCAAGGGCCGCTGCATGGCGGTCTCCGACGAAGCCTTTTACGTGGGCACCGACAACAATCTCAGCGTCATCCACGGCAAACGGCAGGAGTGGAAAAACATCCTGCCCCGGTTCAGCGATTACCCGAAGACCACGGTCCACTGCGCCGCCATCGACGACTGCGGCTATCTGTGGCTCGGCACCGACGACGGGGCGCTGATCCACGACAACAACGCCCTGTGGCTGACGCCGGAGACGATACACACCCTGCCGAAGAACCCCGTCTATCAGATCGCGACGGACGAAGTCGGCGGGCGGTACTACGCCACCGACGTGGGCGTCATTTATCAGAAGAACGGCGGCATGAAATATTTTTCCGCCGAACGGTGGGTGCCGGACAATCACGTCAACGCCGTCGCGGTGTCGCCGGACGGCAGCCGCATTTTCGCCGCCACGGACAAGGGGCTGGCCGTGATCGAGGCCTTTGAGACCACCTTCACGGAAAAGGCGGCCCATTTTGAGACGGTTTTGGAGCGAATTCATATCCGCCGGGGCTTTACGGCGGCCGCCTCCACCCCCACGGGAGACGCGGCGGACGCGGCGCCGGATATCTCCGACAACGACGGGCTTTGGACCGGCTGCTACGTGGGCGCGGAAAGCCTGCGCTACGCCGTGACGGGCGAAGAGGAAGCGCTGGAAAAGGCAAGAAGGGGCCTGAACGCCATGCTGCTGCTGACGAAGGTCACCGGCCTGCCCGGCTTTACGGCCCGGGCGGTGCGCTACCCCGGAGACCCGGGCTTTGGGAACGGCAACAAGGAGTGGATCAGAACTGCCGACGGCGGCTGCGAGTGGAAATGCGAGACCTCCAGCGACGAGATGACCGGCCACTTCTTCGGCATGTCGCTGTATTACGACCTCTGCGCGGACGACGCGGAGAAAGAGGCCATCCGCGGGGCGCTGTGTGGCATTATGGATCACATCGTCCGCAATCATTACCGGCTGATCGACCACGACGGCCTGCCCACCACCTGGGCCAACTGGGACCCGATGCTGCTGAACTATGACGACAAATGGTTCTTTGAGCGGGGCATCAATTCGCTGGAGCTGCTGGCCTTCCTCAAGGTCTGCCACCATATCACCGGCGACGACAAATACGGCGCGCTGTACCGGGAATTCGTGACGAAGCATCACTATCCGCTGAACGCCATGCAGCACAAGGTGCGGGACGCTCACGTGTGCCATATTGACGATAACCTCGGTTTTCTTGCCGCTTTCACGCTGCTGCGGCTGGAAGAAAACGAAAGCCTGCGGGCGCTGTACCTGTGCGGCATGGAGGACCACTGGCAGTATGAAAAGGTGGAACGGCAGCCCATGTTCAGCTTTCTGCACGCGGCATTCACCGGCCGGGACGACGACCTGGCGGAGTGCGTTCGCTCGCTGCGGGAGATGCCCTTCGACCTGTCCTTCCACCGGGAGGAGAACTCGAAGCGGCGGGGGCTTATCTATGATACGGAGCAGGCTGAGTGGAGCGAACCCGCCCAGCTGAAAACGCCGCTGCCCTATGACGAGCGCAATCTGCCCCGCCCGGACGCAGGGGCCTTCCGCATTGACTGCGGAGAAACGAACCACGTACAGGACCCCACCATCTTCCTGCTGCCCTACTGGATCGGGCGGTATTACGGGCTGATCGGAGAATGATCCACCCGCAGCATGGCGCCTTGCGCCGTTTTGTTAAAAAAAGAAGCATCCGTCAGCACGGCGTATTAACGGCGCACGGCGCCGTGCTACCTTATCTTTCAGAAAGGCAATCACCATGAAACAATATCTCATCTCCCCCGAGGGCCAATGGTACAAGGCAAATCTGCACAGCCACTCCACCGTCTCCGACGGAGAGCTGACGCCGCGGCAGATGAAGGAGCTGTATCAGGCCCACAGCTATTCGATCATCGCCTTCACCGACCACAATCATTTCGTCACCCACAACGACCTGTCCGACGAACGCTTTCTCGCGCTGAACGGCGTGGAGGATTCCGCCGACGAGCAGGGCAAATACTGGATGCGCAACAAGTGCTGCGATATCTGCTTTATCGCCGGGGACCCGGACCGGAAGCTGCACCCCCTGCAATACCCGGACAGGGTGAAGGGCGACGGCGAATACGCCGGGTTCAAGGCGGAATACACCCCCTGCGGGATCAACCGCATGATCCGCGCGGGACGGGACAACGGCTTTTTCTGCACCCATAACCACCCCTGCTGGTCGCTGGAGGAATACCGGGACTATATGGGCTACCGGGACATGCACGCCATGGAGATCTATAACCATTCCAGCGCGGTGGACGGCTACAATGAGTACAACCCGGATATCTACGACGACCAGCTGCGGGCGGGCAAACGGTTATTCGTCATTGCCGCCGACGACAACCATAACCGCCGCCCCGGCACCTGCCATTGGGATTCCTTCGGCGGCTGGACCATGATCAAGGCGAAAAGCCTTGCCTACACGGACGTGATGGAGGCCCTGTTCAGAGGGGATTTCTACGCCTCACGGGGGCCGGTGATCCACGCCCTGTGGATCGACAGGTCGGACGGTTCCGTCCATATCGAGTGCGAAAAGGCGGTGAAGATCGTCTTCACCCGTGGCGGACGGCGGCTGCGGGCGGTCTATGCCCGGGAAGAGGGCGTGGAGTACCTCACCGAGGTGAAGTTCAGCGTCAACCCGGAGGATCTCTATTTCCGCGTGACGGTGTTCGACGAGAACGGCATGACCGCCGACACCAACGCGTATTTCATCGATACGCTGGGGATTGATTTTAACAACGAGAATTTGTTTAAGGAATAACGGGTAACGGGGATCTGTCGTGCGCTGCCGGATGACCTCACCTCCCCAATCGATCCCTTACCATCCATAGGAGAGAACGCCATGCAATACGTTTATGAAACCCACTGCCACACGGATGAAAGCAGCCGGTGCGGCAAGGTGCCGGGGGCGGAGACCGCCCGGATGTATAAAGAGGCCGGTTACGCCGGGATCGTCATCACCGACCATTTCAACAGCTACACCTTCGACAGCGCGGGGCTGACCGAGTGGAAGGACATGATCGCCCACCACCGGGCGGGGTATCTGGCCGCCAAGGCGCTGGAGGACGCGCATTTCACCGTCCTTTACGGCCTGGAGCTGCGGTTTGAGAAGGAAAACGACAACGACTATCTGGTCTACGGACCGGACGAGGACTATCTGCTGAAACACCCCTTTCTGTGCTATCAGGACAGCTTTGAGGACTTTTACCGGGCGGCGAAGCAGGACGGGCTGATCGTGTTTCAGGCGCATCCCTTCCGCAACCGTATGCAGGTGGTTAGGCCGGACCTGCTGGACGGCATTGAGGTCTTTAACGGCAACGCAAGGCATGATTCCCGCTGTGAAACGGCGCTGCACTGGGCGATGAAATACGAATTGCCCATGCTCTCCGGCTCGGACTTTCACCAGCCGGAGGATCTGGCACGAGGCGGCATTATCACGGATCGGATAATCCGCAGCATGGCAGATTTCATGGCGGTGCTGCGGGAAAAACGTTACGCTCTGAAATACGGGTATCATTTTCAGACGAAAGAGATCCGGTAGAATAAAGCATTGGCACAGAAACTGCTCTGGCAGCAGAAATCAAGCAAGGATCCTTGAACGGATGAATCGTTCAGGGATCCTTGTCTGTTTCATAAAATGGAGCTGCGATAGTAATTTGCGCCCCAAAACCGCTCCGCATTCAAACGATTCCTGACGAAAACAACGTAAACCGACGCTGATCTGATATTTACGTTCAAAAATCGGAATCGCGTTGCGGGCGGTTCACGGAGCCGCGCTACAATTATAATCAATGAACGGCCGCTCAAAAGCAGTTCTGATTAACGGCGCAAGGCGCCGTGCTACGTGAAATATCATCTGCGCTGAAGACGCAGCTGAGGCTGCGTGCTACGGCACTTAATTACCCCATTGACCCACAAGGCCGCCGCGTTTTGGCTTATTGGCTGAACTTTGACGTCTGGCGCTGGGCTTTGATAAGGCCGGCGTAGATGCCGTTCTGCAGCAGCAGGTCACGGTGGGTGCCCACCTCGGCGATGCGGCCTTTTTCGATCACCACCAGCCGGTCGGCGTTTTTCAGGGTGGCAAGGCGGTGGGCGATGGCGAAGGTGGTGCGGCCTTTGACGAGACGCGCCAGCGCCTCCTGGATCTGCCCCTCCGTCTCCGGGTCGAGGGCGCTGGTGGCCTCGTCCAGAATCAGGATCTCCGGGTTGCGCAGGATCGCACGGGCGATAGAGACCCGCTGCCGCTCGCCGCCGGAGAGGTTATGGCCGTTCTCCCCCACCACCGTGTTGTAGCCATCCGGCGTTTTCATGATGAAGTCGTGGGCGTTGGCGGCCTTGGCGGCGGCGATCACCTCCGACGGATCGGCGGTGGGGCGGGCGTAGGCGATATTGTCGTAAATCGTTCCGGCAAAGAGGAAGGTCTCCTGAAACACCACGCCGATCTTTTCCCGGTAGGCCTGCTGGGACATCTCCCGCAGGTCCACGCCGTTGATCCGGATGCTGCCCTCATCGGTATCGTAAAGACGCATGATCAGGTTGATGAGGGTGGATTTGCCCGCGCCGGAGTGACCGACCAGGCCGATCATCTCGCCCTTTTTCACCGTCAGGCTCACGTCCCGCAGCACGGGCTCGTAGGGCTTATAGCCGAAGCGGACGTTGTCGAAGACGATGTCGCCGTCAAGATCGCAGGGCTTCACTTCGGCGGCGTCGGTCACGTCCTCCTGCTCGTCCAGCACCTCGAAGATCTTCAGCAGGCTGGTCTGCACCTCGCCGAGCCTGCGCGGCAGCGAAGAAAGCCAGCGCAGCGGCTGGTAGATATAGGTCAGGAACAGGGTGAATTCCAACAGCTCACCGGCGGTCATCCTGCCCTCGATGGCAAGCCGGCCGCCCACGATCAGCACGAAGAACTCGCCGATCCCTACCAGAAACATGAGGAACGGGAAGGTCAGCGCCCAGAAATGCTCGTTGGAGGCGGAGATTCGGGCCAGTTCCGCGCAGGTGCGGTCGAATTTTTCGATTTCACGGGCTTCGCTGCCGAAGGTCTTCACCACGCGGATGCCCCGGACGATATCGTGCAAAATGGAGTTGGAGCGGGAATCGTACCGCCACTGCTTTTCATAGCGGACGTGGATATATTTCCAGAAACGGGAAATGAGGAACGCCACCAGCGGAACGGGGATCACGACAAGGAAGGTCAGCAGCGGGCTGATATTCACAAGGATGGCGAAGACCACCACGAACATGATGAGCTTTTCCAGCGCGTAGATGCCCTGCTCGGTGATGAAGCTGCGGACCGTCTGGGTGTCCCTTGTGACGCGCTTCATCAGGTCCCCCGCCGTTTTGCGGCTCATGGAGGAAAGGCTCAGCCGCTGGACCTTATCGTAGACGAGGCCCCGCAGCTCCGCGGCGAAGGCGCAGCTGATCTTGTTGGACCGGCGCTGGCTGAGGATTCGCAGCGCCTGGGCGGCCAGCTGCGCGACGGCAATGGCCAGCACCGTGAGCCACACGCCCTTCACGCCGCCGCCCTGTTTAAGGCCTCCGTAGAAATAGGTATCCACCAGCCGCGCGTTCAGCACCGGGACGAGGGTGGAGGCGGCGGAAGCCAAGGTCACCAGCACGGCGGTGAGGGACATCTGCTTCAGATAGGGCTTGGCTAGCCCCGCGGTGCGGCGGACAAGATAGCCCTTATCCACACAAAAGAGGCACACGTTGAGGCCCTTGGCGTAGCGCCTGCCGCACTTGGGGCAGACGCGCAGGTCCGCCAGCGACAGCGCCGTGACGCGCCCGGTGGCGATATAGTGGTTGACGACCTTGCAGAACTCCCCTATCGCCTCTGCCCTTGCCATGGTAAAGCGGCAGATCACAGTATTGTCGGAGGCGTCCGCCGCGCCGTGCTGCGGAACGGCCTCCAGCTGGCCGCAGCCCACGTACATGCGGACCGTCAGCTCCCGCAGACCTTCCGCGTGGAAGGAGCGTTCTTCCTGCCCGTCCTGCGCAGCGGTGATAACGCCGTCCTCAAAGGTCAGCGTGCCGTCCAGCAGGAGGCCTTCCGGCGTCAGGTCAAAGATCACGCGTTCAGCCATGAACGTCGCTCCTTTCAGTAGAGATAGGGTTCCAGCTTGCGGCGGCTCTTTTTGTCGATGCGGCCGATATCGCTGATCAGGAACCGGTTGCCGTCCACGTCGGTCAGAATGATCTGATCGTCCGTGCAGCGGATATTCTTGGCAAGGTCGCGGATGGTGAAGGACATGGGATAATCCCCCACCTTTACGTCAAAGTAGAAGTGGCCCATTTTTTCCTTGATGGCGATGATGGCAGTCACGTCGGGGCAGAAATACCGCTGGGACAGTTCTTTGCGGATCAGCGCCTGCTGGTCCTCGGGGAAATCCGCCGCATTCTCAATGATGCACAGCTCCTTGCGGTCCACATCCGTAATGCAAAGGTAACTCTCCGGCAGGGACAGGGGCAGGGCGCGGGTCAGCACCACGCGGGGGTAGTCCTCTCCGTTGAGGCGCATCCCGAGAAAGCCGCCCGGTGTTTCGTAAAAGGAGCAGACTGCGGGGGAAACGTATTCCGTGGAGAGGGTTTCGGGGGTAATGGAAGCAGCGGACAGCTGCGTGGATGGATTCATAGTAGGTCTCCTTGTTGAGTTGGCAGTTTGTCGAGATGTTGACCCATGCGGTAGCGCGGCACCTCAGTGCCGCTATAAGCACAAACAACTTTTATAAATCGTTGCCTTAACGCTCATTATGTAAGAGAAAACGGAAGATAATTCCAAAATCCGTTTCAAAAGTTACTTTTGTCAAGAGCGGCACTGAGGTGCCGCGCTACCGGGTTGCCCCGATAAATCCCTATTTCGCGTCGTCTTCTTCCCCGTCGGGAGGGGCGTCGGGAGGGGCGTCGGAATCGTCGGCGATGCCGACGGCTTTCAGGGCCTCCTGCTGGATCTTGTACTGGCGGTAGAATTCGCCCTTGCGTTCGATCAGGTCGCGGAAGGGCCCCTGTTCCACGATGGTCCCCTCGCTGATGACCGCCAGCTCGTCCGCGTCCCGCAGGGTGGAAAGCCGGTGGGCGATGGCAATGGTGGTTCTGCCGTTTTTCAGTTTTGCCAGCGAATTCTGAATATTCCGTTCGGTCTCCGTATCCATGGCGGCGGTGGCCTCGTCCAGAATCAGGATCTTCGGGTTCTGGATGATGGTCCGGGCGATGGAGATCCGCTGCCGCTCGCCGCCGGAGAGCTTCTGACCGCCCGCGCCCACGCGGGTCTCATAGGCGTCCGGCAGTTTCATGATGAAGTCGTGGGCGGAGGCCGCCTTTGCCGCGGCGATCACCTCATCCATGGAGGCGTCGGGCTTGGCGTAGCGGATGTTGTCCGCGATGGTGCCGATGAAGAGGTAGATATCCTGCGACACCAGGCCGATATTCCGGCGCAGCTCCGACAGCTTCAGGTCGCGGACGTCGACGCCGTCGATCTTCACGCTGCCCTCTTTCGCGTCGTAGAGGCGGGCGATCAGGTTGGCGATGGTGGTCTTGCCCGCGCCGGTTTTGCCGACGATCCCCAGCATTTGCCCGGGGTTGATGTGCAGCGACAGCTTTTTGATCACGGGGCGCGCCGGTTCATACTCAAATTCCAGCTCGTTGATCTCGATCTCGCCCCGCAGGTTTTCAAAGGTCACGGCGTTTTCTTTTTCCGTGATCTCCGGCTCCGCGTCACAGACCTCGAACACGCGCTGGGCGGAATCCGCGCAGCGGGACCACCAGTTGGCGCACCAGGATAAAAACTCCATGGGCTGGCGCAGCATTTCCAGATAGACCACGTAGCTGAGCAGCGTGCCAGCCGTCATTTTGCCCTGCACCACGTACACGCCGCCCATGCCGAGGATCACGGCGGACAGGATGATGACGGCGGCCTCCACGGAGGGGATCAGCGTCGCCTCCGCCAGCGCCAGCTTCAGCTCCGCCCTGCGGTACTTCTCGTTCACGTCGGAAAAGCGGCCAAACTCCTCGTCCTCTTTGGCAAAGGCTTTGATGACCCGCTGGCCGTTGATGTTGTCGCTGACCATGGAGGAAAGCTTTGAGCGGAAGAGGAAGTTGCCGTGATGCATGCCCCGGAACAGCTTATCGCCGAAATAGAGCGTAAGGCCGATGAGGGGCACCGCGGCGGTGACGATGAGGGACAGCCGCCAGTTCATGACGAACATGATGATAAGGATGCCGACGACGGTGGCGGACTCGATGATGATGGAGGGAACGCCCTCGATGAAGAACCAGTAGATGTTGTTGGCGTCCTGAATGATGCGCTCCATCAGGGAGCCGGTCTGCTTGGAGGAATAGAAATTGACGGAAAGCCGCTGCATGGCGGCAAAGATCTTGACCTTGATATCGTAGGTCACCTGCGGCATGACCGTCGCGGTGACGTACTGCTGGATCACGGTGAGGACGGTGTTCAGCGCCCGGATGCCGAAGATGGAACCCACCAGCACCCCGAGGGCCTTGAGCAGCTCCGCCGCGGGGGCGCCGTCGGGATTGGCGAGAATGTTATCGAACAGCGAGCGGGTGCTAATCTGCGGGATGAACACCGTGACCGCCGCGCTGAGCAGCATGAAAAACAGGATCACCGCGATCTGGGGCACGTAGCCGCCGAAGAATCTGAACAGCCGGACGGCGGTGGCGGAGTTTTTGCTGCACTTGGGGCAGACCTCCATGCCCGGCGGGCAGGGGCCGCCGCACTTGCGGCAGCGGTGCTCCGGCTTGCCGTGGGCGTCGGGGGGATGGATCTCCCCCGTCTCCCGATAGGTGTTGAAAACCCTGGCAAAGGTATCGAACGCCGCCAGCTTGCCCAGCGTAAAGCGGGCCAGGCTCACCGTCAGGCCGTTTTCCTCGCCGATGAGCCGCCCGGTGGAAACGTAGCGCTCCGTGGAGAGCTCGGACAGGTCCGTCAACGGGACGGAAGAGATCGTCTCGACCGTGTAGGTCGTTTCCAGCTTTTTGCCGCGCCTTTTCGCCCGGTCCACTTTGGCGGAGCCGCAGGCGGTATAAAGCCCCTGCGCGTCAAAGCAGAGCCATGCATCCTGAAACGCGCCGTCGTTGTTCATGTCGCCGGAGCAACACCAAAGAAGGCCGTCGGTGTTCAGACCGGCGGCGTTCAGCGCCGCAAGCAGAGCAGGGGGAAAGGTTCCTTTTTCTTCTTTTCCCGGCCTGTCCGGGAAGGGAGGATGTTGTTTCATTGTCGTCTGTTTCTGTTATTATCGTTATCGGAATTCTTTTCAAAGATAGGTAATATTGTATAACATTAAAGAGAAAAAAGCAATGAAGGAATTATGAACAAAGGCGGGCGTTTCCTTTTATAAAAAAACGCCCGGGCGGACCTTCCGGAGAAGGCCCGAACCGGACGGGACCGAAACAGGAAAAACCGGTCGGTTACGGATTGGCGGCAAGGAACGAGAGGGTGACCGCCGCCGCTTCGGCGGCAAGGTTTTCAATGAACATATGCCCACCGCCGGCAACGACGTGATCCACGCTGCCCTCAGGCAGAGCGGCCCGCAGGTTGACCCGCGCGGCGTCCGAAATCACCTTGTCCTTATCGCCGTTCATGAAGAGAATGGGGCGCATCCGGCTGACCGCCTCATAATCCGTATTGTTCAGCATGGAGAAATTATAGATGGCGCCAGTGCCGGTGCCCTTGATGCGGAAGGGCGCGATAATAGCCTCCACGTCGTAGTGCATCACGTAGTCGAGGTCCTGAATGGCCACGGCCAGCAGCAGCCGCACAAGCAGCGGATTTTTGCCCATCAGCTCCATCATGGGGCCCATGACGGAGGCAAGGAAATCATTGGAGGTGATACCGGAGGTCTGCGCCGGTACGCCGTCGTTGCCCGACGTGCCGTAGAGCAGCAGGTTTTTCACACTTTCGGGATAGACCTGCGCCACAGACAGCGCCACGTAGCCGCCCATGGAGTGACCGGCCAGATACCAGGGCTCGTCGGACAGGGCGGTCATCAGGGCGTGAACGATGTCCTCACGGGGCAGGCGGACGGTCTCTTTCGTCTCGCGGGAGGAAAAGCCGAAATCGGGCAGGTCCACCAGCACGCAGGTGTAGCCGTTTTCCACCAGGATCGCGGACAGGTTTTCCCAGCTGTAGGTGGATTCCGCAAAGCCGTGGAGCATCATGATCTGCCCCTTGGGAGAGGAGGCCTCCTTCACCCGGTAGTGCAGGCGGTATTCGCCGTAGTCAAAGAAGGCGCTGTCGGCATAGGGCAGCTCCTGCGGGGCGGCGGCCAGCGCGGGGGCGCACAGCCCGAACAGCATGACGGCGCACAGAATGACGCTCAGGATTTTTTTCATAGGGACTCCTCCTGTCGGTTGTTTCGGATTTGATATCCATATTATAACACAGGCCGCCGGATATTTCAATCAGGAAATATCCGGCGGCGAAAAAGAAGATCAGAATAATTTTCGTCCGCTCTTGAATTTTACGGTGAAGACCGTGCCGTTTTCCGCATCGCTGGTCACGCTGACCGTGGCCTTGTGCAGCTCCGCCAGATTTTTGCAGATGGCAAGGCCCAGGCCGTAGCCGCTGCCGGAGGTGCGGGCCTTATCGGACCGGTAGAACCGCTCGAAGATATGGGGCAGGTCCTCCGGCGGGATCACCGCGCCGGTGTTGCGGGTGGAAAGGAAAACGTAATTCTGTTTCCGCGACAGGGAGAAATCCACTTCCCCGCCGAGCCCCGCGTACTTGACGGCGTTATCCAGCAGGATATGCACGATCTGGTTCAGGGCCGTCTGATCGCCTGTCAGGTGGATACCGCTTTCGATCTGCGAGTGGATGGTCACGCCCTTTTCATAGGCGACGGGCTCAAACTGCAGCGCCAGCCGCATGGCCAGATCGGAGAAATCCACGTCGCTGAAGAGCTTGCTCTGGCGCATGTTGTCCGTTTTGGCAAGGATCAGCAGCTTTTCCACCAGATCCTTCATATGGGCGGCCTCTTCGTTGGTGCTTTCCACCCATTTGTGCTGCTGCCGGATGGTGTCGTCCGGATGGGCCATGAGGATATTGCCGTTGGTCAGGATCACCGTCAGGGGCGTTTTCAGCTCGTGGGAGGCGTCGCCGATGAAGTTCTGCTGCTGCTCCCACGCCCGCTCCACGGGCTTCATGCTGAGGTTGGAGATGAACAGGTTGATAAGGAACAGGACGAACACGGTGCAGGCGAAGGCGACGCCGCCGGTCTGCAGCAGACTTTTCACCTGGGAATCATACTGCGCCGTGGAGGTAAAGGCGATATTGCTGCCGAAGGCGTCGTCCGCCCGGTAATAGAACAGCCCGGGATCGGAGAGCCTGTCGAATTTTTCATCATTCTCCAGCGCCAGAGTGACGGCCCTGATCAGCACGTCATCTGTCAGGAAGGCGCTGCTGCCCTCGCAGATGCGCACGGTGTTGCTCATGCTGTCAAATCGGGCCACGCAGATATTGCCGTAATAGATGCCGTAGCCGTCCATATCGCCGGAGTCGATGCTGGGCAGAAAATTGAAAGCGCCCGCGTCGGCGCTGTCCTCCAGCACGTTCTGCACGTCGTAGCGGATCTCCAGCGCGATGGCGGCGCAGGCCACGAAATAAAACAGCGCCACCACGACGCTGATCAGCACCATGGAAATGGTGACGACCCGTCGTTTAAGCTTTTTGATCATTGACGCCCACCTCGAGCCTGTAACCGATTTTACGCAGCGAGACGATCTGCGCGGAGGAAGAGACAAACTCGATCTTCTTGCGCAGGAAGGAGATATAGACCTCCACGTTGTTGTCCACCGCGTTGGAATCATAGCCCCAGACCTTGACGATCAGGTCGTCCTTGGTGGTGACCGCGCCGGGATTCTGCATCAGGATCTTCATGATCTCGAACTCTTTGAAGTTCAGGTGGACGCTTTTCGCGCCGCAGCTCAGGTCGCAGTTGGAGAGATTCAGCTTCAGGTCGCCGAAGGTGACTTCATCCAGCACGACCTCCCCCTGACGGCGGGTCAGCGCGCGGATGCGGGCCAGCAGCTCATCCGGCGAAAAGGGCTTGGTCATATAGTCGTCCGCGCCGGAATCCAGCCCCTTGACCTTGTCGGTCACCTGATCCTTTGCCGTCAGCATCAGGATGGGGGTTGCGATCTTGTTTTTGCGCAGCTCCGCCGCCACGGCGAAGCCGTCCATTTTGGGAAGCATCACGTCGAGGATGATCACGTCGTAGATGCCGCTGAGGCCGTAATCCAATCCGTCGCGGCCGTCGCCGGCGATATCCACCATATATTTTTTTTCGATCAGGATCTGCGCCAGCGCTTCCGCCAGACGCTTTTCATCTTCCACTACCAGTATCTGCATAGCACGGTCCTCCCTTGTGTTCTGGTTCTATTGTTTACGAATTGACTTAAATATATCTTAATCACGCGTAAAAAAAGGAAAAAATCCGCTGCGGATTCTCCCTTTTCCGCAAAAAATCGTGGACTTTCGCAGAGGGATATGGTAACATTGACCTATCACCGATGAAAGAGACGGTTTTTTTATGAAAATTGACAGATTCTACCGGACGCCGGAGGTGCAGCACGTGGGGACGGAACCGCCCCGCGCCTACTTCGTTCCCTTTGACAAATCCGGCAACTCCGAAAAGAACCGGGAGACCTCTCCCTTTTTCACGTCCCTATGCGGCCAGTGGGAATTCCGCTACTTCCGCAACGTGGAGGAGCTGGATCTGGACGCGGCAAACTTTCCCGCCGGGGTGACCTGCGCCGCGGAGATCACGGTGCCCGCCTGCTGGCAGACCGCCGGACTGAAAAACGTCGACGCGCCCAACTACATCAATCAGGATTACCCCTTCCCCGTGGACCCGCCGCACCTGCCGGACGTGATCCCCTGCGCCCTGTACCGCAAACGCGTCAGCCTGAAACGGCTGCGGGGCAAGCGGTATTATCTCAACTTTGACGGCGTGGCCTCCTGCTTTTATCTGTGGGTCAACTGCGCCTTCCTCGGCTATTCCGAGGTCAGCCATTGCAACTCGGAATTTGATATCACGGAGGTCATGAACAACGGCGCCAACGTCTTTGAGGTGCTGGTCGTCAAGCACTGCACCGGCACGTATCTGGAGGACCAGGACTTCTTCCGGCTGTCGGGTATTTTCCGCCCCGTCTATCTGCTGGAGCGGGAGGAAAACCACCTGCGGGATCTCACGCTGCGCTGCGACGTGAGCGAGGATCTGTCCGGGGCGACGCTGTCGGTGACGCCGGACTTTACCGGGGAATGCGCCATGAACTGGACGCTGTTTTCCCCCGACGGGGGCATTGTGGATATCGGGCAGAACGCGGGGCCCTTTACCGTTGCCGTCAAAAATCCCGTGCTGTGGAACGCCGAAGCGCCGAGGCTTTATACGCTGCGGGTGAACGTGGGAAGCGAGCACGCGGCCTTTCCGGTGGGGCTGCGGCGGCTGGAGATCAAAGACCGCTGCCTGCTGCTCAACGGGCAGAAGATCAAGCTGCGGGGGATCAACCGCCATGATACCGACCCGGGAACAGGCTATTACGTCAGCTACGCCAAAATGGCGGCGGAGCTGCGCCTGCTCAAGCAGGCCAACGTCAACACCATCCGCACTTCCCACTATCCCAACGACCCGCGGTTCCTGTCCCTGTGCGACGCCATGGGCTTTATGGTGATCGACGAGGCGGATCTGGAGACCCACGGCATGGGCTACAATTTCGGCGACTGGGACTGGCTTTACTGGGCCCATCTGTGCGACGCGCCGGAATGGGAAAGCGCCTGTGTGGACCGGGCGGCCCGGCTGTACGAGCGGGACAAGAACCACCCCTGCGTCATCTTCTGGTCGCTGGGGAACGAATCCGGCTGCGGCGAGCACCACCGGGCCATGGCACGGTATATCCGGGACCGTGACGCGCATGCGCTGATCCACTATGAAAACGCCCATCTGGAATACGCCGCGAAGGTGGGAAGGGATTTCAGCGACATCTCCGACGTGGAGAGCCGTATGTACGCCTCCACGGAGTACCTGAAGGAATATCTGGAAAACCCGGAGAACAAAAAGCCCTTCTTCTACTGCGAATACGTATCCTCACAATCCACCGGGGACATTCCGCTGCATTGGGACGACTTTGAACAGTACGACAACTACTGCGGCGGCTGCGTATGGGAATTTGCCGACCACGCGGTGAACGCCGACACGAAGGAAAAGCCGAAATACCGCTACGGCGGCGACTTCGGCGACTGGCCAAACGACCGCATCAGCTGTCTGGACGGCCTCGTCTACCCGGACAGAAGGCCGCGCCCAGGCTACTGGGACATGAAGGACGCCTACAAGCCCTTTTCCGTCACCTATGAGGGCGGCGCGATCACGGTGCGGAACAAGCGGTATTTCACCACGCTGGAGGACACCGACATCATCTGGACGCTGGAGGAGGACGGCGAGCTGAAAACCGGCAGCGCCATCCCCTGCCCCGCCATCCCGCCGCAGGGGGAGGCCACCTTCCGGCTGTTTGACGACTACGAACCCCTGTGCTTCACGACGCTGAACGTCTTTTTGCAGTACCACGACGAGACGCCCTTTGCCGAAAAGGGCTTTGAGATCGGTCACACGCAGTTCGTACTGAAAAACGAGCCCGTGGACTTCACCTCCCCCGTGAAGTCTGTCCCGCTGGAAAAACAGGAGACCCGCGCCCATCTCATTCTCCGCAGCGGAGAGGTCACCTGCGTCTTTGATAAGCTTTCCGGCAAGCTGGCTTCCGTCAGCAGAGGCCGCGACCTGCTGCTGGAGCCGCTGGAGTTTTCACTCTCCCGCCCCCACTGGCAGTTCGGCGGCAAAGAACCGGAGTGGGAGCGCGCCCGCTTCCGCCAGACGAAGCAGAAGACCTACGCCGTGGAGGTGACGAAGAGCACGCCGGAAGAAGTGGAGATCCGGACAAAGGTCGCCTTTGCGGCCGCCGCCATGCCGCCCGCCGTCAAAGCCGAGATCGTCTATACCTTCACGTCGGAGGGTAGGATCAACGTCAGCGTCAGCGCGAAAGTGAACGAAGGCGCGCCGCAGCTGCCCCGCTTCGGTCTGCTTCTGACCATGCCCAAGGACTTTGAGCAGATCAAGTACGTGGGCTACGGGCCGGCGGAGGCCTATCCCGACCGGTTCCGCAGCCAGCGAATCTCCCAATACAAAACCACGGTACGGGAGAATTTCGAGCACTATATCTATCCCACCGAGAGCGGCGCTCATTTCGGCACGAAGATCGCCGCCGTGACGGATGAAGCGGGTCACGGCTTCGTCTTTGCCGACCGGTCGCAGCGGGGCTTCGTTTTCAACGCAAAACACTATACCGACGAACAGATCATCGAGACGCAGCACGACGACGAGCTGACGGAACAGGAAAAGACCGTCGTCAACCTTGACTATAAGATGCGGGCGGACAACCTGAGCTTTGCCGCGCAGGAGCCGTGGCGCTGCTTTGCGGAAAAGACCTTCGCGTTTTCTTACGATATCATCCCCGTATAAATCGTGAAAAACGCTTGATTTTATCGCCCGGAGCACCTATAATGAAAGTATCAACAGGAAAGGAAGATTTTTTATGAGCAAATTCAAAAAGCTGCTTGCTTTGGCGCTGTGCCTGATCATGACGGCCGCCATGCTGATCCCCGCGCTAGCCTCCTCCGACGTGGACGTTTCACGCCCCGCCGACGCGAAGATCGCGTTCAACGACGAAGGAAAACTGACCATTTTACAGGTCGCCGACCTGCAGGACGACGAATCCCTTGATCCGCTGGCAAAGCAGTCCCTCAAGCGGGCGATCGAGAAAGCCAAGCCCGACCTCATCATCATGACGGGCGACAACATCGCGGGCTATTCCTGCAAGACGAAGATCGCCGCCAGAACGGCCATTAAAAACTATATGGACGTATTTGAGAAATACGGCATTCCGGTAGCGATGGTCTTCGGCAACCATGACGACGACGACACTCCCTACACCAAGATGGAGCAGATCGAGCAGTATGAGACCTATTCCTGCTTTATCGGCTGCGCGGGCGTGGTAGCGGACAAGACCGTGGGCAATAACTACACCATCAACGCCGGCACCTACAACATCCCCGTGTACGCCGCCAAGGACAGCGACAAGGTGGCCTACAACATCTGGTGCTTCGATTCCGGCAACTACAACCCCGACGACAACTACGGCGGATACGGCTATGTGTTCCAGGAGCAGATCGACTGGTACGTGCAGAAATCCAACGAGCTGAAGGCGGCCAACGGCGGCGTGCCGCTTCCCTCCATCGCCTTCCAGCATATCGTTCCCCCGCAGATCGTGCGGGCACTGAAGGAAGTGCCGCAGGGCACGGAAGGCGCCGTGAGCTTTGCCGGTTCCTATTACACCCTGCCCGACGGCACCGACCTGACCACCAACTGGATGAGCGAAGGTCCCTGCCCGCCCAACACCGGCTTTGCCCCCGGCTATGCCCAGGTGGACGCCATGCTGGAACAGGGCGACGTGAACGCGGTCTTCTTCGGCCACGACCACATCAACGCCTATATCGTGGACTATCAGGGCATCGACCTGGTCTCCTCCCCCGGCTGCACCTTTGCCTCTTACAACGACGATCACAGAGGCTACCGCGTGATCACGCTGGACAAGAACAACCCCGACGGCTATGAGACCTACACCATGCTCACCAGCGAACTGCTGGAAAGCAGCCCCATGGATTCCATGCTGCTGAAAATCAGAGCCTTCTTTGAAAAGATCGGCGATTTCTTTGAAAACCTGTGGGACAGAATCTCCGCGATTTTCAAGAAATAAGACCTGTTAAAACAATCATGACGAACGAACCGCCCGACTCCGGACCGGAGGCGGGCGGTTTTTTGCGTCAAACGGATTCAGGGCAGGCGCAGCTCCATCATTGTCTCTTTGGGCGTCATGCCCATTTTTTCATAGAACCGCTTTGCCGCGTCGTTCCCCTCCCACACGTTCAGGGTCACGTCGGCGCAGCCGCGCCTTGCCGCCTCTTCCAGCACAAAGCGGAACAGCGCCTCGCCCACACGGCGGCCGCGGCAGGCTTCATCCACACAGAGATCGTCGATAAAAAACGACTTGCGAGGCCGCATGGTGTTGGCAAAGGGTTGCTCGCGCAGCACGCAGAAGGCGTAGCCGAGCACCGCGTCGGCCTCATCAACGGCAACGTAAACAGGGGTGAGGTCGTCCGCGAAGATGGCTTCCAGCTGCTCTTTCGTGTATTTGGTGGAGCCCGGGATAAAGATATCCGGGCGGATTTCGGCGTGGATCTCCAGCACCTGCGACAGCAGCCGCAGCACCGAAGGAATGTCTTTCGTCTGTGCGCTTCTGATGGTCATTTCTTTTCCCCTTTTTTACAGTATAAAAATGAACTGACCGCGGTGGCCAGTTCATCATTTTTTATGAAAGCAGGGCGCGGTCTTCGATATCGTCGCCGCCGGCCTTGGCAAACTCACGCATCAGGTCGTCCACCGTCAGCTTCTGCTTCGCTTCGCCGGAGACGTCGAAGATGATCCGCCCGGCGTTCATCATGATCAGCCGGTTGCCGTGACGGATGGCGTCCTTCATGTTGTGGGTCACCATCATGGTGGTCAGGCTGTGCTCGCTGATCAGCTCCTCTGACAGCGCCAGCACCTTCTTGGCGGTGACGGGGTCCAGCGCGGCGGTGTGCTCGTCCAGCAGCAGCATTTCGGGCCGCTGCAGCGTCGCCATCAGCAGCGTGATGGCCTGCCGCTGACCGCCGGAGAGGAGGCCGACCTTAGAGGTCATACGGTCTTCCAGACCGAGGCCAAGCCGGGACAGCTGCTCGCGGAACAGCTCCTTTTCCTTCTTCGTCACGCCCCAGGCAAGGCCGCGTCCCTTGCCGCGGCGATAGGCCAGCGCCAGATTTTCGTCGATCTGCATGTCGGCGGCAGTGCCCATCATGGGGTCCTGGAACACCCGGCCCAGCTTTTTGGCCCGCTTGAACTCCGGCAGTCGGCTCAGCTCTTCGCCGTTGAGGGAGATGGAGCCCGCGTCGATGGGATATACGCCCGCGATCAGGTTCATGAGCGTGGATTTGCCCGCGCCGTTGCCGCCGATGACGGTGACGAAATCGCCGTCGTTGAAAGTGATGCTCAGGTCGTTGATGGCGACCTTCTCATTGACGGTACCGGCGTTGAATATTTTCGTGATGTGAGATACTTCCAGCATGTCGTCACGCCTCCTTTCCGCTCTGCGCTTTCGCGACCTTCGCCTTTTTCTTCTTCATGGCGGGGACGGCCAGCGCGATGGCGACCACCACGGCGGAGAACAGCTTCAGGTCGTCCGTCGAAAGGCCGATGGTGATGACGATGGCAATGATCAGGTAGTAGATGATGGAGCCGATGATGGCGGAGGTGCAGCGCATGACGAAGCCGCGGAAGCGGCCCAGCAGCACTTCGCCGATGATGATGCTGGCAAGGCCGATGACGATGGCACCGCGGCCCATGTTGACGTCCGCATAGCCCTGATACTGAGAGAACAGCGCGCCGGAGAGGGCCACAAGTCCGTTGGAAAGCATCAGGCAGAGCACCTTCATGGAGTTGGTGTTGATGGACATGGCCCGGGCCATGTGCTCGTTGTTGCCGGTGGCGCGGATGGCGTTGCCGATCTCCGTGCCGAAGAACCAGTACATGACAGCCACCAGTGCCGCGCAGAGCAGCGCGCAGATGATAATGGTTTTCGTCCGGTCGGAGGTGTATGCGCCGTTGGCGTTGGGGGACGTGAAGATCAGCGCCTCGGAGAATTTCAGCAGCGGGATATTGGGCTTGCTGTCCCGGAAGCCGCCGCCCATGATGTGGAGGTTGACGGAATACAGCCCCAGTTGGGTGAGGATGCCCGCGAGAATCGGCGGGATCTTCAGCTTGGTGTTAAGCAGACCCGTAATGCCGCCCGCCAGCATGCCGGCGCAGAAGGACAGGCACAGCGCGATAATGGGATTCACGTTTTTCGTGATAAGGATCGCGCAAAGGCCGCCGCCGGTGGCAAAGCTGCTGTCCACCGTCAGATCGGCAAAGTCAAGGATTTTGAAGGATAAGTACAGTCCCAGCGCCATGACGCCCCAGATCAGGCCCTGCGCAAGGGTGCCGGGGAGCTGGTTGCCGAGAGAAGCGAAAAATGCGCCCATGGAAACAACCTTTCTCTTGAAACAAAGGGACGGCAACGACCGGGATCGCTGCCGGAAAACAAGTCTGATGTTATCAGATACGGTCCGCGTATCCTTCAGGACGCACGGACCGGTTTCTGTAGGATCAATAAAGCGGCGGGTAAAAACCGCTTATTCGGCGAGCTGCGCCGCAAGGTCTGCGGGAAGCTCGATGCCCAGCTGCGCGAGGATATCCTCATTGACCGTGAAGTCAAGCTCCTCGGCGGGCAGGTACTGGATCGCCATGGTGGCAGTATCAGCGCCGTTGGCCAGCACTTCATAGGCCATTTCGGCAGTCTTGACGCCCAGGTTGTAGTAGTTAAGGCCATAGGTGGCGGTGCCGCCGTTCTCTACCATGTTGGCTTCGCCGCAGATGATCGGCACGCCCGCCTCGGTGAGCACCTTGGAGATCGTGCCCATGGAGCTGGCGATCAGGTTGTCGGTGCCGATGTAGGCCGCGTCGATCTTGCCGACGGCGGACTGGGCGACGGTCTCCAGCTGGGTGGCGTCGGAAACGGTATAGGCGGTCACGGTGATCCCCTTGGCCTCCAGCGCCTCTTTGGCGAGGTTATACTGGAAGATGGAGTTGTCTTCGCCGGAGTTGTAGAACACGCCCACGTTCTTGGCGTCGGGCACCAGCTGCAGCAGCAGGTCACTCTGCTGCTCGATGGGATTCAGGTCGGAGGTGCCGGTCAGGTTCGCGCCGGGAGCCTCGTTGGAAGCCACAAGGCCGGCTTCGGCGGGATCGGTGACGGACGAGATCAGGATCGGGATATCGCTGGTGGCGGTCTTGGCGGCCTGCGCGGCGGGAGTGGCGATGGCGAAAATCATATCAACGCCGTCGGAAACGAACTTGTTGACGATGGTGGTGCAGTTGGTCTGCTCACCCTGGGCGTTCTGGTAGTCGATCTCCACCTGACCGGGCAGCAGCTCGTTGATCTTGTCAAGGAAACCCTGATAGTTGGCGTTCAGCGCGTCGTGCTCCAGCAGCTGGATCACGCCGATCTTAAAGGTCTTGTCCGAGGAAACGCTCTGGGCGTCGGTTCCGGTCGAGGCAGGTTCCGTCTTGCCGCCGCAGGCTGCGAGGGCGATCACCATGGCCAGCGCCAGCAGGACCGCTGTGATTTTCAGCATTTTTTTCATTTTTTCTTCCTCCGTTATCGGATAAAATTCATCACGCGGCGCCGTTCGAAAACGCCGGTAAATTATTGAAAAGTATAACCGCTTTTTTCCTTTTTTTCAATTGACAAACTGCATAAAGACTTTAGCGGATAAAAGCATTTTTCTGAAACAATTTGCAAAAAAACGCAAACTTCATTCAATTGTTTAATAACACACTTTAACCGTTTTGATTTCAAAGGGACGGAAGGTCAGGCTCAGAGCGCTGTCCGCGCCGAGATCGGCCTGCTCTTCCTCCAGCATATTGGTGAGAGCGGCGCGCTTCGTCCCCTCCGGCAACCGCGCCGTGCAAGAGGTATAGGCGCCCTCCGCCTCGTACAGACGGACGATATAGGCCTTCGCCGCGTCCTCACAGGGCTTGACCGCCTCCACGATCACGTTGTCCGCGTCCACACGGATCAGCGGAACGATCTCCGTTCTGCCGGGGACGACGGCCACAGGGACGTTGAGCTCGTAGGCCGGACGGACGACGGTTTTCGCGCTGAAGGCGCCGTCGTGGGGCAGGAAGGAATAGACGCAGCGGTGAATGCCGTCCTTGTCGCCCAGATGGTCGGGATGGTTGCCGCCCTTGTGCAGGGAGAGGCGCATGCTGCCGCCGTTGAGGGAGATGCCGTATTTGCAGTCGTTGAGCACGGCCACGCCGTAGCGGGATTCGGAGATATCGGTATATTTGTGGTTCAGCACCTCAAATTTCGCCTGTTCCACCATGGTGTTGCGGGTGGTGGGACGCTTGGCATAGCCGAACTGGATCTCCTGACGGGCAAAATCGTCGTACACGTCGGTATCGAAGGCGGTCTTCAGGAAGCGGTGGTCGTCGTTCCAGTCCATGGCGGTATCGAAGCGCACCTCGGCGGAATCCGCGAAGAAGAGCATGTCCTGCCGCACCGTGGATTTGGCGCTGATACGGTACTCGCTTCTGACGATATAGGCCACGGGGCCGACGGACACGACCTCACGGGAGACAAGGTTCGAGACCGGGCGGAATTTATTCTCAATATCCGCGTCGATATCCCAGTTGTCCCACGCGGAGGGAAGGTCCTCGGCCATCAGGAAGGTGTTGAAGTTTTCGCCCTTTACCAGTTGCCTGCCGCAGCGGGTATCCACGAAAGAGGCAATGGTGCCGTTCTTTGCGAAGGAGACCTCGGCAAAGGGGGTGCGGAGGGTATCGCCCTGCGCGGCAAAAGCGCTCTCCCCTGTCGGATCGCCGTCGGTCCATGCCAGCGTCACAGAGCCGAAGGCCGGGACGGTGACGCCCGCCACCAGCAGCTTTTCCACCCCGTCAAGGTCGGTATAGACCTGCTGGGCGTAGCCGCCGGCGACGATCTTTCTTTTCTTATAAGGCAGCGCGATCACGTCGCTGCGGTCAAAGGAGAGAGTGTTGACCACGGTCACACAGTCGTCGTCCGCCTCGCCTTGCAGCAGCGCGTCGGTCATTGCTTTGGCGTCGTTGATGATCTTCGTGGTCTGGGCGCGGCTCTCCGCGTGGGCGCGGTGGATGGCCGTGCCGGGAAGGATGTCGTGGAACTGGTTGAGCAGCAGCGTCTCATACAGCGGCGCGATCTCCTTGCTGTCGGCGATTTCGCCCTTTTTCACTGCCGCAGACACGGTGGCGATCTCCAGATCCCGCAGCGCCAGCTCCGCTTTGCGGTTATTGCGCTTGATGGTGTGCTGGTTGGTGAGCGTGCCCCGGTGCAGCTCCAGATACAGCTCACCCCGGTAGGTATTGGGCTCGAAGCAGTCGCGTTCCAGCTCCTGCATAAAATCGCCCACCAGCTTATATTCCGTCTTCGGCACGCCGGCGTTATCCCTGCAGCGACGGGCCAGCTCAATCATCTCAAACTGCGGTCCGCCGCCCCCGTCTCCGTAGCCGAAGGTCAGCATGCGCTTGTTGGTGACGGTGCGCTGCTTGATGCCCTCGTCCTTGCTGCAGATGCGGGAGAAGATATCCTCCGCGTCCGCCCAATGGTGGGTGGTGTTGAAGTGGGTGAACACCTTGGTGCCGTCGATGCCCTGCCAGTAGAAAGTGTCGTAGGGGAAGGTATTGGTATCATTCCAGCCGATCTTGGTGGTCAGGAAATAATCCACGCCGCAGCCCTTCATGATCTGCGGGATGGCGGCGGAATAGCCGAAGGTATCCGGCAGCCAGAAGCAGTTGGAGGTATAGTTGAAGTATTTCCGGGTGAACCGCTGGCCCCACAGGAACTGACGGACCATGGACTCGCCGGAGGTGATGTTGCAGTCGCACTCCACCCAGACGCCGCCGTTGGGCTCATACCGGCCCTCCGCGACGGCCTGCTGGATGCGGGCGAACAGCTCCGGGTAGTGGACCCGCAGCATGTTGCCGTGGCAGGCGGAGCTCTGGATGAACTTGTATTCGGGATACTGCTCCATCAGGCTCAGCTGGTTGGAATAGGTCCGGGCGCACTTTTTGATGGTCTCCTCCACATGCCACAGCCAGGCGGTATCCATGTGGGAGTGGCCGATGATGGCGGCCTGCGGCGCGGAATCGCCGTTCTTCTTGGCCAGCGTCTCCTTCATGATGGGAGCGGCCTCCCGCAGGGACGCCAGCACCGTTTCAAAATCCGTATCCGCCAGCGAGGTGCAGACGGTGTTATAGACGCGATACAGGGCGTCCACGACCTCCGCCCGGCGGAAGCTGTCGTGGGGCAGATGCTCCGCCATCTCGTTGAGGGTCTTCAGGTCGAAATAGAAATCCTGCACCTCGTAATTCTTGACGCAGATATCCGCGCCGTCGTAGTCAAAGACGAAGTCCTTCAGCGCGTTGTCGTCCGTGGGCATGCAGCCGGGGATATAGTGGCCGGCGTAATACTCCATGGCCACGTCCACGGTCTCCCCTGCCGCAGGCTCATAGCGGATCATGTCGCAGAAGTGGTTGCCGTGGCCGGTGCGGACGATTTTGGTGGCGAAAGTGCCGAAGGGCTTGCCGTTCACGAACAGCAGCGCTTCATAGCCGCCGATGTGCGGCATGACGAAGAGGGTTTTCCCGGCCAGCTCCGCCGGGACGGTATAGGTCCCCCGGAACCAGCAGTAGGTCCCCTCGCCTGCCCACTTCATCCCCTTTTCCGCCTTCTCAAAGGGAAGGTCGGGGATGGTGTGGTACTGTCTGTCCACGTGACAGAACTCCACGTCCGCCAGCTCGCCGACTTTTTCAAAGATGTGCGGTTCCAGATTGTCGGCGAACCGCTGCAGCTTTGACAGCATTCTTTCGATTTGGGGCGTATTCAGCATAATCGGAAAATCCTTTCTGATGAGGGTTTTCTTTAGTTTAGCCCATACGCCCGCGTTTTGCAAGAGCGGATTCAAAAAAGATCGGACAGTTTGCTCTTTTTCGCGGCGGGAGAAGCCACCTCCTCCGCGTTGCGGACAAGGACGGTCTCTTTGCCGATCACGGCGATATCGCTCCACGCCACCCGCAGCAGTTCAGGCTTTTTGAAGGGATTGCCGCGGCTTTCCGCTTTTTCCACTGTGACGGAGGCCGCCTGCCCCGTCTCGCTGATCTCGATATCCCGCACGCAGCCGATCCGGCGGCCGTCCTTGATGTCGATCACGTCTTTTCTGCTGAGATCATCAACCGTATATAACAAAAAAAATCACCTCATCAATGTATATGAGGCGACGTTATTCTTTAATCTTTTTCAGCGCTTCTTTTTCAAGCCTTGACACCTGCGCCTGGGAAATGCCGATCTCCCTGGCGACTTCCATCTGGGTCTTTCCGTCCATGAACCGCTTGTGGAGGATCAGCTTCTCCCGCCGGTCCAGCTTGCGGATCTCCTCTTTCAGCGTGATCTCCTGGATCCAGTCGGTCTCGGAATCGGAGCCGCCCAGCTGATCCACCACGTACAGCGCGTCGCCGTTTTCGGCGTAGACCGGTTCATAGAGGGAGATGGGGTCCACGATGGCCTCCAGCGCTGCCACCACCTGCCGCTCCGGCAGGCCCATCCGCTCCGCGATCATGGCGGGGGTGGGCTCGGCGTCGCTCTCCCGCTGCAATTCCTCCTTCGTCTGCATGGCGTGGAAGGCGGTATCCCGCACCGACCGGGACACGCGGATGGCGGTGTTGTCACGCAGGTACCGCCGCAGCTCGCCGATGATCATGGGGACCGCGTAGGTGCTGAATTTCAGGTCCAGCGAGGTATCGAACCGGTCGCAGGCCTTGATGAGGCCAATGCAGCCCACCTGAAACAGGTCGTCCGCGTTCTCGTCGCGGCCCCGGAAGCGCTGGACGATGGAGAGCACCAGCCGCAGGTTGCCGTTGATCAACTGTTCCCGGGCTTTTTTGTCCCCGGCGGCCGCGGCCTTCAGGTAGGCCTCGTTCTCCTGCTCCGTCAGCACTTTCAGCTCGGACGTGTTGACGGAGCTGATCTCCACCTTCTGATACTGCATACTTTCCCGCTTCCTCTTTCTCTTCGTTGCAGTAACAGTATTGACGGAAACGGAAGAAAAACACACGCCGGAGGATTGCCAATTATTATCAATTGCTATCTATATTACGTCAGTCTGTTTTTCTGTTTGATCCGCACTTCCTTTTTGTGAATGACGCCCGCCGCACGGATATGGCCGAAAAAGCATTTTACACAAAATCATTTTAAGATTGTTTCTGTATTTTATTTTCTTTTTACAGCGGCGGTTCTGCGGTAAAAAAATTGATGAATGAAATTAGAACAATTCATTAAAAATCGCATAATATTTTCTTGACTTTTGCCTGCGACAAGAGTATTCTATTTCTAAAATTTTCAACACAAAATTTAAGATTTGCTCATAAAGTCGGGCAGATCGTTCCGATTTCGTAAATTATCTCTTTCAGGAGGCTATCAATATGAACCAGTACATCGAGCGCGTTATCGAAGACGTGAAACGCAAGCACGCCTTTGAGCCGGAGTTCATTCAGACGGTGGAAGAGGTCTTCACCTCCATTGAACCCCTCATCAACGCCAACCCCGCCTATGAGAAGGCGGACATCCTCAGCCGTATGGCAGAGCCGGACAGAGGCTTCGTGTTCCGCGTGACGTGGATGGACGACAACGGCAACGTGCAGGTCAACCGCGGCTACCGTTATCAGTTCAACAACGCCATCGGCCCCTACAAGGGCGGACTTCGCTTCCACCCCTCCGTTTACAGCGGTATCATCAAGTTCCTGGGCTTTGAGCAGACCTTCAAAAACTCCCTGACCGGCCTTCCCATCGGCGGCGCCAAGGGCGGCTCCGACTTTGACCCCAAGGGCAAGAGCGATGCGGAGATCATGCGGTTCTGCCAGGCCTTCATGACCGAGCTTTATAAATACATCGGTCCCAACGTGGACGTTCCCGCCGGAGATATCGGCGTAGGCGGCAAAGAGATCGGCTATCTGTTCGGCCAGTATAAGCGCATCAAGAGCAGCTTTGACAACGGCGTGCTCACCGGCAAGGGCATGGAATACGGCGGCTCCTTGATCCGTCCCGAGGCCACCGGCTACGGCGCGGTCTATTATCTGGAAGAGGTCCTCAAGCACTTCGGCGATTCCCTTGAGGGAAAGACCGTGGCGGTTTCCGGCTTCGGCAACGTGGCCTGGGGCGTCACCAAGAAGATGGCCCAGCTGGGCGCCAAGGTCGTGACCCTCTCCGGCCCCGACGGCTACATCTATGATCCCGACGGCGTCAACACCGAGGAAAAGATCCACTTTATGCAGGAAATGCTGGCCTCCCGCCGCAACAAGGTGCAGGATTACGCGGACAAATTCGGCGTGGAGTTCTTCCCGGGCAAAAAGCCCTGGGAGCGCAAGGTGGACATCGTGATGCCCAGCGCCACCCAGAACGACGTGAACATGGACGAGGCCAAGAAGATCGTGGCCAACGGCACCCAGTATTACATTGAGGTGGCAAACATGCCCACCACCAACGACGCGCTGAAATACCTGCAGGAGAACTGCAAGGCGGTCGCCCCCTCCAAGGCGGTCAACGCCGGCGGCGTGGCGGTCTCCGCGCTGGAAATGAGCCAGAACTCCATCCGGTATTCCTGGACCAGCGAAGAGGTGGACGAAAAGCTGCACGGCATCATGCAGCACATCCACAACATCTCTGCGGAGACGGCGGAAGAGTTCGGTCTCGGCTACAATCTGGTGGCCGGCGCAAACCTGGCGGGCTTCAAGAAGGTCGCCGACGCCATGCTGGCGGAAGGTCTGATCTGACGGAGAGCGATCTCATTATCATGCAAAAGAACCGGCGGTTTTTCCGTCGGTTTTTTATGTCAAAACTGTAAAGGGAGATGACAGAGCTGTCATTTGCAAGGGCAGGATTTTTGTGATACGATGGAAACAGAAAGATCAGTAAACGAGGGAGGTTTGTCAGTATGAAACATCAACGCGCCTTGCTCTTTGGCATTATTACTGCCGTAATTCTGATAGTGATCGCTGTTCCTGTCGGAAGCTGGATAGCTGCCTCCCGGTTTCACGGACCGATCTTTTATTGTCAGGAGAACGAACAATTCCGGTCGGAACAACAGATCAGCGAAACAAAAGGAAAAGGGCTTGAGATCCTCTTTCCCGCCGCCGTCAGTTATACGAAAGGCGGCGAAACGGAACCGATTCTTAAAACCGATACGATTCATAAGCCCGTCTTTCTCAGCGGCGACAACGGAAAAATCCGTTACGTGATCCGGGAAGTAAGCAGACATAACGGAAGGCACGATGAATTCCCCATCGACGCACATCAGGGGGACGCGCTGTATTGTTATGACAGTGACACAAACAAAACGACAACGGAACGGAAGACGGGAAAAGGAGAAATCATCCTGTACGCGGACGAATCACGGACGGTTCTGTTTCAGACCGACAGCAGCACGGTTACTGTAATGAACGAGAATGGAAAACCAGAGACCGTTTCCGTACCCCCGCATCAGGACTATATCAGATTCACGATTGAAAAGGACGGCGTATATTTCAATTATTCAGAGGAGGAACGGTTCCAATGTCATTAAGCCAGATAGCGAGGGAATGCATAAAAAGTGAATAAATAGCTGCCGACCGACGAAAAAACAAAAGGGAAAAGATAAAC
>CADAMO010000009.1 GCA_902788995.1 Oscillospiraceae bacterium
CACTGATCGTCGCCGCCAAACTGCATGTTGCAGCCGTAGTGCTGGAACAGGTAGTAGAAGTCGTAGCTCTGCATGATCATGTAGTTGAACTCCAGGAAGGAGAGCCCCTTCTCCATGCGCTGCTTGTAGCACTCGGCTCGGAGCATGTTGTTCACGGAGAAGCAGGCGCCCACCTCCCGAAGGAGCTCCACGTAGTTCAGGTTCAGCAGCCAGTCGGCGTTGTTGACCATCATGGCCTTGCCCTCGCCGAACTCGATGAACCGCTCCATCTGCCGCTTGAAGCAGGCGGCGTTGTGGTCGATGTCCTCCCGGGTCAGCATCTTGCGCATGTCGGTGCGGCCCGAGGGGTCGCCGATCATGGTGGTGCCGCCGCCGATGAGGGCGATGGGCTTGTTGCCCGCCATCTGCAGCCGCTTCATCAGGCACAGCGCCATAAAGTGGCCCACGTGGAGCGAATCCGCCGTGGGATCGAAACCGATATAAAAGACCGCCTTGCCGGTATTGACCAGCTCGCGGATCCGTTCCTCATCGGTCACCTGCGCGATCAGTCCCCGCGCTTTCAGTTCCTCATAAATTCCCATATGAAAAATCTCCTTGTTTATCCGAAAATCAGTTTGGCGGCCAGCACGTCGAAAATAACGATGAAGCCCACCAGCAGATCCACCGCGAAGGCGGCGATCAGCAGTTTTTTATTGATCTGAGGCAGCTCCCGCTTTTCCGCTGAGAGCACGCCCCGCATCCACAGCAGCAGGATCACGGGCATGGCGTAGACCATGATTTTCAGCACCGTGAACAGCGGCGAGGAAATGGTGACGGAATAATTGGCCACCCCCTGCGAGGCCATCTCCGCCTGGGCGCCGGTGAACATCATGCTGCGCACCGAAAGGCAGACGAAATACAGCACCGTCCAGACGCCGTAGACCGCCAGGTTCAGCACCGTCGTCACGAAGGAGAAACGGCTTTTGCCGCCCTTGGTGGTTTTGACGGGCCGTTCCGCCCGGCGGGTTTTCTTTTCTTTCTTCCGGCCGTGCGCGCCGGTCACCCGAGGGTCGTCCAGATCGGGATACAGCTCGGGGTTCGGCACCGCGTTCTGCCAGTCGCCGCCCATATAGCCGGACGAGGGCTCCGCGTAAGCAGGTTCCGCGTAAGCTGGCGCGGCGTAGGGGGCGGGCCCGGCGTACCGGACCGGCTCAGCGTAAGGGGTCCGGACATAAGAAGGGCCGAAGGCCTGGGGCGCCGGCTGCCCTGCGGGGGCGGCGTAATCATAGGCCGGCGGCAGATCGTCCCGCGTTTCATACACAGGCTCCGTCTGTTCCGGGTCCATAAACACAAAGCCGCTTTCCGGCGCGGCGCCGGGCTTCGCGGCAACGGCAAACGGGATCCCCTCTTCTTCAGGGGACGCCTCGTCAAACGCCTCCGTTCCGACGGAAGGCGCCGCCTGCTGCGGCTGCTCCTCCGGCTCGCCGGTCAGTCGGCGGTTCAGGTCGGTCAGATAGGCGTTGATATTTTTCAGATAGTCGTCAAGCGATTCGCTTCCGCCACGACGGAAAACGTCCTCCGTCTCCCGCGCCAGCTCCGGGCGGAAGGAACGGCCCTGCGGGGCTGCGCCCGCCGGCCTGTCGTTGGCGGGCATGCCGTCCTGATTCACCTGTGGGCACCTCCTTCGCGGCAAAGGCCGCCGTTCTGAAACAACAATTCTGCAAAAGGGGCAGGATCAGAAACCGAAAATCGCGCCGGTTCCGTAGGTGAGCACGGACATGATCACGTCCGCGATGAATACGCCCAGCGCCACGATGGGCAGCGCCTTCTTGAAGTCGATGTTCAGCAGCGCCGCGAACAGCGAACCGGTCCAGCCGCCCGTGCCGGGCAGCGGGATGGCGATGAACGTCAGCAGGCCCCACTCTTTGTAGCGTAGCACCTTTTCCTGATTCTTCGCGGTCTTGCCCTCCAGCTTTTCAATAAAGCCGGTGAGGATATTGTGGGATTTCATGAACGCGAAAATCTTTTTGATGAATAAGATGATAAAGGGCATGGGCAGCATATTGCCGAGATAACACAGGGCAAACGCCTTGAAGAAATTGACCTGAAAGGCCTTGGCGATGATCATGCCGCCGCGGCACTCGATGATCGGCAGGAGCGAGGCAAGGAACGCGATGACCTCTCCCCCCACGCCTTTGCCGGAAAACAGATCCATGAACCACTGCGCAAAATGTTCTGTCATGTGAGTCTCCTTCATTCCGCCGCGGTTCTGTCCGCGGCCGTTCTGATCAGGCTTCTTCGGTAACCACGGGGCCGATCCCGTGCTCCTCCATATACGCCCTGACGGATTCGAGAATCTCTTTGTCGTTCTCGAATTTCAGCATATCATAGGCTTCTTTGTACCTCAGCCAGATGTAATCCTCGATCTCTTCCCGCTGGATCACGGTCTGGGTATCCTCCGTGGAGGCCAGAAACACCTCCACACGCTTTTCGATCTTTGACCCGATGCGGTACTGGGATTCCGAACAGAAGCCCTCATAGATATGGATATGAATGCCGGTCTCTTCCAATACCTCGCGGATGGCGGTCTCTTCTCTCGTTTCGCCTTTTTCCATGTGGCCTTTGGGGAAGCCCCAGTGGGTGCTGCGGCGGTTCTTGATCAGCAGGAAGCGGTACTCGCCCTTGATCTGACGGAAGACCACCGCCCCGCAGGAATGCTCGTAGAGGCATTCCAGATTGTAGGAATCCCGCGGCTCGTTGAACGCGAGAACGTCGCGGATCTCGTAGTCGATCCGGCGCATGTTTTTCGGCGCGACCACCAGCGCCGATTTCTTGATATTCTTATAGTGAATGACCGCGATGATTTTCCCCTCAAACACGCGCACGGGATGATTCACCCCGAGAATATACGCGCCCAGAACGAAGCTGCGCTTCTCATTCTGCACTTCCGCTATACCGTAATTGATGATATACCTCGTATTCGTGCGTGCGTCGAGATAATTGCACGGCCGGGTCACCTTCACCCTGACCATTTTTCCTAACATTATTCTCTCCGACTTCCAAAAGGCATAAAGCCCATATTCCGGCGACAAAAAGCCCGCCGTTATTTCACAAATATAGACCATTATATAAAAGCTTGTCGTTTTTTTCAAGGCTTTTTTAAACATTTGAAAATATTTCATGTCGCCGGCGGGCTTTTTTCAGCTTTTTTGCAAATATCCTGTTGTATTATGATCCATAATCGATTAAAATAGAAAAAGATGATCGAAATTTACGAAACAAAGGTCTGAACCACCGATATGGCAAACGATATTTACTTCGGCAGCAAGCGCCCCACGACCTCCCCGCCGACCGCGCAGAACGGCGCGGAGAACCGCGCTGCGGCGGCCCGCGAACCGCAGAACGGCGCGGCCTGGTCCCGGACGGATCCGGCGAAGACGGACCCGATGACGGAGAGCATGCGCTCCCTCGGCGCTTCCGCCGGGCAGCGCCGGACGCCGAACGTCACAGTCCGCCGTCCCTCGGCCGACCGCGGACAGAGCGGCGGCGCCGCGTCCCACCGCTCCCCCATCGTCCGTGAACGGCCCGGCGATTATCCCTACCGCCCCGCCCCTTCCGGAAGCGCCCCGGAGGCGCATCCGATCGCGGAGCAGATCGACAGCGAGCTGCTGCACCGCGCCCCCACCCAGATCCCGTTCAATTATATCGACACGGAGGACAGCTTTGCCGCCGGAACGGAAGGCGGAAAGCGGCTGTCTGACAGAAAAAGAGAAAAACTGAAAAACAAGCGGATGAAGGAAGCGCGCCGCAACGCGAAGAGAAACGGCAGGCGCAGGAAAAAATCCGGTTTCGGACGCTTTCTGAAGGCGGTGATCTGCCTTGTGCTGGCGGTGATCCTGCTGGTCTCCGGCGCGTCCGTCTACGTCATTTCCGGCTCCGATACCATGCCGATGGCGGCCAACGCCTACGTGGACGAGGGCACGCTGATGCAAAGCCCCGCCGTCTATAACCTGCTGCTGATGGGCATTGATATGGAGTCCTCCTCCGGCACCTCCCGTTCCGATTCCATGATCCTGCTGTCCATCGACAACGCCCACATGAAGCTGAAAATGACCTCCTTCATGCGGGACAGCTACGTCTATATCCCCGGCCACGGCGAAGCCAAGCTGAACGCCGCCTGCACCTACGGCGGGGCCCAGCTGGTCTGCGACACCATCGAGTACAATTTCGGCGTCCGCATCGACGGCTGCGTCAAGGTGGGCTATGAGATCCTGATGGGGCTGGTGGACGGCGTCGGCGGGATCACGGTTCCCGAAGTGGACGCAACGGAGGCCGCCGCGCTGGCGGCGGAAGCGGCCGCCCTCGGCAGGGAGGACATGACCGTCCCCATGGGGACCGACGTTAAGCTCAACGGCTTCCAGACCATGATGTACTGCCGCATCCGCAAAGGGCAGGACGACTTCTACCGCACGGAGCGCCAGCGGGAAGTGCTGGGCATTCTGATCCGGAAAGCCCTGCTGACCAATCCCGTCAAACTGGCGACGCTGGGAAGAAAGCTGATCGCCAAAGCCCAGTGCAGCATTCCGAAGGCCCAGCTGCTGGCGCTGGTCTTCCGCGTGGCCGCCTGCCTGCCGGGCGGAACGGCCTCCGCCCGGATCCCTCAGGACGGCACCTGGTACGACGATATGCGGAATTCACAGGCGGTGCTGGTGGTGAACTTTGAAGAGAACAGAGCGTATCTGGAGGATTTTATTTACGGATAACGAGTCGGAAGTGGGAAGTCGGAAGCCGAACGAGGAAATGGCATTTTTCCTTTTCGGGAGACTATTGCAGTGACATTCCCTTCCCATAACGGAACGTCATTCCTTTTGCCGCCCCATTCGACAGGACTTCCGACTTCCCACTGACGACTTCCGACTTATAAAGAAGGAGATACTTTATGGAAAAGCACGCATCCCTCACCCTTGCCTCCGTCTACCGCGTGGGCAAAACGGATCCCCGGATCTTCGGCTCCTTTATCGAGCACCTGGGCAGAGCCGTTTACGGCGGCATCTATGAGCCCGGCCATCCGGCGGCGGACGCAAACGGCTTCCGCAAGGACGTGATCGGCCTGATCAAAGAACTGAACGTCCCGCTGGTGCGCTATCCCGGCGGCAACTTCGTCTCCGGCTATAACTGGGAGGACGGAGTCGGCCCCGTGGCAAGCCGCCCGAAACGCATGGAGCTGGCCTGGGGCACCACCGAGACCAACGAGTTCGGCACGGACGAGTTCATGCGCTGGTGCAAAGAAGCGAACACCGCCCCCATGATGGCGGTGAATCTGGGCACCCGCGGCGCGGACGCCGCCCGGGAGCTGGTGGAATACTGCAACCATCCCGGCGGCACGTATCTCAGCGATAGGCGCAGGAAGAACGGCGCGGCCGATCCTTACGGCGTGAAGCTGTGGTGCCTGGGCAACGAGATGGACGGTCCCTGGCAGATGGGCCACAAGGACGCGACGGAATACGGCAAGCTTGCCAACGAGGCCGCCAAGCTGATGAAGTGGACGGACCCCTCCATCGAGCTGGTGGCCTGCGGCTCCTCCAGCTGGGGCATGGGCACCTTCGGCGACTGGGAGCGCACCGTGCTGGATATCGCCTGGGACAACGTGGACTATATCTCCATGCACCAGTACCACGGCAACGGCGACGATTATCTGGAAAACTTCCTTGCCAAGGGCGTGGAGACCGAAGGCTTCATCAAGAGCGTGATCGCCGCCTGCGACTTCGTGCAGGGCAAGCGCCGCAGCAAGAAACAGATCAACATCTCCTTTGACGAGTGGAACGTATGGTACCACTCCCACGGGGCGAAGTTCGAGAAGTGGTCGAAAGCCCCGCACATCCTGGAGGATATCTACGACTTCTCCGACGCGCTGGTGGTGGGCACCATGATGAACGCCATCCTGCGCCACTGCGACCGGGTGAAGATCGCCTGCCTCGCCCAGCTGGTCAACGTGATCGCCCCCATTATGACGGAAGACGGCGGCCGCGCCTGGCGGCAGACCATTTTCTGGCCCTTCTATTATGCCTCGCAATACGGCAGGGGCTACGCGCTGGAGGGCATTTACGATGCCAGCACCTACGACACCAAGTGGTATGCCGACGTGCCGGACGTGGACAGCGCCGCGGTACTCTCCGAGGACGGCAGCCGCCTGACGGTGTTCGCCGTCAACCGCGACCTGAAGGACAGCGTTCCCTTTACGCTGAAGCTGCTGGATTTCGACGGCTTCACCCCCGTGATATACAAAGCGTTGGAGGGCTTCGCCCCCGACGATATCAACACCGCCGACTGCGAGAAGGTGGCCCCCTGCGACAAAGCGCTGCCCGCCATTGAGGACAGGCGCGCCGTTATCGACCTCTCCCCCATGTCCTGGAATATGCTCGTGTTTGAAAAACGCTGACCAAACGGCAGACTCGGACTTGATTTTTTCCGGAATGGTGTGTATAATGTAAAAAATTGAAGAAAAGGAGAAGCAAAACGTATGTCATTCCTGTTCAAAGCGTATTGCAGGGCGTATCAGAAGACGCTGAAGCTGGCGATGAACTTTCTGGACTGGTCCGAGCCGGAGCTGATCCAGGGCGCCGGCGCGGTCAAGCGTCTGCCCGCCGCGGTCAAAGCCAAGAACGTAAACAACGTGCTGGTGGTGACGGACAAGGGTCTGACCGGTCTGCATTTGCTGGACGGCCTGTATGAGAGCCTTGACGCGCAGGGCGTGAAATACACCGTTTACGACGGCGTACAGCCTAATCCCACCATCGACAACATCGAGACGGCGGTGGAGCTTTACAAGGACAATCACTGCAACGGCATCATCGCCTTCGGCGGCGGTTCCCCCATGGATTGCGCCAAGGCCTGCGGCGCCCGCATCGTGCGGCCGAAGAAATCAGTGCCCGAGCTGCGCGGCCAGCTGAAGGTCCTCAAGAAGCTGCCGCCCCTGTTCGCGGTGCCCACCACCGCCGGCACCGGCAGTGAGACCACCATCGCCGCGGTGGTTTCCAACCCCGTGACCCATGAAAAGAACGCCATCAACGACCCGCGTCTGCGCCCGATGATGGCCGTGCTGGATCCCGAGCTGACCGTCGGCCTGCCGCCGAAGATCACCTCCACCACCGGTATGGACGCCCTCACCCACGCGGTGGAGGCCTACATCGGCCACTCCAACACCAAAACGACCCGCCGGGCCGCCGAGACCGCCACAAAGCTGATCGGCGAGAACCTGCTGACCGCCTATGAGGACGGCAAGAACATCCAGGCCAGAGGCAACATGCTGGAGGCCTCTTATCTCGCCGGCATCGCCTTCACGAGAGCCTACGTGGGCTATGTCCATTCCATCGCCCACAACCTCGGGGGCATGTACGGCACCCCCCACGGCCTTGCCAACGCCGTGATCCTGCCCTACGTGCTGGACTACTACGGCAAGACCGCCTGGAAGCCGCTGGCCAGGCTGGCGAAGATCTCAGGCTTCGTGTCCGCCGAAGGCACCAATGAAGAGATCGCCAACCGCTTCATCGCCCGCATCCGCGAAATGAACGCTGCCATGAACATCCCGGAGAAGTTCGACTTCATCAAGGAAGAGGACGTCCCGCTGCTCGCTCAGCGCGCCCTGAAGGAGGGCAATCCTCTCTACCCCGTGCCGAAGATCATGGATCAGGCCGACTGCGAAGCGGTCATCCGCCGACTGATGGCGTAAGAACCTACGCATTTTCAAAGCATGACTTTGTTCATAAGAATGTGGCGCCGCTGTTGCAACAGCGGCGCCTTTTTACTTTGCGGAATAACAAGAACATGTCGGCTCATCCGTCAACACGTCTGACCCAGTTCTGCTGGAAGTAACTGTACCAGGTCGCCGTACCATATCGAGTCCCGAAGTTAATTTTTACGTTTTTGTAAACCTTGTCGTTATACAAAGCCATTTCTGCCCTTTTTGCGGAAAGGTCCACATAATAATCATAGCCTGCGAGATCAGACGGCATGACGTTGCTTCTTGTCAATATAATCGGTTCATTAGAGGGGGAATCCGTATAAATATATACCATTGCAGCTTCTGCATTGCCGCAGCGCCAATAAATCCTGTCATTTTCATACAGACAGGATGCGTCAACCACAAAAAACTCCGTCGTCGAGGTCTTTCTGTCCACACCACGCATTACAACCTTGTAAGCGCCGGGGATCAGCCCGTTTTCCGGGTCTCCCATCACGAAGTCCTTGACGGTTGAGCGGGTTTCCAGCAACTCATAATCTCTGTCCGACCGTTCATAATCAATGGGATGCACACTGTCTCGATATACCTGAATTGCGTAATAATCCTCCTTGTTCAGCACGTTGATCGTCACTTCCCGTTCAAACGCGGCGGCGGAACCGTTGCCTCCCATCAGTACCGCCTTATCTCCGAACTCACACATGATATCGGGGTAATCGATCGGTTCGACGGCTTCGCCTTCCTTGGCGACAACATAGGGAGACGGTTCATACGGTACACGGGAAACGCCTTTGTACCGGTAAAAATCATAATTTCCCTTTTCAAGCAATGCCACAAAATCCTCATACGTTACCATGGCAGTCGTAACAAGAGGATAAACGGCATGGGTATATGTTACGGCATGAACGACGCCGAATTCATCCCGATAGATATCCGTAATCAGCATTACGTGTTGAGGGCTGATAAGGAGATCACCGACTTCCATATTATCAAGCGATTTTTCGTAAGTTGCGTTGCAACGTGAACTGTTCAGATACTGCGACGGCAAAAACCAGGGAAATCCATTGGCGTAATCCGCAAAGGCGGAGCACACGGTTCCATAAAATGTTCTTGCATTAGGAGACCCCATGCAACGCGTATAAAGAACCGACCTGGGATTATTGACCGCTGTCAGAAACGTATATAACGACACGTTCTGCCCTATCATTTTATCAGTTGACCGAACGGAAGAGTAAGGCAGACCTATTATTTTCATTGGTTTTCCATCCGCATCTGTTCCGGGAATGATCCCTTCTTCCGTCTGGGCAGGTAAATCGCCGTGCAATTCATATTGAATTGACGCAAACTGACGAGCCCTCGCCAAAAGATTGGCAAGTCCCGGATCGGTGTTCTTCTCCGCGTCGCTGAAAACAAAACGCAGGTCCTCCGGCGTATCCGCATGCATCTGCCGGTACAAATCGAGCTCTTCCGCAGGGGAAACACTAAAAGCCTCACGGAGAATCTGTTCCGTCAGCTCCTGACGGTTGGTTTTTACCGATTCCTGCACAAAAGCGACTGTAATACGGATCGCTTCACAGTCCTCGGAAAAACGGTAGAGATACCTGTCCCCACGCCGCAGAAGAAATTTTCTGCGCAGCAGGTTGTCCGACCCGATTTCCGGATATTCAAAAACATACGCAACCAGAATACTGTCGTCATATGCTTCCAGGCCGGAATAAAAGAAATCTCCGATTTCGTTCCGGGAGATGTAATCCGTACCGGCGACATATTCATAATCCACCCCTTTGATGCTGAGCGGAGTCGATTCATCATCTGTTTTTCTGAATTTGCCGGTTCTTGAAATGCCCAGCCCGATCTGAAAGCGGTCATAGATATCAATTTTTGTCAGTTGCGGCGGTACCTCTGCCATGGCGTCGCTTACCGTTGCATCCCCCGCGAAAGTCACCCCATTCGCATCCTGACTGCCATTATCCGCAGTGATTTCTTCCGGTTGACCCGTATTGCCCGGAATGGCCCCGATCTCTGTCTCTGCTGCCGTCTGCGCAACCGTGCTATCCAACACCGACAATCCCTCTCCGCTCTTTTCAAGATCGATCTCATGGAACAAATCAAACCGACAGCCGGACATAAAAACGCACAACGAAAGCACAACAGACGTCAGTATTACATAAATAAGTTTTAATTTAATTCTCAACCGGAACATTATCATTCTCCCTATGGAATCCAAGAACCAACAATAACAACAAAAGGCCATCTCAATATTGACACATCGGGGAATGGCACTCCATTTTATTCTTCCGATCCCGATTTTCTGACTTATTATATCTCATTTCAATTCCCCCGTCAAGTATATTTTATTTATTCTTTTTATTGATTTAATAAAAGTCTTGTGATATAATGGACCATATTAAAATAAAGGAGTGTTGGTATGTCAGATAAATTAAAGCTCGGCATCATCGGCGTCGGCAACATGGGTTCCAGCCATCTGCGCGACTTTACCAAAGGGAATTGGCCGGAGATTGAAGTGACCTGCGTCGCGGATATCGACGAAAAAAGATTGGAATACGCCCAGGAACAGGTCCCCGGCGTCAAGTGCTTCGGCACCGCCACGGAGCTGATCCACAGCGGCCTGTGCGAGGCGGTCATCATCGCCACGCCCCACTACTTCCATCCCCCCATCGCCATCGAGGCGCTGCAGGCGGGCCTGCACGTCATGAGCGAAAAGCCCGCCGGCGTTTACACCAAGCAGGTGCGCGAGCTGATCGAAGTATCCAAGACCACCGACAAGACCTACGCCATCATGTTCAACCAGCGGACCAACTGCGTGTACCGCAAGGTGAAGGAACTGATCGACAGCGGCAAATACGGCGAGATCAGACGCGTCAGCTGGATCATCACCGACTGGTACCGCACCCAGGCCTATTATAATTCCGGCGGATGGCGCGCCACGTGGGCCGGCGAAGGCGGCGGCGTGATGCTGAACCAGTGCCCTCACCAGCTGGACCTGTGGCAGTGGCTGTGCGGCATGCCCAGCAAGATCAAGGCGATCTGCCACGAGGGCAAATGGCACGACATTGAGGTGGAGGACGACGTTTCCATCTACGCAGAATACCCCAACGGCGCCACCGGCACCTTCATCACCACCACCGGCGACTGCCCCGGCACGAACCGGCTGGAGATCACCCTGGACGGCGCGAAGATCCTGGTGGACGACGCCGCGAAGATCACCCTCTACGAACTGGAAAAGCCCCTCTCCGAGCATATATACAGCGCTCAGGGCGGATTTGACCGCGACCACGTCACCGTCAAAGAGGTGGAAACCGACGGCAAGAACGAGCAGCACGTGGGCGTAATGAACGCCTTTGCTTCCCACATTCTGCACGGCACGCCGCTGGTGGCGGAGGGTGCCGAGGGCATCAACGGCCTGACCATCTCCAACGCCGCGTTCCTCTCCAGCTGGCTGGACGAAACCGTTACGCTTCCCATCGACGAGGACCTCTACTATGAGAAGCTGCAGGAGAAGATCAAAAACTCCACTTACAAAAAAGTCGTCGTGGAGCAGGTACAGGCGGATATGAGCTCTACCTTTTAAGGTTTGAGGTAATAGGTTTGAGGTTTGAGAATACGTTTCCAACGCAAAACTGATTGCTTTTATTCAGCTTATTTCTCACACCTCACACCTCACACCTCACACCTCACACCTCACACCTCAAAAGAAAAGGATAACAAACCATGATCTTTTCACAGGATATCGGCATTGATCTGGGCACCACCAACACCGCCGTTTGCGTCAAAAGCAAGGGCGTCGTGCTGCGGGAACCCTCCGTCGTTGCCGTGGACATCAAGAACACCCCGCCCAAAGTGGTGGCCGTCGGAGAAGAGGCGAAGCTGATGGTGGGCCGGACGCCCGGCTCCATCACTGCGGTGCGCCCGGTCAAGGAGAGCATCATCGCCGACTTCAACACCACCGCCGCCATGCTGCGGGAGTTCCTGCGCAAGGCCACCAGCAGCAACGCCTCCTTCAGCCGTTCCCGGGTGCTGATCGGCATTCCCGCCAATCTGACGGAGGTGGAGCGCAAGGCCGTTCACGACGCGGCAAAAACGGCGGGCGCCCGGTACGTCAGCCTGATCGACGCCTCCATGGCCGCCGCCATCGGCGCGGGATTGCGGGTCTCGGAACCCACCGGGAGCATGATCGTGGATATCGGCGGCGGCGCGGCGGAGGTCGCAGTGATCTCCCTGGGCGACATCGTCGCCTCCCGCGCCATCAAGACCGCCGGAGACGCCTTTGACGAGGCCATCGCCCAGTACGTCAGGCGCACCTTCAACCTGCTGATCGGCGAACGCACCGCGGAAGAGATCAAGCTGGCGATCGGCTCCGCCCTTCCCTATGAGGGCGAAGCGGCCATGAACATCAAGGGCAGAAGCCTTTCCGACGGGCTGCCCCATGAGGTGGAGATCACCTCCGCCAACGTCAGGGAAGCCCTGACGGAGCCCGTCAACCGGATCATCGAAATGATCCGCACCACGCTGGAAAAGACCCCGCCGGAGCTGGCGGGCGACATTATGGACGCGGGCATCACCCTGACGGGCGGCAGCGTACTGCTGCGAGGCCTTGACAAGCTGATCGCCACCTCCACCGGCATTCCCGTGCGCATCGCGGCCAAGCCGCTGGACTGCGTCGTCACCGGCATCGCCATCTGCCTGCAAAAGAACACTTTGAACCTGAGATAATGATGAGAAGCTTTTTTCACGGAAAAATCTTCAGGATCCTGCTCTGCGTCTGCGCCGCGCTGCTGCTGGGGATCTTTGCCGCTGCTGTCTCCGACAGCGGCGCGAACCCCGTTTCCGCCGTCGTCGGCTTTCTGACCCAGCCGCTGGAAAAAGCCGCGGCGGGGCTGGCGGAAAAGACGGCGCAGTTCTGCGACCGGTTCCGCTCCGCATCCTTTTACAAAGAGCAGGCGGAGCAGCTCCGGGAGACGGTGGCCTCTTACCGGGAGGAGCTGGTGGACTATGAAAATCTCAAATACAAGCTGGACGCCTACGAACGTTTTCTGGAGGTCAGGCAAAACAATCCCGATTACGGCTATCTGCCCGCCTCGGTGATCTCCAGAGACGCCAACGACGTCTACGGCACCTTCACCATCAACGTGGGCGTCAACGACGGGGTTGAGCTCAACGACCCTGTGATCTACGGCAAAACGCTGGTAGGCGTGATCCGCGCCGCGGGTGAGACCACCAGCACGGTCTATACGCTTCTCAATCCCGAGGTCAGCGTCGGCGCGTATGAGATCCGCACGCGCGAGGACTGCTACGTGGAGGCGGAAAACGCCCTTTCGCTGAAGGGCCTGCTGCGGCTCTCCGGGCTTGCCAAAACCACGCCCATCGTCCCCGGCGGCATCGTCTGCACCTCCGGCACGGGCGGCGTCTTCCCCCGGGATTTCATCATCGGCACTGTGACGGACGTTCACACGGACAACACCTCCGTTGCGGCCTACGCCACCGTCGAACCGGACGTCGCTCCGGCGACGCTGACGGACGTTTTCGTCATCACGTCTTTCGAAGGGAAGGAATAAGCCTTTCCCCTTCCGCCGCCGCACGCGGCCGAATCCCCATCAAAAAAACAACACAAAAAAAGGAGGCGACGCGTACATGCATCGCGGCAACCGATACGTTAAAGGCGCTGTACTCGCCGCCCTGATCCTGTTCACGGCGCTGATGCAGAACTCCTTTCTGCCGGCCTTCGGCGCGCGCCATACGGCGTGGCTGCTGACGGCGCTGATCACCGCCGTCGCCATGCACGAGCCGGAGCTGAACGCCGCCGGGTACGCGCTGCTGGCAGGCGTGCTCTGGGACGTGACCTCTCCCCTGCCGGACGGAACGATCACCCTCTTCCTGACGGTCTGCGCCTGCGCCTGCAGCCTGTTGGCCCGCTGCCTGTTCCGGCGGACGATGCTGACGGCCATCGTCTTCTGCGTGGGGTGCAACACCCTGTTCTGCATTCTGACGCTGGCCTTTCAATACGCCGTCAAGGATTTTTCCGCGCTGCCCGGCGTAGTGCTGCAGCGCTTTCTGCCGTCTTTTCTGTTGACGGTTCCCGCCCTGCCCGCGTTTTATCTGCTGATCAGGGCCGTTGAAAAACACTTGAGCGTCAAGGCAGGGACAACGATATGAAACTACACAGACTGAACCGGCGCGTGCTGCTGATCGCGCTGCTCTTCACAGCGGTCACACTCTTCTTCTTCGTTCTGATCGGCTACGATATGACCGCCGCGGAGGGGACCGCCGTCAGCGCCGAGGCCGGAAAAACCTATACCGTTTCCGTGGAGGGCACCCGCGGGGACATCCTCGACGTCAACGGCAATTACCTCGTCTACAACCAATCGGTCAACGTGCTCACCTTCGACTATCTCGAATTCCCCACGGAGCAGCAGGACCGCAACGTCCTGATCGACCGGCTGATCCACTGTCTGGCGTCCCGGAACGAGACCTGGCTGGATCCGCTGCCCCTGGAATTTGACGAGACGGGCACGCTGCGCTTCAAGGACAAGCAGGCGACGGAGATTCGCCGGCTGAAATCCGCCGATTTTCTGGACGTGAACGACTACGCCACACCCCAGAACTGTCTCGACGTGCTGTGCGAGCAATACGGACTGGAATCCTACGATCCCGTCACGGCGCTGCAGATCGCTTCCGTCTGCTACGGTATGCAGAAAGAAGGTTTTTCCGCCTACCGCCCCTATACCTTCGCGGAGGACGTGTCCATCGAGACCGTCTCCTATATCAAAGAAAACAGTTACATGTTCCGCGGCGTTGACGGCGACGTCACCTCCAAGCGGAAATATATCGGCGACGGCTCCATCGCCGCCCACATTCTCGGCATGACGGGCTCCATCAGCGCCGAGGAATATAACGAACAGAAGGAAAAGACCGACGAGGCCCTGGCCGCGCCGGACCTGACGGAAGATCAGGCGCAGAAGATCAAGGCCCGCAGCTACACCTTCAACGACACAATCGGGAAGAGCGGCATCGAGGCCGTGATGGAGGAGTACCTGCGGGGGGAACGCGGTCAGAAGATCGTCTCCGTCAACAAGGACGGTTCCTCCGACGTCAGCTACGCCTATCCCCCGTCCCAGGGGAACACGGTCATACTGACCATCGACCAGCACCTGCAGGAGATCGCCGACGCCTCGCTGAAAAAGAGGATCCTTGAGATCTCCGAAGAACAGGCGGAATCCATCGCCAAAGGACTGACCCCCGCCGGCGCAGTGGTGGTGCAGGACGTGAATACCGGCGCCGTGCTGGCGGCCTCCTCTTATCCCAATTACTCGCTGACGACCTACTACGACGACTATAACGAGCTGGCGCAGGACCCCGGCAAGCCGCTGTGGAACAGGGCTTTCCAGAGCGCCTATTCCCCCGGCTCCACCATGAAGCCGGTCATTGCCATCGCCGCGCTGGAGGAAGGCGCCATCGGTCTCAACGAAGGGATCTACTGCTCGGGCACCTATCAGTATTACGACATCACCTTTGCCTGCTTCAACAACACCGAACACGGCTACGTCACCGTGGAAACGGCGCTGGAACACTCCTGCAACATCTTCTTCTACGAAATGGCCAAGCGGCTGGGCATCGACAAGATGAATAAATACGCCACGCTGTTCGGTCTGGGAGAAAAGACGGGGCTGGAGGTCAACGAGGCGAAAGGCATTCTGGCCGGCCCCAAACGCCGCGACGAGTTAGGCCTGCGCTGGCAGAGCGGTGAAACGCTGCTGGCCGCCATCGGCCAGTCTGATAACTCCTTCACCCCCATCCAGCTGTGCAACTACGTGGCCACCATCGCCAACGGCGGCACCCGCTACGTGCCCTATCTGGTGGAACGCGTCACCTCCGCAGATCTGACGAAAACGCTCTATGAGCACAAGCCGAAGGTGGCCGTCAATACCAACATCGCGGAAAGTACGCTGCAAGCGGTGCGGTACGGCATGTATCTGGTGGCCAACGAAGGCTCCTGCGCCGATACGCTGGGGGACCTGGCCTACACCGTGGCCTGCAAAACCGGCACCGCCGAAAAGACCCGTATCATTGACGGCAACATCGTGGAAGGCACCGACGGTTTCCTCATCACCTTCGGCCCCTATGAAGACGCAAAGATCGCCATCACCGTGGTGGTGGAAAACGCCGGCAGCGGCTCCTCCACCGCGCAGGTGGCCGCCGACATCTACGACTACTATTTCTCAACGCTGAACAACGACAATACGCTGCAGAAGCAGAATACGCTTCTGTGGTGAGCGCGGCAAGCCGCGCAGTCGCCAGTCGCCAGTCGTAAGTCGCCAGAAGCCCTCCGGGCGCTCCCATGGAAACAGCGCCTCCATCAAAAACAGGACTTCCGACTTCCGACTTCCGACTGATGACTTCCGACTTTCATTCTTACGACTTACGACTTACGACTCACGACTTACGACTGAAGAAAGGGGGTCCCGCCATGACAAGAAGCATCCTGATCGCCTCCGGGAAGGGAGGCGTCGGCAAATCCACCGTCGCATCGCGTCTGGGCAGGATTTTGTCCGCGCAGGGAAAAAAGATCCTGCTGGTGGACTGCGACGCGGGCCTTTCCTCGCTGGACGTGATGCTGGGCCTGTCGGAGGACGTGGCCTTCAACTGGTATGACGCCTATACCGGCCGCTGTGAGATTGAAGAAGCGGTCATTCACAACGAAAACGGCCCGGACCTGCTGCCTGCCCCCCGCATGCCGCTGGAAGAAGCAGCACACGACGCCGTCAGGCAGGCGGTGGAAGCGTTGGCGGACGACTACGATATCGTGCTGATCGACGCGCCGGCGGGACTTTCCGCCGGGCTGGAACGGGCGGCGGCCGCCGCCAAAAAGGCCATCGTCGTGGCCACGGCGGACGATATCTCCGTCCGGGGCGCCGCCGCGCTGGCGGAGCTGGTGCGGAACCGGGGCGTGGAACAGTGCCGTCTGCTCATCAACCGCTACGATATCCTGGCGGCAAAGAAGGGAAAGCTGCTGACGGTGGACGAGCTCATCGACCGGACCTGCGTCCGCCTGCTGGGTATCATCCCGGAAGACCCCGCCATCACCTACAGCACCGTCACCGGGGCGTACAGCCCGAAGAGCAAAAGCGCCGCAGCCTTCCGCCGGATCGCCTTCCGCATCGAAGGACAGAACGTACCGCTGAAGCTGAAGCAGCTCAGATAGACGGTTCCCGGAGCCGTCGATCCATCCGATATATTTCATTTGGAGATATATAAAAAGGGAGAAAAAGGGAGAAGAAACATGAACATTGCCTTGATCGCACACGATTCCAAAAAAGAACTGATGACTCAGTTCTGCATCGCCTACTGCGGCATTCTGAGCCATCATTCCCTCTGCGCCACCGGCACAACCGGCAAGCAGGTGGAGGCCGCCACAGGACTGCCGATCACCAAATTCCTCGGCGGCGCCCAGGGCGGCGCCCAGCAGATCGGCGCGCTGATCTCCTGCAACGAGATCGACCTGCTGCTGTTTTTCCGCAACCCGCTGAACCCCAAGCCCTACGAGCCCAACGACCACGACCTGCTGCGGCTGTGCGACATGCACAACATCCCCGTGGCCACCAACATCGCCACCGCCGAATCGCTGGTACGCGGCCTCGAACGCGGCGACCTCGACTGGCGTGCGCTGGTAAAATGAAAGCTTTTGCCTACAAAAGCTTTCAGTCGCAAGTCGTAAGTCGTGAGTCGCAAGAAGTCCTCCGGACGTTCCTGATGGATAGATGAACAGAGACTTCCGGCTCCTCTTATCTCGGAACTGAGGCTCCGTGCTGCGACTTACAACTTACGACTTACGACTTACGACTTACGACTTACGACTTACGACTTACGACTTACGACTATAAAAACACCGAAAGGTTCTGATAACAATGGCTTTACTGACCAAGGCGCCGAGAGGCACCGCCGATATTCTGCCGGGCGACAGCTATAAGATCCGGTATATCGAAAACTCTCTGGCCGAGATCGCGGGCAACTTCGGGTTCCGCGAGATCCGCACCCCCGTGTTCGAGCACACGGAGCTGTTCAACCGCTCCGTGGGCGAGACCACCGACGTGGTGCAGAAAGAGATGTACACCTTTGAAGACAACGGACAGCGCTCCATCACGCTGCGCCCCGAGGGCACGGCAGGTGTGGCGCGGGCTTTTCTGGAGCACGGCCTGTTCAACGAGCCCATGCCCCAGAAATATTTCTACCACACCTCCTGCTACCGCTATGAAAAGCCGCAGGCGGGAAGGCTGCGCGAGTTCCACCAGTTCGGCGTGGAGTGCATGGGCACCCAGTCCCCCGCCGCCGACGCAGAGATCATCGCGCTGGCCCGTCAGGTGTTCGACTTCTTCGAGCTGGACGACATCAGCCTCGAGATCAACTCCATCGGCTGCCCCCGCTGCCGCAAGGACTACCACGCAGCGCTGCTCTCCTACTTTGAGGGCAAAAAAGACCAGCTTTGCGAGACCTGCCAGTCACGGCTATACCGCAACCCCATGCGGATCCTCGACTGCAAATCTCCGGTGTGCTCCGCCATCGCCAAGGACGCCCCCGTGGTGCTGGACTTCCTCTGCGAAGAGTGCAGCGACCACTTCAAGGCCGTTCAGAAGCACCTTGACGCCATGGATATCGACTACACGATCAACCCCCGCATCGTGCGCGGGCTTGACTATTATACAAAGACCGTCTTTGAGTTCGTCTCCACCGCCATCGGCGCTCAGGGCACCGTCTGCGGCGGCGGCCGCTACGACGGGCTGATCGAGCAGTTGGGCGGCAACGCTCTGCCCGCCAGCGGCTTTGGTATGGGCATAGAGCGGCTGTTGCTGCTGCTGAACGCCCAGCACAAGGAGCTGCCGGAGGAGCCCCGCGTGCAGCTCTACATCGCCCCCGCCACACAGGATTTCACGGTGGAGGCCATGCGCATCATCAACGAGCTGAGGGAAGAGGGCGTTTCCGCCCTGACGGACCTGGAAAACCGTTCCATCAAGGCCCAGATGAAGTACGCCAACAAAAAGAACGTGATGTTCACCATGATCCTCGGCCCCGACGAGATCGAAAACCGCAAGGCGACCGTCAAGAACATGGACAACGGCGAGACCGCGGAGATCTCGCTGGATACCTTCTCAGAGGACTTCATGCACTTCACCATCAACGCCGCGCTGGCCGATCTGGATCTGGGCGCGGGAGATATCGATCTGAACAATCTGACTCTTTTAACCGGAGGAAAAGAATAACATGGAATTTTTAGCAGGAATGAAACGTACCGACTACTGCGGCAATTTCCGCGCCTGCGACGCGGGTAAGGAAATCACCGTATTCGGATGGGTGCAGCGCACCAGGAATCTCGGCAGCCTGATCTTCATTGATCTGCGCGACCGCACAGGCGTCATTCAGCTGGCCTTTGACGAGACAACCGATAAAGAGGTGTTCGACAAGGCGGCCGCCGCCCGCAGCGAATACGTGCTGGCGGCCAAGGGAACCGTGCGCGAGCGCTCCGCCAAGACGGACAAGATCCCCACGGGCGATATCGAGGTGTTCGTCACCGAGCTGCGCATCCTCGCCAAGAGCGAAACGCCGCCCTTCGAGATCGTGCCCAACTCCAACACGGCGGAGACCACCCGTCTGAAATACCGCTACCTTGACCTGCGCCGCCCCGACCTGCAGGGCAACATTCTCATGCGCAACAAGGTGGCCAAGATCACCCGCGACTATTTCTATGACAACGGCTTCATCGAGATCGAGACCCCGATCCTGATGAAATCCACCCCCGAGGGAGCGAGGGACTTCCTGGTCCCCAGCCGCCTGCACAACGGCGAGTTCTACGCCCTGCCCCAGTCCCCGCAGTTGTATAAGCAGCTCTCCATGGTGGCCGGCTTCGACCGCTACATCCAGATTGCCCGTTGCTTCCGGGATGAGGACCTGCGCGCCGACCGTCAGCCGGAGTTCACCCAGATCGACCTGGAAATGTCCTTCGTGGATGTGGACGACGTGCTGGAGCTGATCGAGGGCTTCATGAAAAAGCTGTTCAAGGAGGCCATCGGCGTTGACATCGAAACGCCCCTGCCCCGTCTGAAATATAAGGACGCAATGGACCGCTACGGCTCCGACAAGCCGGACACCCGCTTCGCCATGGAGCTGTTCGACCTGTCCGAGATCGTCAAGGACTGCGGCTTCAGCGTGTTTGAGGGCGCCATCGCAAACGGCGGCACCGTGCGGGCCTTTACTGCAAAGAACGCCGTTTCCACCCTCACCAGAAAAGAGATCGACAAGCTGACCGAGCACGCCAAGGGCATCGGCGCCAAGGGCCTCGCCTGGATCCGCTGGACCGACGACGGCGTCGCCTCCTCCTTTGGAAAATTCCTGGGCGAGGGCAAGATGGACGAGATCCTGGCCGCCGCGGGCGCCGAAAAGGGCGACGTGGTGCTGATCATCGCCGATACCAAAAAGACGCTGGCCCTGACCACGCTGGGAACGCTCCGCTGCGAAGTGGCCAAGAAGCTGGATATCATCGGCGAGGGCTACAACCTGCTGTGGATCGTGGAGTTCCCCTTCTTCGACTGGGACGAGGAGACCCAGTCGTGGGTAGCCATGCACCATCCCTTCACCGCTCCCCTGGACGAGTGCCTGCCTTATCTTGAGAGCGACAAGGGCGCCGTCAGAGCCAAGGCCTACGACCTGGTGCTCAACGGCATCGAGCTGTCCTCCGGCTCTATCCGGATCACCAACCCCGAGCTGCAAAGCCGCATCTTCTCCCTGCTGGGCCTGTCCGAAGAGGAAGCCCAGGCCAAGTTCGGCTACCTGCTGGACGCCTTCCGGTTCGGTCCGCCCCCCCACGGCGGCATGGGCATCGGTCTCGACCGCCTCGTGATGCAGATGCTGGGTGCGGAGAGCCTGCGCGACGTGATCGCCTATCCCAAGCTCAAGGACGCCACCGAAGCCATGACCGAGTGCCCCAGCCCCGTGGACGACGACCAGCTGAAGCTGCTGGGACTTTCGATCAACGGATAAAATGACAAAAGCGTAGCACGGCGCCTCGCGCCGCTAATCGACCGGGAATGAATCTTTTTTCAACGTTTTGATTATTGTTTATGCCCGGTTTAACGGCGCAAGGCGCCGTGCTACGTAAATTTCCATCAGGAGACATTTGATATGTATTCCGAACCGCTGCGCTTCCACAACGGCGCCTTCAAACTCATGCAGATCTCCGATATTCAGGAGCTGGCGACGATCAATCCCGATTCCATCAAGCTCCTTACGCTGGCGCTGGAACGGGAAAAGCCCGACCTGGCGGTGTTCACCGGCGATCAGGTCTACGGGATCCATCCCTCCTTCCGGCTGGGCGATACCCGCCATCTGATCGCGAATACCATCCGGGCCGTCCTCGCCCCCTTTGAGGCGGCGGGGGTCCCCTTTGCCGTCACCTTCGGCAATCACGACGAACAGTGCGGCGTTTCCAACGCGCAGCAGGCGGATCTCTACAGTCAAAGCCCTTATTACGTCGGCGGAGACTACCGCAGCAAAGACGACAAGGGCACCTACCGGGTGCCGCTGTTCGGCGAAAAGGGCCATGCGTTCGACGTGTTCCTGATCGACTCCAACGGACAGGAGGGCGCCACCGGGGCTTATCTCCCCGTCAAGGAGGAGCAGTTGGCGTGGTTCAGAGAAGAGCGTCGAAAAACGGCGGAAGCGGATGGAAAGAGCGTCCCCGCGCTGGTGTTCCAGCACATTCCCGTGCCGGAATATTACGACGTGCTGCAGCGGGTCAAGCGCGGCACGAAAGGGGCCGTGGAAGCCTTCCGCACCCACAAAAACGAGTTTTATGTGCTGCCGGAGGTCTACCGGAAGACCGGCGGATTTCTGAAGGAATCCCCCGCCACGCCGGACCGCAATTCCGGCGAATTCGCGACGCTGAAAGCGGACGGAAACGTGCTGGGTCTGTTGGTTGGCCACGACCACATCAACTCCTTCGTGGCCGAAAAGGACGGCGTGAAGCTGATCTACACCCAGGGCAGCGGCTTCAACGTCTACGGCCCGGGGCGGCAGCGGGGCGTGCGGATCGTCACCTTGCGGGAAGACGACCTCACCCGTTTTGAGACCCACACCGTCACTTTCGATGAACTGACAAGCGACCCGGTCAGCCATCCGCTGAAGGAATTCGTACTGACCCATATCCCCTCCAGCTTCGAGCAGGTCAAACGACTGATCCTGATAGGGGCGGCAGGCGCGGCCCTTGCGGGCGGCCTCGCGGTGAGCGCGTACCTCAAAATCCGCAAAAAATAAACCGTAAAAAGGAACCGTCACCATGCTGAAACGGATCAAAATCAGAAGCAACGGCCTGACCTTTTTATACGACCAGAACCAGAGCGCCGGCAGCGTGACCGCGGCGCTCTTTTTCAAATCCGGCGTGATTTATGAAAAGGAGCGGGAACTGGGCGTGAGCCGCTTTGTGCAGGAGCTGTTGTTCCGGCAATACGCCTCCGGCTTTTCCGCCGACCTGTTGACGGAGCAGTCCGCCGGACGGGATCATGCCGCCTTTCTGTTCACCGCGCCGCCGGAGTGCGCCGGTGAGGCCGTTGAACGCCTGCTGCGGGTCTTCGACGAGGAGCCCTTCGGGCCTGCACAGATCGAAACGGTGCGGTCAGACATGATCCGGGCGGCGCAGACCTGGAAGCCCTCGCCGGAAGAGACACAGGAAGCGCTTTTGTTTGACCGCCCGCAATACGCGGCCTCCCCCTTCGGGACGGAACGATCGCTCTTTTCGCTGACGGAAGACAAACTCCGTCAATGGAGAAACGCCTATTTCGCCCCCTCCAACGCCTGCCTCGTCGTCACGGGAGCCGTATCCAACGACGATCTGAACGCCGTCACGGCGCTGCTGCGTTCCCTGCCCGCCCGGAAACGAAAGACGATCAACACAAAGCAGCTGTTCCCGGCGGATCAGTTTTTCAGGACCTCCGCGTCAGACCGGCTGCTGCCCACGGAAGAACCGTTTGCCTCCGTCTCGCTGCAGTTTGAGATCGATCTGGGCGAAACGAAACCCGTCTGGGCGGATCTGCTGCGGCGGCTGTTGACGGAACCGCCCGAAGGCGCGGTCCACACGGCGCTGACGGGCCGAAAGCTGACGGACGCCGTGGACGGCGGCTTGCGCCTGTACCGGGGATTTGCAACGCTGTCACTCTCCTGCTTCACCTTTCACGCTAACGCGGCGGAATGCGCCCTGCTGATGGCGGAGAGCGCGGCGGAATTCAAAGAGAAACTCCGGGAGGAGACCGTTGCGCCGCTGCTGAAGGATTATGCCGTCAACCGGCTCTACCGCACCGACGACAACGCCCATTACGCCTACGACGTAGGGCTGCACAACTTCATTCTGTTCACCGACGATCTTCTGCTGCCGGAGGATATCAGCGCTGAGGCCGCCACGGAGGCGCTGCTGACCGCCGCCGATCTGATCCTGCTGCCCGACAACGCCGTTTTCACTTTATATTATAATGAAAAGCGCGGGGCGGACCCTGCCGCCATCAAAAAGAGGCTTGCCGCAGCGCGGATCCGGCTGTTTCTATAAGATTTTTTTGAAAAATTTACAAAAAAGACTTGCATTTTTATTTTTTTGCGCTACAATATACTTAGCACTCAAAAAGATAGAGTGCTAAAAATCGACACGATTTCGTAGATTATATCTCAGGAGGGATTTTATTATGACGTTGAAACCACTCGGCGACAGAGTCGTACTCAGATTTACGGAAGTGGAAGAGACTTCCAAGGGCGGCATCATTCTGGCCGCCTCCGCGCAGGAAAAGCCCCAGGTGGCGGAGATCCTGGCAGTCGGCCCCGGCGGCGTTGTTGACGGCAAAGAAGTCAAGATGGAAGTCAAGGTCGGCGACAAGGTCATCCTCAGCAAGTATTCCGGCACGGAAGTAAAGCTGGGCAAGGACGAGTACGTGATCGCCAAGCAGAGCGACATTCTCGCCGTCGTCGAATAATTCACAATAGTTTTTACGGAGGTTTTTTATTATGGCAAAGCAGTTACTGTATGGTGAAGACGCAAGAAAAGCGCTTCAGGCAGGTATTGATAAACTCAGCAACACCGTCAAGATTACCCTGGGCCCCAAGGGCAGAAACGTGGTGCTTGACAAGAAATACGGCGCTCCCCTCATCACCAACGACGGCGTGACCATCGCCAAGGAAATCGAGCTGGAAGACGCTTTTGAGAACATGGGCGCGCAGCTGGTGAAGGAAGTGGCCACCAAGACCAACGATTCCGCCGGCGACGGCACCACCACCGCCACCCTTCTGGCCCAGGCACTTGTCAACGAGGGCATGAAGAACGTGGCCGCGGGCGCCAACCCCATGGTCGTGAAGAAGGGCATTCAGAAGGCCGTTGACGCGGCGGTGGAAGGCCTGAAGGCCCACGCCAAGCCCGTTTCCAGCAGCAGCGACATCGCCCGGATCGCCACCGTTTCCAGCGGCGACGAGACCGTTGGCGCGCTGATCGCGGACGCCATGGAAAAGGTTACCGCCGACGGCGTGATCACCGTGGAGGAATCCAAGACCGCCGAGACCAGCTGCGACGTGGTAGAAGGTATGCAGTTTGACCGTGGCTATATCTCCCCCTACATGGTCACCGACACCGACAAGATGGAAGCCGTCATCGACGACGCTTACATTCTGATCACCGATAAGAAGATCTCCAACATTCAGGAGATCCTGCCCCTGCTGGAGCAGATCCTGCAGGCCGGCAAGAAGCTGGTCATCATCGCTGAGGACGTGGAGGGCGAAGCCCTTGCCACCATCCTTGTCAACAAGCTGAGAGGCACTTTCACCTGCATCTGCGTCAAGGCCCCGGGCTTCGGCGACAGAAGAAAAGAGATGCTGCAGGATATCGCCATTCTGACGGGCGGCGAAGTCATCACCTCCGACCTGGGCCTTGAGCTGAAGGATACGCAGGTTGCGCAGCTTGGCCGTGCAAAGCAGGTCAAGATCACCAAGGAGAACACCACCATCGTCACCGAGCGCACCGGCAGCGAAGAAGTGAAGGCCCGCGTCGCGCAGATCAGAGCGCAGATCGAGACCACCACCTCCGATTTCGACAGAGAAAAGCTCCAGGAAAGACTTGCCAAGCTCTCCGGCGGCGTCGCGGTCATCCACGTGGGCGCGGCCACCGAGGTGGAGATGAAGGAAAAGAAGCTCCGCATCGAGGATGCTCTCGCGGCCACCAAGGCGGCTGTGGAAGAGGGTTACGTGGCAGGCGGCGGCATCGCGCTGCTGAACGTCATCCCCGCCGTCAAGGCGCTGCTTGACACCGTTGACAACGCGGACGAAAAGACCGGCGTCCAGATCGTGCTGAAGGCCATCGAAGCGCCCATCCGTCAGATCGCGGCCAACGCCGGCATGGAAGGCTCCGTCATCATCGACGCCATCTGCCGTTCCGGCAAGGAAGGCTACGGCTTCAACTTCGCCACCGAGGAATACGTGGACATGGCGGAAGCCGGTATCCTGGATCCCACGAAGGTCACCCGTTCCGCCCTGCAGAACGCGGCTTCCGTGGCGGCCATGGTGCTGACCACCGAGTCCCTCGTCACCGACAAGCCCGATCCCGCTGCTGACGCGGCAGCCGCGGCGGCCATGGCCGGCGCTCAGGGCGGCGGAATGTATTGATGTAGCACGGCACCTTGCGCCGTTTCAGTCGGAAGTCATCAGTCGGAAGTCGGATGCCACATAGGACGACCGGTTCCGGAATGACAATCGCATCATCATAACAGCAAAACAACACCCCGGATGTTCGGAACACCGTTCATCTGGGGTGATTTTTCTGCTTTATCAGGGAAAAAATGTAAAATGAGGCAATCAGCATTTGTGCGGTCTTTTGCCCATGCGGTAGCGCGGCACCTCAGTGCCGCTATTCACAAAAGCTACATTTCGGAAACCTGAAATGCAGTTCATTCCTTTTCAATCCCATATAGCAAAACTTTTTACGATGCCAAAAAGTTGTTTGTCCTACGAGCGGCACTGAGGTGCCGCGCTACCGACTCGTATCAAAGCTCTACTGTTGCGATGCGGGGCTCAAAGCAGCAGGTGGGGCGCAGGCTGACGATGCGCACGCCGGAGGCGCGCTGGGGCCCCACCTTCATGAAGGTGGCCAGCACGCTGGTATTGCCGTGCAGGCCCAGCGGGCCGATATCCGCCTCGTTGACACGACGGGTAATCTCCCGCTCCATCTCGCTCTGGACGTTGTAGTTGCCGTCCACCTGCGCCTGCAGCATCAGGGAGGCCGCCTCAAAATGGCTGCGGCCCACGCCCACGGCCAGCGTACAAGGGGAACAGCCCAGCTCGGAGACGGACTGCTTCGCCCAGCTGACGATCTCTTCCAGCACCACCTGCGTGTTGTGCTTGTGGAACACCCGGTAGGTCTTGCCGCGGATGGCGGGACCGCCGCCGAACATGAGGATATGCAGCCGCAGCACGTTATTCTCGCAACGGCGCAGCAGGATCGGCGAGGGCTCCACACCGGCGCTGTCCGGGTTCAGGCCGCCGGACTGGTCGATCCGGTGACTGTCGTCCCCCATGATGCCCATGGGGCGGCCCGGCAGCTGGCGCAGGCCCGTTGCCACGCCCTCCCGGATGGCGTCCAGCAGCTTGCCGGTAACGGCCCGGTCCTCGCCCACCTCCAGAACGAGATGGGGGATGCCGGAATCGTCGCACAGGGGGCTGCGGTTTTTCTCCGCGGCCTCGGCGTTTTCCAGCACCGTTTCCAGCACCCATTTCGCCTGGGGATTCTGTTCCGCCGCGATGGCCCGTCGGTAGGCGTCTTTTTTATCATCACGGAAGGTGGAGCCGGCGCTCACCAGCGTATCCGCCACTTTCGCGACGATGGCTTCATAGTTCTCAGTCATAGATGCTCCTCCCATGGGCGGCGCCGATGATGGCGGGGTATTTATCCACCTTGATCAGATGCAGCGCTTCCATGCCAAGCTCGGGGAAGGCCAGCACCTTCCGCTCGGTGGTCTTTGCCTCCAGCAGCGCCGTCACCGGCGGGATCACCGCGTAGACCGCGTTGTATTTGTCCAGGGCTTCGATGGTCTCTTGATGCAGCGCGCCCTTGCCCAGGTGCAGCTTGATCCCCGCCGCGGACAGCGGCGAGATGCTGCTTTCGATCTCCAGCTTGTTGCTGGAGGTAGGGCCAACGCCCGCAGGGCTGACGGCGGTGTGGAAGATCACCTGGCCGCGCAGATCCACGCCCAGCTCCCCTGCCGTTCCGTCCTCGATCATTTTCAGCACCTTCGGCAGCACGGCGTCCCGGCCACAGAGAATATAACCGCTGATTTCCACGGTATCACCCACCTGCAGCGCTTCCGCCGCCGCTTCGCTGATGGGGGTCGTCAACTGTATTGCCATACGTTTACCTCAAGAATCCCGGCGGGCCATATCCATACCGCCACGCGGTACGGCGGCTGCCGCCGGGAATGATGTTTTCTTTATTCGTTCACCGCGAAGAGCTTCACATAGGCGCCCTCGTTTTCGATCACGCCGAAGGCTCTCGCCCGGTTATAGATTTTTTTCGCCCAGTTGGTGTGGGGCTTGATCTCGTTCATCTTGTTGCCGCCGGCCCCCTTGACCACGCCGCCGCCGGTGTGAAGGATCTGGCAGGCGTCGTCGTATTCCTCCTTCGTCACCGCCATCATGGCGTTGACAAACTTGACGTGGGTGGGATGGATCACCGTTCTGCCGACGAAGCCGTTGGCCTTATCGAGAATGACCTCCCGCAGCAGGCCGTCGATCTCGTTATTGACCAGCATTTTCCGGCGCATCAGGTAATCCTCCAGGCCGTGGCTGGGCAATTCCTCAAATTTCAGCTCCTTGGGGGCGCGGAAATACTCCCAGACGGGGCCGGAAATCACGTAGGCGTTATTGCGGCCGCAGACGTTGAGAATGTCGCAGAGACACTCCCGCACCGTCATGATATCGTAAAGGGAATAGTCTACGCCCCGGCGCACGCCGAACACGGAGCTGAAATCCGTACCGCCGACCCGCACTTGCAGCACCAGATCGTGGAACTCGTCGAGGATTTTCTTGATCCCCAGCAGCTCTTCCATCCGCGTCTCTTTATAGGCAACCTCCGGGTCCTCAATGATCGGCATACCGTACAGCACCTCGCCGAACCGCTCGTTCAGCTCCTGCAGATAGGCGAAATAGGCGTGACCGTTTTCCGCGTTGAACTTCGGGAAATTGATGCCGCAGAGCGAACGGACCTGATGCTTCGTCAGCTCTTCACCGAAGGCTCTGAACTGGTCGAGATTGCGGATACGCACGAAAATCAACGGCACCTTGTCGCCATCCAGCGTGCCCTCCTCCACGGCGCTTGTCACCGTATCCAGCAGCCGGTGGACGTTGGCCATGGCCTCCGGCACCTTTTCTTCGGGGCAGGCGTCCTCAAAGCAGAGCACAATGGTGGTCAGCCCCGGCATGGCATTGTTCAGGATCTTCGGGGTGAAGTCCTTGAACCCGGGCATATACATGGCCGCGCCGAGGCAGTATTGCAGCATCTCACGGTCCGTATATTTATCGAAGCTCTCCGGCTCCACCACAAAGGGGAAATCCGGATTGTATCTGTGATGTCTCATCTTGTCAGCACCCTTTCAAGGAGATCACACCAGACTGCCCTTGGGAGACCAGACCGCTTCGGGATAATATTCGTCGATCATGCGCTTGACCAGCACGCACTGCTTGGCGCGTTTTCTGGCGTCGTCCTCGGTGGAATCCCAGCTGTGGGTCTGCGCCACGGAACCGCCTGTTTTCAGATAGATGGGCGCGGCGATGCGGATCATCTCCGGCACCTCGTAGTGACGGATAAAGCCACCGGTGGACTTGGGATTTTCCGTGTGGATGTCGATCGGGATATCGATCGCCTGACGGAGAGCGGCCAGCATCTGCAGCTGGATATCGCGCACCGGGTTCAGGGAGTCGGCGCCGATGCTCTCCAGCAGCTTGCCGGAGGCCGGGTTGCCGTGACCGGCGTGAGCGGAAAGCTTGAAGTGGCTGTCCGCCGGGATCACGCCCGCTTTTCTGGCTTCGTTCAGCACCCAGAGGCACCCCTCGTCATAGACCAGATAACCGCGGCAGCCGAGTCTTGCGGCGCGTTTGGCGTCCTCCAGCGCTCTCACCACCTGCTCTTCGCCGCGCAGACGGTATCCCATGCGCACGCCCTCCTCCGTATGAACGGAAGCGGAGGTATCCGTGGTGGCTCTGGGGCCGATGGCAAGGATCAGGTCGGTCTTCCACTGGTCGGCCAGCTCCACCATTTTGGAGATCTCTTCGTCCGTCAGGCGCATGATGCCCTGGGTCTGGGTCACTCTGTGGAGATAGATGCCGTAGGAATCCATCGCCTCCAGCAGCGCTTTCATGACCTTGGGGCCCTGAATGCCGGGCACTTCAAAACGGTACTGACCGCCGTCCTTGAACCGCTTTTCCGAAGTGGGCAGATCATAGGCGTCGCCGCCGGGCAGACCGAGGGTCTTTAAAAATTCTCTGGTTTGATCCATACTGTTCATTCGTCAGATAACCTCCTTGACGTCGTTTGATCGGAAATGTTTCTATATCATCAAAGCAGGCGGCAAACCGCCGCCCGCGGGCCCCGTCACCGGTTCCCGTACATTTTTTCGTAATAATTCTGGTATTCGCCGGAGATGATGTTCTCCCACCACGCACGGTTGTCCAGATACCACTGAATGGTCTTCTGAATGCCGTCGGCGAATTTCGTCTCCGGCAGCCAGCCCAGCTCATTGTGGATCTTCGTGGGGTCGATGGCGTAGCGCATATCGTGGCCCTTGCGGTCCGTCACGTAGGTGATCAGGCTTTCGGGCTTGCCCAGCGCCTTGCAGATCAGCTTCACGATGTCGATGTTCTTCATCTCGTTGTGGCCGCCCACATTATAGACCTCGCCCACGCGTCCCTTGTGCACGATCAGGTCGATGGCCTTGCAGTGGTCCTCCACATACAGCCAGTCCCGCACGTTCAGACCTTCGCCGTAGACCGGCAGAGGCTTGTCGTTGAGGCAGTTGGCGATCATCAGGGGGATCAGCTTCTCCGGGAAGTGATAGGGGCCGTAGTTGTTGGAGCAGCGGGAGATGGTCACCGGCAGCCCAAAGGTGCGGTGATAGGCCATCACCAGCAGGTCCGCGCTGGCCTTTGAGGCGCTGTAGGGGCTGGAGGTGTGGATAGGCGTCTCCTCGGTGAAGAACAGGTCGGGGCGGTCCAGGGGCAGGTCGCCGTAGACCTCGTCCGTGCTCACCTGATGATAGCGCTGAATGCCGTACTTCCGGCAGGCGTCCATCAGCACGCTGGTGCCGATAATGTTGGTCTGCAGAAACACGGAGGGATCCTCGATGCTGCGGTCCACGTGGCTTTCCGCCGCGAAATTGACCACGATATCGGGCTTCTCCTCTTCAAAGAGCTTATAAACGCCCTCTCTGTCGCAGATATCCAGCTTCACGAAGCGGAAATCCGGATGATCCATCACGTCTTTCAGCGTGGAAAGATTGCCCGCGTAGGTAAGCTTGTCAAGACACACGATCCGGTAGCCGGGATGGGCCTTGAGCATATGAAAAATAAAGTTGCTTCCGATAAAACCGGCGCCGCCGGTCACAATGATCGTCATATCACAGTCCTCCGCTGCTTTCGCTGCTTAATATACCAGTTTATCCTCGGCCACCCGCATCAGGTGCGCGCCGTAGGGGCTTTTGCCGTAGAGCTTTGCCGATTCGACCAGCTGCTCTTTCGAGATCCACCCTTCCAAAAAGGCGATCTCCTCCAGCGCCGAGATGACCACGCCCTGACGGTTCTGTACCGTCTGCACAAAGGTGCTGGCCTCCATCAGACTATCCATGGTGCCGGTATCCAGCCACGCAAAGCCGCGGCCGAGGATCTGGACCTTCAGGTTGCCGTCTTCCAGATACAGCCGGTTCAGGTCGGTGATCTCCAGCTCGCCCCGGGCGGAGGGCTTCACCTGCTTCGCCTTCGCGGCCACCCCCTTGGGGTAGAAGTAAAGGCCGGTGATGCAGTAGTTGCTCTTGGGGTTCTTCGGCTTCTCCTCCACCGAGATCACGTTTTTCTGCTTGTCGAATTCCACGATGCCGAAGCGCTCGGGATCGTTCACGTAGTAACCGAAGATCGTGGCGTTGCCCGCCTTTGCGTTCCTGACCGCCTCGGACAGGTTCCGTCTGAAATAGCCGCCGTAGAAGATATTGTCGCCGAGGATCATGGCGCAGGTATCGTCGCCGATGAAGTCCTCGCCGATCAGAAAGGCCTGCGCCAGGCCGTCAGGGCTGGGCTGCACGGCGTAGGAAAGGTTGATGCCGTAGTGGCTGCCGTCCCCCAGCAGTTCCTCAAACCGGGGCGTATCGGTGGGGGTGGAGATGATCAGGATATCCCGGATCCCCGCCAGCATCAGCGTGCTCAGGGGATAGTAGATCATCGGTTTGTCATAGATGGGCAAAAGCTGTTTGCTGGTCACCCGGGTGAGCGGATAAAGCCTTGTGCCGGAACCGCCGGCAAGAATAATACCTTTCATGGAAACTCCCCTTTCTGTTTGCTCAGATCAATGGTTACGGTGTTATTTCCCGCAGTTCAGAATGATATCGCAGATGCGGTCCACGTCGGCCAGCGCCAGATCGGCGTACAGCGGCAGCGTCAGCACCCTGTCGGCAAGATAGGCCGCCACAGGCGTTTTCTCCGCGCCCGCCGTGGGCAGCGCCGCATAGCATTCAAAGCTGTTTGTGATGGGATAAAAATACTTGCGCGCGGTCACGTTCTGCTCCTTCAGGGCGGCAAACACCTCGTTGCGGTCGGCGCCGAAGCCGTCGAACACCACCGGCAGATAGGCGTAGTTGGGTTCCACGTCCTGCTGCGGCGCGCACAGACGAATCCCCTTCACCCCGTCAAGGTGAGAACGGTAGCGCTCCACCACCGCCTTGCGCTTGGCGATCTCCTCGTCCAGATGGCGCAGGTTGCATACGCCCATGGCCGCCTGAAACTCATTCATTTTCGCGTTGCCGCCGACGTAGACGACGTTTTCAGGCCCGCTGATGCCGAAATTCTTCAGCTTGTTCAGCGTATCCACCAGCGCGTCGTCACGGCAGCAGACCGCGCCGCCCTCGATGGTGTTGAACACCTTGGTGGCGTGGAAGCTGAACATGGCCGCGTCGCCGAAGCAGGCGGAGGAAACGCCCTTGTACTGCACCGCAAAGGCGTGGGCCGCGTCATAGATGACCTTCAGCCCGTGCTTCTTGGCGATGGCGTCGATCGCCTCCACGTCGCACAGATTCCCGTAAACGTGCACGGGCACGATAGCGACGGTTTTTTCCGTGATCAGCGGCTCGATCAGATCCGCGTTCATGGTGTAATCGTCCTCCCGCACGTCGCAGAAGACGGGCGTCAGCCCGTTGCGCACGATGGCGTGGGTGGTGGAAGCGAAGGTAAAGGGCGTGGTGATGACCTCACCGCCTTTGGGGAACTCCATGGCGGCGATGACGTTTTCCAACGCCAGATGGCCGTTGGTGTAAAGCGTCACGTGGGGGCAGCCCAGCTTTTCTTCCAGCTGCCGCTGCAGCGCCTGATGCTCCACACCCATGTTGGTCAGCCAGTGGCTGTCCCATAACTTTTTGATTTCCTCGCAATACTCCTCAAAGGAGGGCATGGAGGAGCGGGTCACTAAAATCTGTTCCATTCGATATTCCTCATAAAACCGGTTTCCGGAGCAATATGCGCGTGCCGCCCGCCTTCAGTCGCGTCGCACCCGCCGCAATCCGTCCGACAGACGTCAGACGGCAGTTCCGTTAACCTTTTTATTCTTTACACGTTTCAGTAATTGTTTCATCTTTACGTAGCCGATGGAAACCAGCGCAGCGTCAAACAGGCACAGCAAGGGCATGGCGTAGACGGCGACAGGATTGTCATCAAGGTGCACCAGCGCATACGCCTTTTCCAGCAAGTGCCATACGGCAGGATGAAAAACATAGATATACAGGGAATATAAGGCGCCGAATTTGGTCAGATACCGTTTTTCACCCCAGGACGGATTGTTGATGCATAAGACAAACAACGTTATGACCTGCCCGAAGGAAACAATATTGACGCCGAAATCCCGCCCCATAAGAAGCCGTTCCACCGGGCAGAGAACCGTAAAAACAACAAAGCCGGTTATCAACCATTGATTGGAAACATTGATCTTATTACGGTGCAGCCGCAGCCGGTAGCCCAGGCAAAACAGCGGCAAACCTTCAATCAGGAAATTACGATAAATCATATTGGGGATTGATTTTCCCATCAGATGCGCGCCCTGCGCCAACAGAATATAAGCCGCAATTCCCACCGGGATGATCACATTGACAAGCTTTTGCCAATGCAATTTGTCAATGATCGCAAAAATGATGTAATCATAAAGCAATGCGTATAAGAACCACAACTGCCCGGCGATGTAGTAGGGCTGATTAAACAGGATCCAGCTGCCCAGTGCCTTTATGGAGGGTGCAGGTGGCAATATCCCCCCCCCCGTTCCATATAAAGGTAATCAATAAATACAGGACAGAGGAGCCAAGCGTAATCATCCCGATATGCTTGATTTTTTTGACATAATCAACCGTTCCGGATTCCTTATAACAGAAATACCCGCTGACCATAAAGAAAAAAGGAACACAAAACCGTGAAACGCACTGTACCAGAACGCCGAATCGGCCGGGGAACTCGCAGTGCATAAAAACGATGCAGATACAGGCAGCCCCTTTGACAAAATTCATCAAATAGTTGATTTGTCTTTTGTTCTCCACACAATCACCCTCAACTTCAATCAGATCCGCGATATGATACGATGGACGGAGTTTTCCGCCGTTGGGTCCGCTTTCCTAAACGGGTTCTTCCGGGAAGCCGGAGGACCGATGCCGTTCAGTCCCGGACGTAGTACCTGCAAACGCGCTTACTGATCCCGCAAACGACCTCATATCCGATGGTCCCGTACAGATGCGCCAGTTCGTCCGCCGTCAGGATCTCATCCCCGCTTTGGCCGATCAGAACGACCTCCGTGTCAATACCGATCCCGTCGACGGCCGTCACGTCCACCATCATCTGATCCATGCAAACGCTGCCGATCACAGGCGCCCGACTGCCGTTAATCAGCACCCAGCCTTTACCGGCAAGCATACGGGCGTAGCCGTCTGCATACCCGGTGGGCACGGTGGCAATTCTCATCGGCTTTGAGACGACAAAGGATCTCCCGTAGCCGACGGTATCGCCGGGCAACACAGTTTTTACCATGCTGACAACGCTCTTCCAGGATAATACCGGCCTGATTCCCGCGGGAAGCGAATTCTCATATTCCGGCTTCAAACCGAAAAGCACGATTCCCAAACGCACCATATCGGAAGCGGCCGATGCGTGCCACAAACCTCCCGCAGAATTGAGGCAATGGCGATACGGCAGGGAAAGATCCGCCACGCGGGCGCAAACGTCCTCAAATAAACGGATCTGACGCGCTGTAAATTCATTTTCTTCCGGCGAGCCAGCAGCGCACAGGTGCGTAAACAACCCATCCAGCCGCAATTGTCCTGCAAACCGGCGGATCGCCCGTTCGCAGGCCTCCGGGGCATCCGCGTTCAGACCGATGCGCCGCATACCGGTATCGATCGCAAACTGGCATCTGACAGGCAGCCCTTCCGCCGCCATTCCCGCGGCATATTCTTCTGAAAGCAACGTCTGCGTAATGTCATATCGGACAAGGTCCTGCGCCCTTGAAAAAGGGGTATACCCCAGCACAAGGATCTGTCCCTCAGGCGCCGCCTGACGGACCCGGATCGCTTCATCGATATTGGAAACAGCAAAATGCCGCACACCGATTTCAGACAGCACCCGCGTCACTTCCAAATCGCCATGTCCGTAGGCGTCCGCCTTCACGACTGCCATAACGGCGCCGTCAGGGTTCAGGTGGGCATGCGAACGGTAAATCTCATAGTTTCTTTCGAGATTCGACAGGTTGATTTCAACCCACGACCTGTAGCCTCTGTTCACCATTTCAGTCTTGTTTTCTGTTTATTACCAATCTCTGGTTTTGAAAGCGTTGAGATTATACTTGTTCTTTCTGAACGGGAAGAAGTTTTCGAGAATACGTACCTGCCCGTGGCTGTTGATCTCCAACAGATCAAAACCGTCGTCCGTGGGGATGATATCCATTACCAGATACGGCGTCATCGCCAGATGGGCCGAGACCTTTTTGACAAGGTCAGTCAGTTCGTCAAAACGCGGAACCGTCAACGTTTCAAGATCCACCCCCGTATCAGGATGCGCCTTGACGGGCGTTCCGATAATGATCCCCTGATCGTCTCCGCCTCTCATCACCGGACCGAACAATTTTCCGGTCTCCAGATCAACGCCGCAGTTGATACATCCGTCGTAATCGCTTACCAGCCCCGCGGCAGAAGAACCGAGCCGGATCAGAATGGCGGTGATCTGCGGACCGTCGTTTTTATCAAACACTGACACCGTACGAAGCACCGCAAAGCTGTCCTCTCCGCAGGCGTCCCGGAATACCTTATGCGGGACGCTGTATTCCGTCAGGATATAATCGTCCAGCGACGCGATCAGCGAGGAAACGTCCTGCGCGCTTGTCTCTTTATTGTTGACGTAATACTTTCCGCTGCGCTCAACCAGCTTGTAAAAACCTTTGCCGTGTCCGCCGGAGCAGGATTTCAGCGCAATAGGGGTTTTCGTGACCAATTCAAAAACGTCTTCCGCCTTGCCGTACCGGTTCAGCTCAATATCCATAGGAACCAGTTCGCCGTGTTCGATATAAAAGAAATGTTGCGGCATAAACGCCTTGAACGGACTCAGCACATAATAAGTCGTGAGCTTATAATCAAACCAACGAATCAGCTGTCTGTTGTGAAGATAATTGTCCGCGTTATAAAAATCGAAATCTGAAATAAAATCGTTATAATTGTCTTTTGTAAGCCCGTACCAGTCTTTTTTGAAGGTAGGAATCCCCCGCTGGTAATACCATTCTTTTTCCGGTCTGCTGACGCCGGTATCGGCAAAATAGTCGTCCGTATACTCGGTGGAAATCCGTTCCAGCCGCGAATTGGCGACGCCGTTCTTGTAAGCCAGATTATAAAAATGACAGAACTTGATTTTTCTTTCAAGCCCCTGCTGTTTTTTCAGATACTTTTTCAGATATTTCAACTTCTGATAATAGCTGTTTTTTTTCATTGCAATCTCCTTTCCGGTTTCAGACTTAACCGGATCGCGATAGGTGACAACGCCCCGGCAGGCGGCGTACTGAATAGCAATCTCCCGCCATTATGTCAAAGGAAGCAGACGAAGCTTGTCACGCTTTTCCGTTGGGAAAGGCGGCAAAAAATGATCTCCGCCCGCACGCTCCGCCTCTCATTGACCCCGGTCGGTATAGGCAAAAAGCATTTCCTTCTTTTTGGTCAGTTCTTCTTTTGTCATCGGGTTTTCCGGATCGCCTTTCGCATAGTCGACCTGCTTTGTCACGTCGGTGCCGTCTTTGAAGAAAACCGTCACGGCGGCGATCCTCTTTTGATCGCTTTGAGCGCTGAACGACTCGTTTTCCGTTACGTTCACTTTCTTCGCCAGCGCCAGCACGGCGTCGTCCAGCGGCTCGAATACGGTCAGGTCCGCCCGTCCGTACAGCAGCGCCGCGGCCACGGCGTAGGGGGTGCTCAGCTTAGCGGAGGCGACGCCTTTTATCTCCGTATGATCGTGGCCTTTCACCCCGAGCCGATAGGTCTCCACCAGCACCCGCTCCACCTGTTCCGGCGATACAGCCGGGTGCAGCGTGATCGCCGCCTCCACCGCGGAGTGGCTGTGACGGCAGGAGGCGTAGGGCTTCACGTAGATCCGCTGGATCTCATAATAATCCGTCCCGCCCGTCA
>CADAMO010000010.1 GCA_902788995.1 Oscillospiraceae bacterium
GTGCCTCTTCCCCGTTTTCGGCTGTGGATACGGAATAATTCTCCGCCTCCAGCACCGCAGTCAAAAGCCGCCGCGTGTTTTTATCGTCGTCAACCACCAGAATGTGAAACATTTTCTCGCCTCCGTTTCGTTTATTTTATGCTTTATCCATAAACCGAAACTAAACAGAAATTCAGAAGAATCAAGGCGACGCCGCGCAATTCGGGTGTGCGGATCGCACGGCGGCACCTTACTCTTTCATCTGCTCCTCCGCCCAATTGTAAACGGACTCCAGCGCCGGGATCAGCGTTCGGCCGCGTTCGGCGAGGGCGTATTCCACCGTCGGCGGGATGGTGGCGTACTGCGTGCGGGTGATGAAGCCGTCCTGCTCCAGCTCCCGCAGGCATTTTGTCAGCATGGTGGCAGTGATGCCCACCACCTTGCGCTCCAGCTCCCGGTAGCGCAGCGTCTGGTTCTCCGCGTCCGAGATATACCATAAGATCGGCAGCTTCCATTTCTGCCCGATCAGCTCCATCGCGTAGAGGATCGGGCATTGCGTTTCGTAAATGTTTTTGTCTTTCGGCAAGGGCTTTTTCTCCATGATTTTCTCCAATACTATATTTTATGTAGCGACAAAGAATATTCTGCCTTCTTGTTTTTCCGATGCAAGCTATTATAATAGATCCTGTCAGATTTGTAAAGGAAAAAAGACCATGAAACAGATATTTGAAGAAACAAAACTCGGAGATTTGACATTGAAAAACCGGCTGATCCGTTCGGCTACGTGGGAAGGGATCGCGACTCCCGACGGCGGTCTGCCGGAGGAAGCCTACGCCATCTACGACGAATTGGCCGCCGGCGGCATGGGAGCGGTCATCACCGGCTTTACGAGCGTCGCCCTGCACGATGATTATTTCGGCGGCATGATGCGGCAGTACGACGACGCGCTGATCCCGCAGTATAAGCGGCTGACCGATCTCATCCACGCCCACGGCACGCCGGTGATCGCGCAGCTGGCGCTGGGGGCGTATTACCGGGAACGGAACGGCCGGTACGTGCAGACCGAGCCGGACGATATGACGATGGAGGAAATCCGGCTTGTGGTCCGGCAGTTCGTCGACGCCGCCGTCCGCGCCGAAAAGGCAGACTTTGACGGCGTGCAGATCCACGCGGCGCACTTTTCTTTTTAAGCCGCTTTATCAGCCCCGCGGTCAACCACAGACCGGACCTGTACGGCGGCTCGACCGAGAGCCGCTCACGGAGTTCCGGGGACCCGACCGGCTGGCGATGGTGGACTACGTCACCGTTCACAGCAAGGACGACATCCGGGGGAACTTCAAGGACGGCGCCGAGCTAAAAGCATAACCCCACAGACACAGCAACGCCTCTGAACCACATCGGCTCGGAGGCGTTTTGTTATTTCTGCCCGGGTGGGCAGATCTTCGGCAGGATTTCAAGGAAACGCCGCCCGATCCTTTCTGCGTCATAGCCGTTGGCCTCGCAGATGAACCGGACGGTATCCGGCAGCAATACGTGACCCTTTGCTTTCTTTGCTTTGTATTTCTGCCACCCTTCGTATTCCTTTTAATCCGCGCAACTTCAACAGCCCCGTCCGTCGCGGCAGTCCGGCGGGGCTGTCATCATGTTTCATAATCAGACCTGTAAAAAATGAACGCAAACGAAACGGAATCTCTGCAGAGGATGTTTGCCTGTATTCTTGAAAACGGCAATATCTGCAAGATCCTGATGGAAAAACGGCGGCCCTCAGATAAAAGAAAGCCTTTGCCTTGCAATCCGGGAGTTCTGACACCGCACAAAACGAAAACAACCTCCGCTTTTGAAAAATAGTTTCCTGGCGCATTTTATCCTTGAAATGCCAACACAAATCCGTGTATAATATAACCGGAAGCCGCCGTATTGAGCGGCGGAAATGAGAGTTGTTCTTATGTCCATACAGAATGTATTCAGATCCATTATTGCGTTTTTTCAGTCGATCTGGCTGTTTCTCGCAGGACTGTTTTCTCCGGCGGCGGCAAAGCCGGCTGGTACAGCTGCGGCCTGTGTACCACGGGATTGTTCGAGCAGACCTACGGCTATTTTGAGGTCCGCTGCATTTTGCCCAAGGGCGTCGGGATGTGGTCGGCCTTCTGGATGCTGCCGCAGGACTTCAGCCACACGGTGGGCAACGGCGGGACGGACGGCGCGGAGCTGAACGTGTTTGAGTCCCCCAATTACCGCTATAAGCTCAGCGATAACGTCAACGTCGTGACGACAAACATCCATATCGACGGCTACGGCAAGGAGGAACGGTCTGAAAACGTGGCGACCCCGTTTATTGAAGGCAACGACCCCTATGAGACCTATAACACCTACGGTGTGGAGTGGAACGAAAACGAGTATATCTTCTACGTCAATGGCGTTGAAACGGGCCGCTCAACCTTTGGCGGGACGTCCCGGGTGCCGGAGTACCTTCTGCTGACGGCGGAGGTGGGCGGCGCCAACGGCGTTGCCGGATCAAGCTGGGCGGGCGACGCGTTGGCCTCCAATGCGCAGCCCTCCGATTTCGTGATCGATTACGTCAGGGTTTATCAGTATCGTCAGTGATAAAAAGGAGCTACTGTCATGTCATTTTTCTCAAAGATTATTGCGTTTTTTATGTCAATTATCGCATTCTTCTCCGGCCTGTTTTCCGGCGGGAAGAAACCTGCCGATTCCAACGTTACCCCAACCAATCCAACGGCGAACATGTTTTACGATTATGCCTACGGCAGCGATCCCCGTCAGATTCTTGATCTGGTTCTTCCCGAAAACACAGCAGATGAATGCGGATTGATCCTGTTTATCCACGGCGGCGGATGGATCTCCGGAAACAAAGACCAGTACAGAGGCGCGCTGAACAACGCCGCCCGGATGGGCTATGCGGGCGCGGCCATCAACTACCGTTATCTTTCTGATGCGGTACATATGGAACAACTGATGTCGGACGTTGCCGCAGCGTTGAATGAAATCAAAGAATTGGCCGCCGGACGCGACATACAGCTGAACAGGGTTTTGCTGACCGGCTCCTCCGCAGGCGCGCATATGTCCCTGCTCTATGCGTATCATTACGCGGACGCCGCCGCGATCACACCCGTTGCGGCGGTCAGCTACTGCGGCCCTGCCGATCTGACCTCACAGACGTTTATTGAACAGAATCAGCTCGGCGATACAGCTGCCATGATCGGCCTTCTGAACCGATTGACAGGCGTTTCCGTCTCCGAGGCGGAGTACCGGAACCAAAGCGGACGGTACGGCGAATGGATCAGCGCATTGAAAGCGTATTCGCCGCTTTATCAGGTCACGTCGAACAGCGTTCCCACCGTGCTCGGCCACGGAAAAAAGGATGCGATCGTTCCCTTTGATACCGCTGCGGCGCTGAATACGGCGTTGGCAGAAAAAGGAGTTACGCATGATTTCGTCATATTCCCGAATTCCGGTCATGATCTGGATCAGGATTCGGATGCCGCTTCTCAGATCTATGGTCTTCTGGTTCAATACGCCCGGACGTATCTCGGATAGTGCCGTTCGGGAAAGTACGAAAAAATTGAATCTTGCATCATGATTACGGCAGCGCCCGGTTCGGACGCTGCCGCTGTTTTCAGGTTTTCAATGTCGATTGCTGCGTTTTTCAATATCTTTCTCTCCTAAAACAAAAAAATGTGCAGCCGAAGCTACGCACCGAAAAACGCAACTCCCGCTTGCGCCACACAAGTTTCCGACAATTCATACAAGAATGCGAAAATGGAGCATGCATTTTTACCATGGCAAAAATGCATGCTCGCACAAATTGTCGGTTATTCACTTGTGTGGCACAATCATCTTATCATAAAAATAGAGCAGAATCAAGATAAAAAATATATAAAGATCCATACGAAGTCGTAAGCATCCAACTGGGGGTTGCAAATGAACGCCCAGGGGTTTGCAATTCTATCAATATTTGCGTTCTTTGCCAACGCTGAAACCTTGTATATCAACGGTTTCAGTGTTTTTTCTTTTGTTGAAAACGCGTTTTTCGCAAACAGCGGCCGGTGTCTGCCTCGATTTTTTCCGCGCAAGCGGCCGTATTCCTGTTGCCGCGCCCTGCATTTTCATGGTATAATAAGGCGACAGGCTGATACCGACAAAACGAATCAGATTTCATCAACCCTTTATCAGGAGGATATTGCCATGTTCGATTATCAGAATCCCGCCCTTTCCGCGGATGCGCGGGCGGCGGATCTTCTCGGCAGGATGACGCTGGAGGAGAAGGCGGCCCAGACCTGCATGATGCGCGGCGTGGAATACGCCACGAAGCCGGACCCCCGGCAGCACTGCAGCGTGGAACCGGACACGGAATTCGATACGGCCCGGCTGGAGGAGGACTTTGGAGGGGACGGGATCGGCTTCATCCACGATATGTATTCCACTCCCGCTGCCTTCAACAGGATCCAGCGGTATTTCATCGAAAACTCCCGGCTGGGGATCCCCGCGATCTTTACGGGGGAGGCCCTGCACGGCATCAGCGGCGTGCGGGGGACGGTGTTCCCCACGCCCCTCAACTTCGGCGCGACCTTTGACCCGGAGCTGATTCGCCGGGTCGGCGGGGCCATCGGGCGGGAGACCCGGGCCCTGGGCATGCACGAGATCCTCGCCCCTAATCTGGACGTGGCGCGGGAATCCCGTTGGGGCCGGATCGAGGAGACCTTCGGCGAGGACACCTATCTCTCCTCCCGGATGGCGGCGGCCATCATTTCCGGCGAACAGAAGGGCGACGTTTCCCGCCCCGACGCGGTGATTGCGGAGCCGAAGCACTACTGCGTCCACGGCATTGCCGAGGGCGGCACCAACTGCTCCCCCGCCCGGGCCGGCCGGCGGGAAGTGGAAAGCTGCTACCTGCCGGTCTTTGAGGCCGGCGTCCGCGAGGGCGGCGCGTACAACGTGATGGTCAGCTACAACTGCGTGGACGGCGATCCCCTGATGTGCTCCGAGTGGTATCTGAAGGACGTGCTGAAAAAGCGGTTCGGGCTGAGAGGCTATGCCCGCTCTGACTGGGGCGGCGTGGGACGGCTGAAAAGCGCCCATCATCTGGTCTCCACCGACGAGGACGCCATCGGCCTTGCCCTGCGCAACGGGCTGGACGTGCAGGGCTGCGACTATCCCCCGGTTTTCTGGAAAAAGACCGTCGTTTCGCTGGTGAAGGCCGGAAAGCTTTCCGTGGAACGGCTGGACGATATCGTGTTCCGGGTGCTCCGGGTGAAGTTTGAGCTGGGGCTCTTCGAGCGCCCCTATACCGACGAAAAGGCCTGGGAGGGCGTGATCCGCTGTGAGGAGCACCGGGCTTTATCCCATGAGGTGGCAAGGGAATCCCTCGTTTTGCTGAAAAACAACGGTGTGCTGCCCCTGAAAAAGAACCTGCGGTCCGTCGCCCTGATCGGTCCCTCCTCCGCCGCGCAGAAGATCGGCGGGTATTCCTCCACGCCCCAGTTCCCGATACCGTCGCTCTATGAGGAGCTGAAGGCGGCGCTGGGCGAGGACGTGACGGTCCGGCAGTGCAACGGCTGCGCCATCACCTACGACAAAAAGCAGCCCCGGGTGGTGGACGGGCAGCCACACCTCTACTCCGAGGGCGAGGAGGAGATCGCCGACGAGATGGAGGAGGCCCTCTCCATCGCCTCCTCCTGCGACGCGATCCTCTTTGTGGGCGGCGACAACACCGTCACCAGCGGCGAGGGTCACGACCGGTGCGAGCTGACCCTGAACGGCCGTCAGCGGGAGCTGATCGAACAGCTCGCTTCCCTCGGCAAGCCGCTGATTCTGGTGGTGGAGAACGGCAAGCCGCTGGACCTCTCCCGGGAAAACGAGGTGTGCGACGCCATTCTCATGGCCTTTTTCGGCGGGGAAACCGGCGCGCGGGCCATTGCGGAGGCGCTGACGGGCGTATTCAGCCCGGCGGGTCGCCTGCCCCTGTCCCTGCCCCGCAGCTCCACCCGGATCCCCTGCTACTATTCCATGCTGCCCGGCGGCGCGGAGAACTTCCTCGAAGGGCCGAAAAACGCCCTGTTCCCCTTTGGCTACGGCCTGAGCTATACGGAATTTGAGTACGCCGACCTTGCGATCGAGCAGACCGGCGAACGCCGCTTCACGGTCTCCTGCGACGTAAAGAACGTCGGGGATATGGACGGGGACGAAGTGGTTCAGCTCTATCTCGACGACGCGGACAGCTCGGTGGTCACCCCGCCCCTGCTGCTGAAGGGCTTCCAACGCGTACACCTCAAAGCGGGGGAAGAGACGCGCGTCAGCTTCCCGCTCGATGAAACCCATCTGAAGCTGATGGATATCCGGTACGAGTGGACGGTGGAGCCGGGCCGGTTCCGCGTCCTTGTCGGGGCGGGCTCCCGGGACCTCCGTCTGGAGGGCGAATTCACGGTGGAATAAAGCGTTTCCGGCTTCGTCGTCCCTGCGGTTCCGCTTCTCTTCCGTATGACCGGTATGATCCGGAAGGAAACGAATCGCGGCAGAGGGTTGGCCGCTTTACCATCACGGATGAAAGCGCGATGATGCTATCGGGCGAATCAAAAACAGACCGCGGGAAAAATCAATCCCGTATATCATTTTTGACAAAAACAGTTTTTCAGAGGAAGGCGATCATGGGACTTCATTCGGATCACCAGACGGTAAACTACAACAGACAGATCCCCGTCAGAAAAGAGCCGGACGTTTTCATCGCCGGGGGCGGCCCGGCCGGGGTCGCGGCGGCCGTTGCTGCCGCACGGGCGGGCAGGCGCGTTTTTCTGGTGGAACCCTTCCCCGCGTTGGGCGGGGCGGCGGTCAACATGCTGGTGCCGGGGTTTATGACCTTCGGCGACGGGGAGCTGAGCTTTTTTGCCGGGGCGGAATCGGAATACGGCGACGAAGAGGGCCGGGTCATGGCGGCGACGCTCTGCGGCGTCTGGTCCGGCGTGACGGAGGGCTCTGCTGACATGCACGACAAACCTGTTTCATGGAAATCATTCGCCCCGGCGGCAACCTCCCGTCAGCGGGAGGCGATCAAATGGAGCGTCTCTTACGCCTACAACGCCACGGACGCTTCCCTGCCCCGGGCGCCGGGCAATTACGCCTTTACAATCTCCCTTGGGCGTGGTATGATAAAACAGGAAATAAAAAAGGTCCGAATCCGTTGCGGAGCCCGTCGTCGGGGCCCGTCTGATTGCGGATATCCGGTGATCCGGTGAAGGAGACGTTGCATCATGAGAATGTACGATATTATACTGAAAAAAAGAAACGGCGGAACGCTCACGAAGGAGGAAATCGCCTGCTTCATTGACGGCTACGTGGACGGCTCGATCCCGGACTATCAGGCGTCGGCGCTGTGTATGGCGATCTTTTTCCGAGGCATGACGGACGAAGAGACCGCGGCGCTGACGGACTGCATGGCCCGCTCCGGCGATATGCTCGACCTGTCGCGCTTCGGCGACAGGACCGTGGACAAGCATTCCACCGGCGGCGTGGGCGACAAGACCACGCTGATCGTGGCGCCCATCGTGGCTTCGCTGGGCGGAAAGGTGGCGAAAATGTCAGGCAGAGGGCTTGGCCATACCGGCGGCACGGTCGATAAGCTGGAAGCCATCCCCGGCATGAAGGTCACGATGGAGCGGGAGGACTTTCTCCGGCAGGTGGAAGCGGTCGGCGTGGCGGTGATCGGCCAGTCCGGCAACCTGACCCCCGCCGACAAAAAGCTTTATGCGCTGCGGGACGTGACCGCCACGGTGGATTCCATCCCCCTGATCACGTCCAGCATCATGTCAAAGAAGCTCGCCGCGGGTTCAAAAAATATCGTGCTTGACGTAAAGGCGGGCTCCGGCGCTTTTATGAAAACGCCCGACGACGCCCGCATCCTCGCCCGGAACATGGTGGCCATCGGCAAGGCCTGCGGGCGGAACATGGCGGCCCTGATCACCGATATGAGCCGTCCCCTCGGGGAGGCAGTGGGCAACACGCTGGAGGTGATCGAGGCGGCGCAGGTGCTTCGCGGCGAATCAAAGGGCGACCTGTACGACGTGTGCGTGGCCCTCGCCACGGAGATGACCATGCTGTTTGCGGGCGTTTCCCATGCGGAGGCGGAAAAGCAGGTGGTGGGCGCCATCGAAAGCGGCGCGGCCTATGCCAGGATGAAGGAGTGGATCGCCGCCCAGGGCGGCGACCCCGCGTGGCTTGAGCGCGCAAAGACCGGCGACGGCGCCGCCGAGGCCGTCCCCGTCCTCTCCCCGGCGGACGGCTATATCACGGCCATGGATACCGAGGCCATCGGCGCGGCGGCGGTGATCCTCGGCGCGGGCCGCGAGAAAAAGGAGGACGCGATTGATTACAGCGCGGGCATCATCGTCGGCAAAAAAACCGGCGACGCGGTCAGAAAGGGTCAGACCATCGCCTGCCTTTATACCAACGACCCGGCGGCGGCAGAACCTGCGGCGCAGCGCTATCTGGACGCGCTGACCATCGGTGCGGAACCGCCGGAAAAAACCGACCTGATCTTCGATATCATCCGATAAAAGCGTTTTTTGTTCCGACAGACGACTTCGGGCTTTGACCTGAAACCGTCTTGTTTGCGTCTTCTGCTCGCAAATGGAATGACGATGGCGGCGGCATGCGTTTTTCGACCGTTTTTATATATTTTACCGCCGGATCAATCAACAATCAGCCAAACAAACGGGTGACAAACGCGGCAAAGTATGTTATAATGGCAATCAGCACCGCTTCATGCGGGAATGCGAAACAGAGGAGGACCTATGAAAAAAAGAGTATTCACGGCGATCTGCCTTTTCGCCCTGCTGTCGGCCGTTCTGTTGACGGGATGCGTCAAAAATAAGACCGCACCACCCAAGAACGCCATCGGCATTATCGGCGCGATGGACGTTGAGGTGAATTCGTTAAAGGACGCGGCGGGCATTACCAACACGACGAACATCGCCGGGATGGAATTTTGCGAAGGGACGTTCGGTGAAAAGAACGTGGTCATTGTGAAGTGCGGCATGGGCAAGGTCAACGCCGGGATCTGCGCGCAGACGCTGATCCATGATTTCGGCTGTACGAAGATCATCAACACCGGCGTCGCCGGATCGCTTGACGCGCAGATCGACATCGGCGATATCGTGGTATCGGTCGACGCCGTGCAGCACGATTACGACGTGGAGGCCATCGGCTTTCAGAAGGGGGAGATCCCTTATACCGGGCGATACGCCTTCCCGGCGGATGAAACGCTGCGGGCAGCGGCGGTGGAAGCGGTCAAAAACGCCGCGCCTGACGTTCACGTTTTTGAGGGAAGGGTCTGCTCCGGCGATCAATTCATCTCCACCAGAGAGCAAAAGGAGAAGATCATCTCCGATTTCAACGGCACCTGCTGCGAAATGGAGGGCGCCGCCATTGCGCAGGCCTGCTATCTGAACGACACACCCTTCGTGGTCATTCGCGCGATTTCAGACAAGCCGGACGAGACAGAGATCGTGGATTATAAGGTCTTTGAGGCGCAGGCCGCCGCCCGCTGCGCGGAAATCGTCCGTTATATGGTCACCAACATCAACACGTAACAAAATTTCAATTGATCAGGAGGCAACTTTATGCGTAAACTTTTCAACATTATTTTCCCCATCGTTTTCATCATCGCCGGCATCGTCGTCATCGTGCTGGGCGTCAACAGAATGAGCAGCAAAAAGAACTACGACGCTGCCACCACCGGTGTGATCGTGAGCATTGAGCGGGAATGGACCGGCACGGATGAGGACGGCTTTGACCAGTATGACTATACGGTCTACGTGGACTATGAGGTCGACGGGAAGAAGTATGAGAACGTCGAATACCCGGTCTACGACAGCTCCATGCAGAAGGGCGATCAGGTCGAGATCCTGTATCAGTCGGCGGACCCCACGAACATTGCGGAGGGCAACATCTCCGGCAACGCCACCATAATGATCGTGTTGGGCGCCGTGTTCGCCGTGATCGGCGTGGCAGCGGTCATCAAAGCCTTCGTCCGTCCGTAAGCGGCGCAGCCTTCTTCGACGGCACAGATGAAAAAAACGTCCCGCGTCATGTGGGACGTTTTTTAGCTTCAAAGAGGCAAAAAACTCAGATAAAAGAAAGGTTTACCACAGGTTGTTGTCCCCGAAAAGCGGCCGGGGTTCAGCCGTCGTCCTCCGGCGGCAGAACGGCGAGCTCATCGCCTGCGCGGACGACGCCGCCCTTTACGACGCGGGCGAACACGCCCTCACGGGGCATGACGCACTGGCCGACAAGCTGCCGGATGGCGCAGCCCTCGTGACATTCCTTGCCGATCTGCGTGATCTCCAGCACCGCTTCGGCACCCACCCGCAGACGCGTGCCCACCGGCAGGGTGAACAGCTCGATCCCCTCCGTGGTCAGGTTTTCGGCAAAGACACCGTGGCAGAGGCCGTCGGTGCGTCCGTTGCGGGCTTTTTCAATGCTTTCCGCCCCCAACAGGCTGATCTGCCGGTGCCATTTACCGGCGTGGGCGTCTCCCTCCAGCCCGAAATCCGCAATCAGCCGCCCTTCGGGAACGGTGATTTTGGGCGTTTTTTTCTTTTCACTGATATTGACCGCCAGTATTTTCGCCATGACGTTATCCTCCCGTCTGATTGAGCCCGTGGAACTGTTTCGCTTCGCCGAAGCGGTGCCCTGCGGGCTTTTTTTGGATGATCTGCCTGATTTCCTCCCGCAGCCGCGCGGGATCGTTCAAAAACGGCTTCAGGTCGTATTCCGCCGGGTCGCCGAGACACGGTTTGACGCTGCCGTCGCACAGCAGCCGCACCCGGCTGCATTGCCCGCAGAATTTGCGGCTCACCGGGTCGATCAGGCCGATCCGTCCGACAAACCCTTCCGCCGTGTAATAGACCGCCGTGCCGTCGGCACCGCCGGTTTCGCGGAGGAACGGGAACTGCGCCAGAATCTCCGCGCCGGTGACCCGGCGGGAGGCGTCCTCCCCCTCGTCCGAGAAGGGCATCAGCTCGATGAACCGCACGTCGACGCGCTTGCGCCGCGCCAGGTCGATCAGATCCGCCGCGCCATCGGCGTTGACGCCCTTCATCAGCACGGCGTTGATGCGGATGGGGGCAAGGCCCGCCCGCTCCGCCGCCTCGATGCCGTCGAAGACCTTGTGCAGCACGTCCGCGCCGGTCAGGCGGCGGTAGGTGGCGCCGTCGGTACTGTCAAGGCTGATATTGACGGAATCCAGCCCCGCCCGCCGCAGCTCGTCTGCGTACCGCGCCAGATACACGCCGTTGGTGGTCAGCGCCAGCGTTTCAAGGGAAGGGATGGCGCGCAGATACCGGACGATTTCGACGATATCTCCCCGCACCAGCGGCTCGCCGCCGGTCAGCCGGATCTTTCTGACGCCGCAGTCGGCAAACGCCGCCGCCAGCAGCGCAAACTGCTCCGCCGTCAGCTCTTCCTCTTTCTTTTCGCAGTCGGCCTTGCCGCAGTAAACACAGTTGAGGTTGCAGCGGCGCGTCACCGAAAGGCGCAGGTAGGTGATGTCCCTGCCGAAGCTATCCTTCATGATAATCGCTCTTTCCGCCGGTTTTTTCCAGCAGGCGCAGCTCCTCGACCCGCATGCCCCGGTCGATGGCCTTGCACATATCGTAAACCGTCAGCGCCGCCACGGAGGCCCCGGTGAGGGCTTCCATCTCCACGCCGGTTTTATAGGAGCATGTCGCCGTGACGAAGATCCCCAGCGCGTCGTCGCCCTCTTTTTCAAAATCCACCGCGACGGAATCCAGCGGCAGATTGTGGCAGAGGGGGATCAGCGCGGAGGTGTTTTTCGCCCCCATGATGCCCGCGATGCGGGCCGCGGCAAGGCCGTCACCCTTTTTCAGGTTGGCGTTCAGCAGCGCCGTCAGGGTTTCGGGCCGCATGCGCAGCCGGGCGTAGGCACGCGCCGTGCGGCGGGTCGGCTGCTTTTCGCCGACGTCCACCATGACCGCTTCGCCGTTTTCGTTGATGTGCGTGAGCATGTCTCAGTCCTCCGTAAGATAGCCGCCCATGGCCTTCAGCCGCGCCTTCATCTGCGGCGAGCGCAGCGTTTCAAGGAAGGCGCGGACCATGGGGTCGTCCCGGTACTGTTCCGCCACCAGAAAATCATAGGTTTCGGTACAGATGGGGATAAAATCCAGATCGTACATTCTGGCGGCGGAGTAAATGCCCAGCCCCGCGTCCGCGTTGCCGGCGGCGATCAGCGCCGCCACCGCCGTATGGGTAAATTCTTCGTTTTCATAGCCGTCGATCGCCTCCGGGGAGAGGCCGTTTAACCGCAGCAGATGGTCGCACAGGATGCGCGTCCCCGCGCCGCGCTGGCGGTTGACGTAGCGGCAGCGGGCGATATCGGCAAATTCCCGGATGCCCAGGGGATTGCCCTTTTTGACCATAAGCCCCTGCACGCGGCCCACGCCCTTTTCAATGACGGCGCCGCCCTCCGGGAACCATTTTTCCACGTAGGAACGGTTGTATTCGCCCGTTTCCCCGTCCAGCAGATGGATCGCGCCCATGTGGGCAAGCCCGTCCCGCACGGCGAAGATCGCGCCCATGCTGCCCACGTGGGTAGAACTGACCCGGAAGGGCGCTCCCCCGCGGGAAAGCGCGTCCGATACCTCGTCGATCAGCGGGTCGTGGCTGCCGGTGACGATCAGCGTGCGGTCGATCCGCGCCGGGTCCTTCAGCAGACGGACCTCCACCTCCGTTCCGGCCTCCAGCCCCTCGCAGTCCTGGGGCACGGTGAGGATGCCGTCCGCTTTGGTAAAGCTGGTGATGACGCCCGCGCCCCGGGGCAGGGGCGAAGCGGTGACGCGCCCGCCGATGCGGCCCAACGCCACGCGAACAAATTCGGTATATTTCAGGGAAGAAACGATTTTTTTGCCAAGGACCGCCCGCAGGGTTGCCCGCGCCGGAGCGGCGCGGCCGCACGCCCGGGCGACGACCTCCCGCACGATCTCCTCCATGATGACGATGGCGGACACCGGGTAGCCGGGCAGGCCGATCACCGGCTTGCCGCCGACTTCCCCCAGCACCGCGGGCTTGCCGGGCTTGATGGCGACGCCGTGGACCGCAACCGTGCCCAGCGAGGCAATGATTTCGGCGGTATAGTCGTCCCGCCCGGCAGAGGAACCGGCGGAAACCAGCACGATATCGCATTCCGCCAGCGCCGTTTGCAGCGCAGCGGCAATGCGGTCCTTCCGGTCCGGCGTGATGGGATAAACGCGGCACAGCGCGCCGGCTTCCGCCAGCATGCCCTTGAACACGGTGGAATTGAATTCGATGATATCGCCCGTTTCCGGCGAATCCGTCGGCGGGACGATCTCGTCGCCGGTGGGGATCACCCCCACCACCGGCGTTCTGACGACCTCCGTCTCCGTTACGCCGCCGGCCAGCAGCGCGCCGCAGAGGGCAGGCGTGAGCGCCGTGCCGGAGGGGGCGATCATGTCGCCCATGCACAGATCCTCGCCCACCTGACGCACGTTCTGCCACGGGTGAACGGCGGCGACGATGCGGTAAGCGCCGTCCCCGGCGTCGATCAGGTCCTCCACCATGATCACCGCGTCCCGGTTTTCGGGGATCGGGTCGCCGGTATCCACCACGTCATATTGCTCTTTGGCAAGGGTCAGCGGCGCCGCTTCGCTGGCCCCGTAGGTATCCCGGGCGCGGACCGCGACGCCGTCCATAGCGGAGGCGTTGTAATGGGGCGAGCAGATTTTGGCGTAAACCGCGCCGGTCAGCACCCGCCCGCAGCCGTCCGTGGACTTCACCCGCTCCGACCGGGGCCCGAAGCCCGCGCCGCGCAGATGGTCAAAATAGATCCTCTTCGCCTCGTCAAGGGGCGTATTGTTCAGATAATTGTGTTTCATAATTCAAATACTTCCGTTTCGGTTCCGGCGGCGATCCCCTCGCAGTTGCGGGGGATGCGGATAAACCCATCCGCTTTGGTCAGGACGGAAATGACCCCGGACCGGGTGTGCAGCGGCACGGCTTCGCCCTTTTCGTTGATGCGGACGCAGAGGAATTCTTCTCTGCCATGGTTGGAGGGGATATTCTCCCCCACCCGGACGACCCGTGCGGCGGCGCTTTCCGCCGCGCCGCCTTGCAGCGCCTCAAGATACGGCCGGACCACCAGCCGGAAGACGAAATAGGCCGCCAGCGGATGACCGGGCAGGCCGAACACGGGCTTGCCGCCGCACACGCCGAACACGGTGGGCTTGCCGGGCTTCATGGCGAGACCGTGAAAGCGGACGCTGCCCAGTTCGTTGATCACGTCCACGGTCATATCCCGCGTGCCGGCGGAGGAACCGCCGGAGAGCAGCACAGCGTCGCAGGAGGCAACGCCCTCCGCCACCGCCCGGAGGATCTGCGCACGGTCGTCGGGGACCGCGCCGAGGAAGACCGCTTCGGCGCCAAGGCCGGTGAGGGCCGCGCAGAGCAGCGCGCCGTTGATATCCCGGATCTGGCCGGGGCGGTCCGTCCTGCCGGTGATTTCATCGCCGGTGGAGAGCACTGCCACCCGGGGCTTTCGGAACACGGGGACCGGGTCGATCCCCAGCGCCGCCAGCACGGCGGTCTCCGCCACGCCGATCCGGCGGCCTTTCGGCAGGGCGGTCTGCCCCTGCCGGATATCGTCCCCGGCTTTCGTGACGTTCTCACCGGGGGCGACGGGCCGGTAGACGAGGCACAGGCCGTGTTCCGCGTCCGTATGCTCCACCATAACGGCGGCGTCCGCGCCCGGCGGCAGCATGCCGCCGGTGGCGATGCGGGCGCATTGGCCCCGGTGCAGCGAAAAGGCGGGCGCCTGCCCCATGGGGATCTCCCCCGCCACGTCCAGCTGGGCGGGGATGGACGCCCCCGCGCCGAAGGTATCTTCCGCCCGCACCGCGTAACCGTCCACGGTGGAACGGTCGAAGGGCGGCACGTTTTCCCCGGCGCGCACGTCCCGCGCCAGCACGCGGCCAAAGGCCTGAGAAAGCGGCAGCAGCTCCGTTTCCGGAGGCTGCCCCGCGGCCAGTTCCGTGACCGCGGCCACCGCCTCGTCGCGGGTGATGACGTCAAGCATTCGTCTGCCCCCTTTTTTGCAGCATTGTTTTTTATTTCAACCGAGAAGGGAAAAGCTCCTTGCCCAGTCTGTCTTCGGTTCGTTCAGCACGGTTTCAGGCGGCCCGTCGTCGGCCAGCCGGCCGTCTTCCAGCACCAGCAGCCGTGAAGCGGTCAGGGCGAAGGCGGGGGCGTGGGTGCTGAAGATCACCGTGCAGCCCTGTTCCTTCTGATACTCTTTGATCGCCTGGGCGGCCAGCGCCGTTCCCCGGGCGTCGCAGGCGCTGGTGGGCTCATCCAGCAGCAGCAGACGGCAGGGACGGATCAGCGCCCGGCAGAGGGCCAGCCGCTGCAGCTCTCCCCCGGAGAGGGAGGACGCCTTTTTCTTTGCCAGCGCCGCAAGCTCCATCTTCTCCAGCAGCCGCAGCGCCCGGGCGGGCGGTTCTTTGACGCCCAGCAGGATATTCTCCACCAGGTCGCCCCGGAAGGCGTAAGCGTTCTGCGGGCAGTAGAGGATCTGCGACGGCGCGCGGATCTCACCGCCGTCGGCGGAGAGCACCCCGGCGAGGATGCGCAGCAGCGTGGTTTTGCCGCTGCCGTTGGCCCCGGCCAGCGCGGCGATCTCGCCGTCTTCAAAGGTCAGCTCCGGCAGGTCCAGCACCGTGCGTTCCCGGTATTTTTTGACAAGCTGACGGATCTCAACCATGTTTCGGCTCCTTTACGACCCATGACGCGGCCACGTTCACGATAAAGGCGATGAGCAGCAGGATCACGCCCAGCGCCAGCGCGAAGGAAAAGCGGCCCTTGTTGGTCTCCAGCATGATGGCGGTGGTCATGACGCGGGTCTTCCACTGGATATTGCCGCCCACGATGCTCACCGCGCCCACCTCGGCGATGGAACGGCCGAAGGCGGTCAGCGCCACCGAGATCAGCGACGCGCGCCCCTCCGACAGGCAGAGCAGCACGGTGCGCGGGGCGGAAAGCCCCAGCCCGCGGGCGGTTTCGATGATGGGACGGGAGAAGCTTTCCACGAAGGAGGAGGTCAGCCCCGTCACGATGGGAACGATCAGCAGGCACTGGGCGACGACCATGGCCCGCACGGTAAACAGCAGGTTCAGGCTGCCGAAGGGACCGTAGTGCGTGAAGAGCATATAGACAAACAGGCCTGCCGCCACCGGCGGCAAGCCCATAAGCGTATGGATCAGTTTTTTCAGAAAGGCTTTTCCCCGAAAGCTCCTCATGCCCAGCAGGGCCCCCAGCGGCAGCCCGACGAGGCACGAGATCAGGGTGCTGAAAAAGGACATGCGCATCGTCACACCGATGATCTGAAGAAGCTCCTTATCAAGGGAAAACAGCAGGTCAAAGGCCTGTTTCAGACTGTCCACGAGGGGTTATTTCTCCAGCAGGTAGAACAGGGAAGCGCCGTATTCCGCCTGGCCGTACTCCGCGATCATGGCGCTGGCTTCATCGCCCAGCATCCATTCGATCAGCGCGTTGGCGCCCTCGACGTTCAGGCCGTCGATCTTTTCGGGGTTCACGGCGATCAGCGAATAGGTATTCTTCATGTCGTCGCCCTGTTCAAGAAGGATATCAAGGTCAAGGTCCGCCTGCATCGACAGGAAGGTGGCCTTATCCGTCAGGCAGTAGGCCTGCTGCTCGGCGGCCATGGTCAGGCAAGCGCCCATGCCCTGCCCGGCGCTGATATACCAGCTGTCCGCAGCGGCGTCCGGCGCGTTGTCGCCCCAGATCTTCAGCTCGGCCTTGTGGGTGCCGCTTTCATCGCCGCGGGAAACGAACTTCGCCTGCGCGTCGCGGATCTTGCCGAAGGCCTCGGCGGCGTTCGCGCTGTCCTTGATGGCGGCGGGATCGTCCTTCGGGCCGACGACCACGAAGTAGTTATACATAAAGGGGATCCGCTCCACGCCGTAGCCTTCTTCAATGAAGGTTTCCTCAGACGCCTTGGCGTGAACGAGGATCAGGTCGGCGTTGCCGTCCTCCGCCTTCTGGATGGCGGCGCCGGTGCCAGCGGACTGCACCTCGACGGTGTAGCCGGTCTCCTTCTCAAACACGGGAAGCAGATAGGGCAGCAGGCCGGAATCGTTGACGGAGGTGGTGGTGGAAAGCCGGATCACCGGGTTTTCGGGAGCGGGGACGGTCACGGCGTCGGCAGGGGTCACGGCGTCGGTGCCGGTGACAACGTCGGTGCCGGTGGCGTCGTCAGTCTTTCCGCCGCCAGCGCAGGCCGCGAAGCTGAGGACGATAGCAAGCGTCATAAGTAATGCCAGCAGTTTTTTCATAATTCATACTCCTTTTCAAACACGGAAGGCAAAGCCGTTTCCCGCTTTCCCCTTTGACCGTCGGCGAATGCCGGTGATATTGCGGTCACGCCCGGCTCCCCATGCTTCCGTTTAGGTGAACCGGATCGGATAATGAATTACAAAACCTTCGTCATCATAACATATTCTCGGCTTATTGTAAAGTAACAAAGTTGTTATTGCAATAATTATAAATTTATGGTAAAATTGATAAAACTATTGTAATAATAATAAAATATTATTTGTTATTGGAAGATATATGGATCAAGGAGGGAATACGATGCGGATCTCCGTGCTGACGGCCAGCGACAGATGCTCCCGCGGGGAAACGGAAGACAAAAGCGGCCCGCTGATTTCAGAGCTGCTGAAAGATACGGCGGAGACAGTCCGGTACCGCTGCGTGCCCGACGAACGGGAACAGATCGCGGCCGCCCTGATCGAAATGTGCGACGCGCTTCACAGCGACGTGGTGTTCACCACCGGCGGCACCGGGTTTTCGCCCCGGGACGTGACGCCGGAGGCGACGAAGGACGTGATCGACCGGGAGGCGCCCGGCGTCGCCGAGGCCATCCGCGCAAAAAGCATGGAGATCACCCCTATGGCCATGCTGTCAAGGGCGGTGAGCGGCATCCGGGGAAAGACGCTGATCATCAACCTGCCCGGCAGCCCGAAAGCGGTGCGGGAATCCATTGAAGTGGTGCTGCCCGTGCTGGACCACGCGGTAGAGACCCTGAGCGGCGTTACGCTCAGCTGCGGCCGGGGGTAACGCACGATGGACAGAACCGAACTGCAGGGGTTTGACCTGAACGACAAAACCGCGGCGGTAATCGGCTGCGGGGGGCTTGGCTGCCACGTGGCGACGCACCTTGCCTGCGCTGGGATCGGCCGGCTGCTGCTCTGCGATTTCGACAGGGTAAGCGAGACGAACCTCAACCGCCAGTTCTTATACACGGCGGCGGATATCGGGAAAGAGAAGGTATTTCTCGCCAAAGAACGGCTGAACGCCACCGCCCCGGAGGCGGAGATAGCAGCCTTCAACCGACGGATCGAAACGCCGGAGGACCTGTCCTTCGCGTCGGAGGCGGATATCGTTTTCGCCGCGCTGGACAACAACGCCGCCAGGATGGTGTTACAGGATTTTTGCCGGAAGAAAAATCTGCCGCTGGTCAACGGCGGCGTCAACGGCTTTTTCGGCACGGCGTATCTGTACCTGCCCGGGCAGACGCCGGACCTGACGGCGGCGGGCATGCTTGCCGTGGAAAACCAAAAAACGCGCTCCGTCAGCAGCACCGTCGGCGTCATCGGCGCGCTGGAGGCCCATCTGGGCATCTGTCATCTGATCGGCTCCCCGGAAGGGAGCGCGGGCGTACTGCACGTTTTTGACGGCGGCGAGATCCGCCGGCTTACCATCAAAGAACACGACCGATAAGGAGGTCTTTCCGATGAAACAATTAGACGGCTACATGGGAAGGGTACTGTTTGTGGACCTGACGAACCGGACCCACTCCCTCTTCCCGTGGACGGACAAGGACAGAAAGCGCACCCTCGGCGGAAAGATCATGGCGGGCGACATTCTGCTGCACCATATCCACCCCGGGATGAAGGCCTTTGACGAGGACAACTGGATCGTCGTCACCACCGGCCCGCTGACCGGCTGCGGCTGCCCCAACTCCTCCCGCTTCAATATCTCCACCATTTCGCCCCTGACCGGCATCATCACCTCCTCCAACTGCGGCGGCGACTTCGGCCTGTGGCTCAAGCGGGCGGGCTATGACGCGGTGATTTTTACCGGCAGAAGCGAAAAGCCCGTGACCGTGAACATTTTGCACGACGACGTGGTGTTCGTGGACGCCTCCGGCCTGTGGGGGATGACCACCACCGAAACGCAGGAGCGCCTGTCCAAACGCAGCGGCAAGCTGGTGATCGGCCCCGCCGGTGAAAACAAAGTGCTGTACGCCTGCGTGTTCTCCAACGAGCGCACCGCGGGCAGAGGCGGCGTGGGCGCGGTGTTCGGCGACAAGAACCTCAAGGCGGTCACCGCCTTCGGCACGTCGCTGCCGACGGTCCGCGACAGGGAAAAGCTGAAAAAGACCAACAAGAAATGGGTCCATATCTTACAGACGCACCCGCTGACGGGCCGACAGCTGCCGAAGCTGGGCACCGCGGGGCTGATCGCCCCCATGCAGGCCCACAAAATTCTTGCCACCAAGAATTTCAGCGCCGGGCGCTTTGACGGCTTTGAAAAGATCTCCGGCGAAGAGCTGGCGGAAAACCATCTGGTGACCAACGCCGCCTGCACCACCTGCGCCATCCGCTGTGCGCGGATGGTCCGCGTGGACGACAAGATCGTCAAGGGGCCGGAGCTGGAGATCCTCGGGCTGCTGGGAGCAAATATTCTCAACGACGACATTGAAAAGATCATCCGCTGGAATTACGTTTTAGACGAGCTGGGCATGGATTCCATCTCAGCGGCGGGCACGGTGGCCTTCGCCATGGAGCTGAAGGAAAAGGGCGTGCGGGATTTCGGCCTGGAATTCGGCAAGACGGACAACATTGAGGAAATGTTCCATAAAATCGCGCTGCGGGAAGGCGACGGCGACATTCTGGCAGACGGCTCCCGGAAGATGAGCGAGCGCTTCGGCGGCAAGGAATACGCCATCAACGCCAAGGGCATGGAGATGGCCGCCTATGAACCCCGCCACGCGGTGGGCCACGGCCTGGGCTACGCCACCTCGAACCGGGGCGGCTGCCACCTGAACGCCGGTTATCTCGTCGTGGTGGAAGGTCTGGGGCTTGACGTGAATTCCATGACCCCCCACGGCAAAGCGGCGCTGGCCATCATGTTCCAGAACCTGATGGAGGCGGTCTCCGCCGGGGGCGAGTGCCTGTTCACCAGCTACGCCGTGCTGCCGGGCTTTCTGATCGACAAGCCCAACTGGCCGCTGACCAAGATCATCCTCGCGGCCTTCCCCTACGTGGGCCCGGTGATCAACCTGCTGAGCCACTTCACGAAGGCCCCCGCCATCAACATTCCGCTGCTGCCGGAATCCTACGCCATCAAATACGCCACGGGCATCCCCTCCACCATGGCGAAGATGCTCACCTGGGGCGCTTACGGCTACAATACGGAGCGTATCGCCAACGTCATTCTCGGGCAGAAGGCGGACGCGGACCAGCTGCCAGGACGGCTGACCGACGAGCTGGAGGACCCGAAGGACCCCCGCTCGAAGGTGCCGCTGGACAAGATGAAAAAGGTCTATTACCGGGCCAGAGGCTGGAAGGACGGCATTCCCACCTGGCACCGGCTGAAGACGCTGGGCATTCAACTGGACCGCAGCGTTTACGACGCGGCGGTGAAGGAGGCGTACAGATAATGGCAACGATCAACGTAAAGCTGTTCGGGGTGTTCCGGATGGATACCGGCCGGGCGGAGCTCCGCCTTGAGGCGGACCGGATGGGAGATATCTTTCCCGCCCTGAAAAAAGAGCTGCAAACGGAAAAGACCGCGTCCGGGCTGGCGTTCAAGGACGCGTCGGTATATCTCAACGGCGAAAGCTGCCGCAAAAAATCTGCGCGTCTGAAGGACGGCGACGAGATCTGGCTGCTGTCGCCCGCTTCGGGAGGTTGACGGTATGGCTTACAGAATCGACGAAACACGGTGCGTGGGCTGCGGCGCCTGCGCGTGGGTCTGCCTGTTCGACGTGCCCGCCCCCACAGAGGCGTTCGGCGCGATCTATCATATCGACGAAGACAAATGCGTGGGCTGCGGCCAGTGCGAGGACGTGTGCCCCGCCGCCGCCGTCTCTCCCCTGCCGGGTCAGCGGCGCATCAAAAACGTGGTCATTGACGCGGAAAAATGCGTCGGCTGCTCCCTCTGCGCCCACGTCTGCCCCGCAAAAGCGGTGCACGGCGAGCTCCGCAAGACATATGAGATCAATCAGGAGGCGTGCTGCCAATGCGGCGTGTGCGCGGCCAAATGCCGCCACGACGCCATCAGGGTGACATATGAATAACAATTGCCTCCGGCGCGCAGGGATCCCCGATCGAACAGTTCAGGGGTCCCTTATTATTGACTCGCCGCGGCGTTTGGGAGACTGAACGGCCGCGGGGCCGCGCGGGAAGCGCGGCCACGGAGAAAGGGGGTGCGTCAACATCAAACACCGGCCCACGTTCAAAAATGAATACACGGTCCCGGAAACCCTCGCGCCGTATTCGCGCATTGACACGGAACCGAAGACCGACTGGCGGGCGGAATGGATCTGGGACTCCTCCGACGGCGCAGAGCAGAACGTATGGATGCGCTTCCGCAAAACGGTAAACCTTGCGGCGGCGCCTGCGGCGCTGACGGCGCTGATTGCCGCCGATTCCAGGTACTGGCTGTTTATCAACGGCGTTCCCGTCGTGTTTGAGGGCAGCGCCAAGCGGGGCCCCACGCCGGAGGGCGGCTATTACGATTCCGTCCCCATCGGCGCGTTTCTGAAGCCCGGGAAAAACATCGTCTGCGCGCTGGTCTGGTACTGGGGCAAAAAGAAAAGCTTTTCCAGCCGGGACAGCGGCAGGGCGGGCTTTCTGTTCGAGGCGGGGGAGATCCTCTCCGACGGCAGCTGGAAGGTCAGCCGCCACCCGGCCTACGGAAACGGTCGCGGCGGCAGGAAGCCGAACTACCGGCTGCCCGAATTCAATATTGACTACGACGCGCGGAGGGACCCCGGCGACTGGCTTTCCCCCGGCTTTGACGACGGCGGCTGGGCCAACGCGGCGGCCAACGGGAAAGGCGGCGTCGCCCCCTGGGGCAGGCTGTACCCCCGCGGCATTCCGCTGCTCAAAGACTACGGCCTGAAGGACTATGAAAACACGGAGGATTTCAGGGGCCGCCGCTTTGCCCGCCGACGGAGGATCACGCTGCGGATCCCTTATAACGCCCAGTGTACGCCCTTTCTCAGCGTTGACGCGAAGGCGGGAAAAACCATCCGCATCACCACCGAAAACACGTACCTCGGCGCCGTCAGCGACGCGTATGTCACGCAGGACGGACAGCAGACGTTTGAAGCGCTTGGGTGGTTCAACGGTGAGAAGATCCGCTATTCGATCCCCCCGGGGGTGACGGTGCTGGACCTGAAATACCGTGAAACGGGGTACGATACGGCGTTCTCCGGCGCGTTTGCCTGTGACGACGGCGCGCTGAACACCCTCTGGCAGAAGTCGCTGCGTACCCTGTACGTCACCATGCGCGACAGCTTTATGGACTGCCCGGACCGGGAGCGGGCGCAGTGGTGGGGCGACGTGACCACCGAGATGATGATGGCGCTGTACGCCCTCGACGCCAACGCCCTGCTGCTCTATCAGAAGGGCGTCGCCTGCATGCTGGGACACGTAGACCCCGCCCCCCGCGTTTTGCCCACCGTTGCGCCGATTGATGACGGCTTTTTTGAGCTTCCGGCGCAGCAGCTGGCGGGGATCGTCGGCTTTTGGACCTATTACCTGTATACCGGCGACCGGGACTTTCTGGAGGAGGTCTACGACGCGGCGGCGGCTTATCTGCGCCTGTGGCGGATCGGGCCTGACGGGCTGGCGGAGCACCGCGCCGGATCGTGGGACTGGATGGACTGGGGCCTGTTTGCCGACAGGACCGCCATGGAAAACGCGTGGTACTGCTACGCCCTTTCGTGCCTTGAAAAAATGGCGGAGGCCCTCGGGAAGGACGCCGGGGAATTTACCGACAGAAAGAACCGGATCAGGAACGGATACCGATCGCTGTGGACGGGGAAGTGCTATAAAAGCGGCGGCGTCCTCCGCCCCGACGACAGGGCCAACGCCCTGGCCGTGCTGGCCGGGCTGGCGGAGCCGGCGCAATACGACGCGCTGACCGCCGTTTTGACAAAAACAAAAAACGCCAGCCCGTACATGGAATACTACGTGCTGGAGGCGCTTTGCCGGATGGGCCGCTGCGACGCCGCGAAAGAGCGGATGCGGCGGCGCTACGCCGCCATGATTCGGGCGGACTGCTCCACCCTGTGGGAACGGTGGTCCAGATTGGGCGGCACGCGCAATCACGCCTGGTCCGGCGGGCCGCTGGTCGTCATGAGCAAATATTTTGCGGGAATCAGGCCGCTGACCCCCGGCTGGGAGACCTTCGTCATGGTGCCGCAGCCCGGGGTTTGCGGGCGGATCGCATGCACCGTCCCCACCGTCAAAGGATATATCCGTCTGGAGATGGCGGAAACGGGTGGGCATATGAGCCTCGTCGCCGCGGTGCCGAAGGGCACGACGGCAGTCATCCGCATTCCATGCGCCGAAGGCCATACCCTGCGCTGCAACGGCGCAACGCTTTATGAGAACGGCCGGTTCACGGAAAGGGACGCGGTACGCCTTGCGGAAGCGGGAGACGGCTTCGTCGCGGTATCCGTCGCCGCAACGGAGAATCTTCGGCTGCATTTTGATACGGCTCTAAGATAAACAAAAACGTACATCACAGAATCCCACAATGATCCGTTTTGAACCAAAAAAAATGCCGACGGACGCAGCCTTCTTTTTGCAAAGAAGAACCGCGCCTGTCAGCGTAAAAGAATGTATTTGTCAGGCAACGCGGGACTGTTTTTCAGTTCTGCGTTTTTACTCGTCGCAAAGGCTGCACCGGAGCGTGCAACGGGTCGCGCCGCCGATATAGCAGGTGAAGAGCGTCAGGTCCCACTCGCCGTCCGAGGTGATCATCCGGTCGCTTTCCTCCGGGGTGAGGGTCTCGCGATTGTTGATCACGTAGTGGAAGGTTTCGCCGTTGACGGCGGTGAAATAGACGTCGCTGCCGATATCAACATACCGCAGCCCGTTGAAGTGCGCCGCGTAGTTGTGGGCGCAGATCACCAGATCGTTGGTGTAGTAGGACCCCGCATAGCGGCAGGGGGAAATTTTGAGCAGGTCGTAGCTCCAGTTTTCCAGCACGGGCAGGGAGAGGGACAGGGCCGGGATCTCGATGATGCCGATATAGCGCAGGCCGTCCTGCTCACGCACCGGCATTTCCGGGATCGCTTCGCCCTCGGGGCGGACGAAGGGGGTGGTCTCCTGTTGGCTGATGGCCTCCGCAATAGGGCCGAGGATAGCCTCCACCGCTTTTTCCGCCCGGCGGGAATCCGCCACGTTATAGATCGTGATGCCCAGCGCCCCCGTCAGCAGGAGCACGCCGGCCAGGATCAGCGAAAGTCCGGTCTTTTTCATAGCAGCTCCTCCTCAGGCGATTCTTTCCTGCGGCGGAGAAGAACACCGACGGCGACCAGCAGGCAACCGGCGGGCAGCATCACCAGCACGGGCCACCAAAGCTGCCCGGTGCGCGGGATGTCGGGCGTGCTGCCGCCCTCATAATAATTGCGGAATATCATTTGATCCACCGTATTGCCGGAGCCGTCCGTGATCGTCGTGCTGACGATGAGGGATCCCCCGTCGCCGGAGCCCGCCACGCTGACGGTCAGCTTATAAACGGTAAAATCGTAGGAATAATGGGCGGCGGAGCCCTGTACCTCGCGGACTTCATATTCATACCGCTTTCCGGCGTCCGACTGCAGCAGCGTCAGCGAGCCGAAACAGATCTCGCCGGGCCCGGTGCGGCTCACCGTCATGGAGCGGGCCGCCTGATCGTAAACGGCGGAGGCGTTCCGCGGCAGGGGGGCGTTCTGATCCAGCGCCTTGAGCACGAAGGAGAACACCGTATCCTGCGGGGCGCTGCCGGAGATCACCTCGACGGTCTTTTCCGCCGTGACCTCCACCACGCCGGGCGGGCGCATGACCACCGGCTTGGGGCTGGCTTCAATATCATAGACGAGGCGGCCATCCTCCACCACGGGGAGGAACGCCAAAAACGGCAGCATGGTTTCATACCCTTCGGCCTCTGCGCTCTGGCGGACCAGATAGACGCCGGGGGCGATATCGGTAAACGTGACGGAGCCATCCGCATTGTCAGCTGACGCCAGACACTCCGTCCGGTTGGTTTCAACGTAAGCGGCGAGACTTTCGGCGCAGGACTGATCGGAAATCAGATCGTCCGCGGTTCCGTCCCAGCCGGAAAAGGCTTCGGTAAGCGCATAAAATTGTTTGCCCTCTTCCCCTTCGGCGACGCGCGCCACATGGAAAAGCTGCAGGGTGCCGCCGGGCACCGGATTATCCTCCGCGTCTTTGACAAGCACGCGAACGGAGCCTTTTTGCTGCAGGTCGACGCCGCTGACGGGGATCGTACTCTCCCCATTCTCGGCGGAGGCGGACAGAAGAAGGGACACGCAGAACAGGAGCACAAGCAGCATGACGCCGCAGCGCTTAAGAATGGACGCGTTTTCCGTTGTCTGGAAAAACCTGTGTTCCACGCTTATACCTCCTGTTTCAGTCTCTCTTTGATCGTAATTCTGTTCTTTTTCGGCTTGATCATCGCCACGGCGAAGATCAGCACGGTCAGCGGGATGCCGATGCTCAGCGATACCGCTTTTTCATCAATCTGCAGCGCCTCGGCAGTGATGACGATGGCGCCGGGCAGATTTTCCACCCGGTGGCCGCGCACCATCAGCCGGTGCGTGTTGATGCCGTAGGGCGTGCAGGTAAACAGCGTGCAGTAATCCCGATCGGGATCGATCTGCAGCGTGCTCAGGTCGGACGGCAGCACCACCCGGACCTGGTCCACTTCATACGTCAGGATCTCATCCAGCGTATAAAGCATAAACGTGTCGCCTTCCACCAGTTTATCAAGGTCTGTAAACAGCTTGGCGCTGGGCAGTCCCCTGTGGCCGGACAGCACGCAGTGCGTGCCCTTGCCGCCCACGGGAAGGCTGGAGCCCTCCAGATGGCCGATAGCGCCCTGAAGAACGTCGTTGCCGGTGCCGTGATAAACGGGCAGGCTCACCTTGATCTTCGGGATCTCGATATAGGCCATGACGTTGGTATCGTCGGTGATCAGCAGGGACTCATAGGTCTCTCTTTCAGCGGGGGAAAAGGACCATCTTCCGACGTTGCCGACCAGCGACCGGTTGAAGTCGTCGGCGGCGGAACGGAACGTTTCCACTTCCTCTTCGCTGAACTTCGCCATATTTTCCGCATGACGGATAATCGCTCTTGATTGGTGATAGGCGTTCCATTTGTCGGAAATGGTGGGATACAGCAATAAGGACAACCCTATCAGGAGAACGAAAACCATTATAACGGGAGTGAGATTCTTCCTCTTCATATAAAGGCTTCCTCATTGCCGGGACGCGGCGTATTTCATCCGCGCCCCGGGAACTGTGATTGTTTGTAAATCAGATCGAATCAGATCAGCTTACGCAGCGGTAGCGTTGGCATGGGTGCGTCTTCTCACGATGAGGACCACGGCAGCGCCCACGACGAGCACGGAACCGACGATGTAGAAGATGGTGGTGCCGATGCCGCCGGTGCTGGGAAGCACGGTGCCGGACTCGTTCTCTACTTCGGCAGTCTGAGCAAGATTCTCAGCTTTGTAGTCGTTCGCTTTGATGACAACCTCAGTATCGTCAGCCTTGTTGTAGCCGGCGGGAACCGTCTTTTCTTCCAGGGCATAGGTGCCGCTGGCAAGGCCCTTGAACGCAGCGCCGTCGGCCAGAGCGCCGGTGTCGTCGGTCAGATATTCAGTCGCGTCGTTGATAGAGTCAACCCAGGTCACAGCGCCGTTGTCCAGCTTATAGTATTTGCCTTCGCTGTTCTTCAGAACGAAGCCTGCGCCGGCCAGGGGCTTCTGCGCGTCCGTACCGGAGGTAGCGTTCTTGGTGAACTTATACACGCTGATGGTGGCGTCATACACTTCGACCTTCTGCTCGGGAGTCCAGTTGTCACCGTTTCTGTCGCCGTAGCTCAGCTTCGCGGTGTTGTTCTCTTCGTCGGTCACAAGGGCGTTCTGGTTGACCGTGGCGGAGTAGGTGATGGTGATCACGGTGTCGTCAGCCAGGCTGTTGGTGTACTCATCATAGAAGGTCAGGGTGAAGGTGTCGCCCGCGTCGGTAGAAGTATTGGAGAAGGTATTCGGACCGGGAGCGACCGTCGCGCCGTTCACGGTGACGACCGCGTCGTTGTTGTAGGTCAGACCGGAGGTCATGGTATCGTGGAACTTATAGTTGAGAGCGCCGGCCTTCTTGGTGATGGTGGCTTCGAAGTCCACGACCGTGCCGACCTGCGCCATGGCGTTTTTGCCTTCCGCGTCAACGTCGACCGTGCCGCCGTTGGACTTGATGATCTTCTTGTCTACGGGAGGAACGTCGTTCTTGTCTTCCACTTCGGCAGTGGGGTTGGTGCTGTCGATGGTGACAAGAGAACCGGTGGTGGTGGTGATGTAGTAGTAACCGTAGGGAAGACCGTCAACGGTGAAGGAGGTGTCGCCCGCCTCGGTGGTCACGGTGGCGACAGGCGTGTCGTGCTGAACGTAAGCAGCGATCTGCGCGATATCGGTCGCACTCAGCTCAGTGACGTCAGAGCCGCCGGCATAGGAAACGCCGTTGGCGTCAACGACAAAGCCGCTGGGAGGAGTGGTCTTGCCATCAGGCAGAGAGTAAGTGATAGCGCCGTTTTCGGGGTCAACGTTGGCATCGAACACCTTATAGATTTTGTAGGTGTTGTCGGCGGGATTACCCTGGTTAGCGGGAAGGGTCACGGTGATGGAGCCGTCGCCGGTGACGCCGGCTGCTTTCTGCACGTCAACAGCTGCGAAAGCAACAATGCTGAGGGAGAGCGCCATAGCGAGCGCCAGGACGACCGCAAGAATTTTGGCTGTTTTTTTTTTTTTGTTTCCTTTCTTTGCCCCGCAGGGCAGGTTGTTATTTCCCCCTGCGGGGATGATTTTTTGCCGCGCTGACCCTTGCGGCGGGGGAATTTACTGTGTTGGTTCATCTTCGGTTTCCGGTCACGAAGACGGATCAGGAGATTGGCTCCTTAAAGGAAATCGGGTCTTCTTCTCCCTCCTTTCCTTCGCCGGAAACTGAAAATGTATATCCCTGCGGCTGCCGTGATGAGCAGACCGCCCGATATATAAAACAGAAGTGTTCCGATGCCGCCGGTATGTGGCAGCGGCTTATCGTTCAGCTTGGTATTGGGGATCTTGATGGTAATCAGGCCGTTGTTTTCAGTCACGAACTCATCGCCGGTGGCCGAAGCGTTATCCGGGTTGGTGATTGAAACGGAACCGTCATCCAGCACCGTTATCACGACGTCGCCCGACAACGGCCGGTAACCATTCGGCGGACCGGTCTCCACCAGGTAATAGGTGCCGGGCCATACGTTGCCGATATAGGCCTTGCCGAGGGGAACGGTCTGCGCTTCATCCGCAAAGCCGCCGGTGATGATATCGCCGATCTCATAGCCCTGATAATCCGTAGCAAGGGTCGTATGCTCCGGGTCGGTATACAGGGCGAAGGCAGCGCCATTCAGCGGGGTGACGTTATCCGCCGCGTCCACCTTGATCAGCTCCAGCTCCGTGGGATCGCGGTCGATCATGTTCGTATAGAGGATATCGTGCTCCTCATCGCTGTGCATGGTACCGGACACGTCCCGATCACCGCCGGGGGTGGGAGGGTTCTGCACAGTGCCGCCCTCGACGTTGGTGGCGGTGCCTGTGACGGAGTAGAAGCTGTATCCGGAATCCGCGCCGGGCGCGTTCTCCTGGAACCAGTACTGGTCGCCGTCGGGCACGTTCAGGATCTCGAAGGTATCTCCGGCCTTCAGCCGCATGGCAAAGCCGCTGCCGCTGTTGTAGGTATCCTCGATGGTGCCGGTGCTGATAACGTTGCCGTCCTTATCCCGCTTGATGTATTCCAGCTCGCGGCCGGAATACCGCGGGTAATAATAACCGCCGCTACGGTAACGGATATAGCCTGTGACGGTGAATTCCTCATCCGGGAACAGCTCTGTCTGCCCGTCGGATTTGGTGACGGTCTTTTTGATGATGATGCTGCCGGGGTTGATCTTTGCGTTGGTGAAATTCAGCTTTTCCAGGGTATTGCCGTAAATTACACCGGTAATCTCGTTATCTTCCGTCACAACGGGATACCGCTCCGGATTGGGGGAATCAACAAACTCATATTTCCCCGTACCTGTCACGTCCAGTTTTTCCTGGGCAAAGCCGTCTAAAGACTGCAGCCGGTAGTTTATCGGCATACCGGACTCTTCTTCCCAAAAGCAGTAGGTGGAGCCGATGGGAATGATGGGGAAGCGCAGCTCCTCGCCGGCTTTGATCGTAAAGGTCATATCCGACGTATCCGGAACGTGGCCTTTATAGACGATGCGCTGACCGGAGGCGTTGTAGAAGTGATACGGGATAGGATCATTCTGATGTTCATAGAACAGCGGCGTATCTTCCGTTGCCTTTTTGCTGCGATCGGTCCGGTCGTCGAGGGACATATCAAACGTATAGGGATTGCCATCCGGGTCAAGGATCCAACCCTTGATGGTAAACTCCTCGTCAGGGCTGATCTGATTGCCGCTGGCGTCAACCACGAATTTTTTCAGGTTGATACCGCCTTTGACCACGTTGATGGCCGTCAGGTCGGTGTTGTCGTCCATCGTGCCGTTATAATTCTTGACGATATAGACGTCGCGCCGTTTTTTCAGCGCTTCATCGTAATCAAGACCCGCGTCGGTGTTGCCATAGCCCTCCATCAACGGATTGAGCTCTTCGGCGTTCAGCTCGTAGTGGTAATCGACGTCCGGTTCCTTGACGATGTATTCATAGCCCGCCTCACGGGTCGTCTTGAATTTATCCACCAGGCCGGGGGACACGTAAAATTCATCCGTCTTCCATCCGTTCGCTTCGCTCAGGGTGATCCGGTTGGTGTAGCCGCCGTTGCCGTCGGGGAAGATGCTGACTGCCTCCAAAACTGCGTTCGGGTCGTCAAGGGCGCGTCGCCACAGCTCCAGCACTACGCTCGTCGGGCGGTCCTCACCGATACCGTCGTCGTCCTCATCGCCGAAGGCGTCGTCAAACTGCTTCTGAATTCGCATGGGCATGGTCAGCATGACCAGCGGCCTCTGTTCAAACTCGCACGCTTCATAGATCGGTTCGCCGTATGGCGTAACGACGCCGTTCATATCCCGGCTGAGGGTATAGGTCATACCCGCTTCGGTATTGGTTTTCAGCGTGTAGATCGTGTACCCGCCGTCGCTCACCACTTCAAACTGCGAGGCCTGCTCGGGGGTGAGATCATCCAGCGTGATCATGTGGTTGTTGAGCTGGGTCACAAGGTCGATGGCCTCTTCACTGGGCCAGACCTTGAAGTGGACCTGATAGGTACAGTTGTCCTTCAACTGGAAATTGGGCCCCATGTCCCACTCGACCGCGCCGAGTTCCTCGTTATACCCTGCAAGCTGACACCTCTCCGACGTGGGATCCCAGTTTTCGGTCACCACGTCGCCCTCCGGCTTATGCTCGATCTTGGTGTAGGTCATCTCCGTGAAATCCACACCGACGAGATTGGCCTTGGCGGTCAGGTTGGTCAGGGTGGTGATTCCGTCCACGAGGTCCACATTGTTCCAGCCGTAATGGCCGACGATGGATTCCTTGATATCCCGGAACGCCGCGTTAAGGGACGCTTCGTCGTCCGCTTCAAAGCAGCCGCTGGCGCCCGCTTCGTCCGACAGACGCTGCATCTTGGTCACGGAGCCTTGGGCGCCGATGGCGATGCAGTAGAGCTTTTTATCCTGCCCGACGATGGACTGCGCCTCTTCCAGCGCGGCGGCGTAGTTGAAGCCGCTGGTGTCGTTGTTGCCCTGTCCGAACACGCTGTCGCTCTTATAATACTGATAGTAGCCGTTGGCGTTTCTGCCGGAGGAAAACAGATCCGACTTGATCGTGGCGTCGCTGTTGTTCGTAGTGGGAGAACGGCTCACACGGAAGGTGGGGTCGCCGTCCGTCACGAAGATAACGAAGGTTTCTCTCTCCGGGTCCACCGGCAGCCGGTTGGCAATCTGCAGCGCCTGCTCCCAGTTGGTACCGCCGTCCGCCGTGACGCCGCTGAGCAGATTCTTGAACTTGGTGGCGCTGGTGGTGAAGTTGTAATCCGGATAGTTCTGCCACAGCTTGCCGTCCACCCGGATCGCGTCGTCGGTGGCGAGGGTTTCCGCCTGAGCGGTGGTGGAGAAGGTGACCAGCGACATGCGGATCTGCGGGCGGCCGTCCTTGTTCTTGTACGCGTCGGAAAGCAGCTCTTCCGCCAGCTGGCCCACCGCATTGAGGGCTGTGGTGATGCGCTGGTCGGCGGCGGCGACGCCGCTTGTCTGGCTGCCGTCCATATTATATTGCATACTGCCGGACCGGTCGAAGACCACGATCACGTCCGCCAGTTTTTCATGCAGCACGGGGGTCTGATGCCCGTCTACGCTCAGGGTGATGGTACGCGTGCCGTCGTTGTTGTTGTCCGATCGCTTTTCCATCTCGGGCTTGTCGGGGTTTTCGGCCGTTTCATAGGCCTTGGCCGTACCGCCATGGGTGACGTCGTCAAGCTTCTCATAGCAGACGTAGATATCGGAATACCGGTTGGTACCGCCGCCGTAGGACATGGCAGTGTCGTAATTGCTGCCGTTCCAATAGCGCCAACGGCTGTCGGTATAACGGATGATCGGAAGCGTCTCGATGTAATCGCTGCCGCTGATGGTGGGATGATTGTTGTTATTCGTCGGGGAGCTGGACGCGTTCGAATTATAATAATAAGTCTCACTGTACTGATAGCCTTCCACGTCGTAAATCAGGTAGGCAAATTCGGTTGACTGATCCAGCGTCGGCGTCTGCTTGAGAAGGCTGCTGTCAAACTCATAGAACCGGTTGCTCGCGTCCTTGTAACCGTAGTGGATACGGACGGTCCGGTACTGGCTGTTGCTGGGCTGCCAGGTAAAGGCGTAGTAAGAGAAGCTGCTCGCCTCAAAGTTGGCGGTGAGCGTATCGCCGCTGATCAGCAGGGCGGCGTCGATTGACTCCACAAAGGGCTTATCGCCGGTATTGTTGAGGTGCTGCACCAGCAGGCTGCCCCCGGCGCTGTCAAAATCCGCCGGCAGGTTTTTCCGCTTGACGGAGACCTGCACCGGCGACAGGGGCTCCACAGGGCTGCCGTCCGCCGCCGCGATCGAGATATCCACGATATCCATAAAGAGGTCGCCGGTTCCTTCCGCGGCATTCTCCTCCCCCTCACGCACGGAAAGGAAGGCCCTGCGGGAGCTTTCGTAGGCGCTGCTGCCCTCGTCGCATTCCGTGACGGTCAGCTTCGCGCCGTCGGGGATCTGCGCGGTGTAGTCGTAGGTGACGGTCACCTCATAGAGATTGCCGTCGGCGGAGAGATACTCGGTCGTCAGCTCGCTTTTTTCAACGATGACGTAAGTGGCGTCTTCCGAGGCGTCGAACGCCACCTGTTTATAGGTAAATTCCGGGGATTCCACGACGGTGGCCGCTTCGCCCGTCACTTTTACCAGCACACGGTCGGCCTGCTCTTCCATGGAATCGGAAATCATTTTCACGCTGTAGGTATCCTGCGGGGCCACAGGCTCGCCGCCGGCGTCCGCAAAGGAGATATCGACCGCTTCATACCGGTCGACCTTGCCCTCCACCACCGCTTCCAGCAGGGGCTTCAGGGATTTGTCGTCCTCCACCCGGAGGTTCATGGACGTATTCTGAGGGAAGACTCCCTCGCCCGCCTCAACGGAGACGGTGATGCCGTCGACGCTCTCTTTCATAGAGGCGGCGGGCATATCGGCCGCCGCGGCGCCTTCGGTCGCACCGACATCGATACCGGGTTCGATCTCCGCGGTATCGGTGTCGATGGTGATCGCGGGAAGAATAAGCGCGTAGGTGGTGACGAAAACGATAATGGCGGCCAGCGTGATGATGATCTTCTGGCGGCGGCTTCGCGTATAGCTCAGCTTAAACCGTTCCAAAGCCTATTCCTCCCTTCCTGTGGTATTTGTTAATGCTCTGTCTCCGACGGAGACGCTGTTTCGGTTGAATAATTATCAAACTTTCCGAATTGGTCGAACGGCCAGATCCGGTAGATGATCCTGCCGACGATCTGCTCCTTGGCAACGGGGCCGATGGAGGTGTTGCGGGAGTCAATGGAAACGTCCCGGTCGTCTCCCATCACGAAGACGCGGTCCTCCGGCACCTGATAGGGCAGCTCGATATCGCACTCGCCGAAGGCCTTGTTGTGAACGTAGGGTTCCTCGATGATCTCACCGTTCACCAGCACGTTGCCCTCTTTGGTGATATCCACCCAATCGCCGGCCTGGGCAATCACCCGTTTGACCAGAATTTTGTTGTTGTAGTAGAAGGCGATGACGTCGCCCGTATCGAATTTGCCGCCCTTGACGGAAATCACGATGTTGCCTTCGTCAAGCGTCGGCGTCATGGATTTGCCGTAGATCCGCAGCACGGGCAGCAGCAGCACGGCGATCAGGACCGCAACAGCGGAAACCGTGGTCAGCGTAAAGATCGTGTTGCGCAGCACCCTGAAAAAGTCGCTTTTGTAACGGAGCCGCTTCCGCTCTTTGGAGAGCTGCCCGTTCGAGGGCCTTCCCTTCCGCCTGACGGTGGAAGCCTTGCCGTATTTCGGCTTGCTCTTCTTTAATTGCTCCGCAGAAGGGAGTTCATCCAAATATGAATCTTCTGATTCCGTTTTTTTTTTACCGGCGCGGCCTCTTCGTCGCTGAATTCCTCCGTCCGCGGAGCAGTTCTGCTCTGCGCCGGGGCGTCGGCCCGTTCGGCGTAGCCTCTCATCCGGCCCTTACGGGGAGCGGACGCGTCGCTGTTTTTGCTGTACCCGGAGAAATCGTCGAACTCCTCGTCCCGGAGAAAATCCTCATAGGAGATGTAGCCGACCTTTTGCGGTCCGTTGGTGGGCTTGGGCGCCGCCGCGGGCTGCTCCGGTTTTTTCGCCTCCTCAGGCTGCGGCGGATCTTCCGTCAGCACCTGCTTGATCTGCCGGACGCTGTCCTGAAAGGCCAGATTGCCGTACAGATTTTCTTCCTCCAGCTGCGCCTTGAGCTGCGCCAGCGTGGGAAGCATCTCCAGGCGGCTTTTCATCGGCTCGCTCCGACTTTCGGCGGGCGCCTCCGTCTCACGGGGCGCGGGCCTGCGGATCGGTTCCGGCGCGCGGGCCGGAGACGGCTCTTTCGCCGCGGCCGGCTGCCGCATGGCGCCCTGTTCCCGAAGGACGGCGGAGCGCATTTCCCGGAGATCCGCCAGCGACGGCAGGTAATCGGCGGAATGCGGCGCAGCAGGGGCGGAAGGAGCGAGCTCCTCCGTATTGAGCCGATCCTGCGTATCAAGCCGGTCCTGCGAGACGTCCGCCCTGGCCTCTTCCCGCAGAAAGCTCAGCTGCGTCAGCGTGGGCAGATCCATCGCGGAAAGCGCGGGGCGGGGTTCCTCCGCCGGCGCGGGACGGACTTCCGGCACGTAGGCCGGGCGGGATTCCGCCGGGGCCGGACGGGAAACGGCGCGGCGCAGGGGTTCATCCTGCGGGACCGCCTCGCGTTTGGCCGGGACTGCGCGGACGTACCGGGCGGCGGGCTTTTTCTGCCGGGGCGTGACCGCCGAGACCGCCGCATTGCGGGGCGCGGGCTGTTCGGCAGCTTTGGCGCGGCGCGCATATTCGTACGCGATGGCCGCCTGCCTTCTCTCCTGCTGCTGCGCGCTTTCACTGCGCAGCGCGGTCAGCTGTGAAAGCGTGGGGATATCCGCCCGAAGGGCAGAAGCCGCAAACGCCGACGCGTTTTCGCCGGGTTCCGCTGCCGGTTCTTCCGGCGGCGGAGCGGTCTCTTCCTGTACGGCCTCTTCATACAGAAGCCTGAGCTGCGACAGCGAGGGAAGCGATTCCGCCGTGAGCCGTTGGCGCGGGTTATTTTCAGTTGACCTCACAGAGGGTGAGGAAAAACCCGAAATATCCATAAAAACTTCCTTCTCTAATCTTCTGTTATGAACGGTCCGCGCCGTGATCAGCCAGCAGGAAACGGTTTTTCAGAAGCTTCTGGGTATCCGCCAGCTCTCTGCTGATGTTCTCAAGCCGGGTATTCAGCGCGTCAAGATCTTCGTTCATCTTGTTCTGCTCCGACAGCAGCCTGTCGATCTCCTGCCGCTCGATGATCAGCAGATCCAGCAGATCCGTGCGGGTCAGCCTGCGCAACTCCTTATCAGTCATAACAAAGGGCACCTCCTGTTGAAATAGTCGCTCTTTCCGGAATCCGGCCCGGGTGCGCCGCGCGCTCGTTTCTTTCGCGCCGGTCGCTGTTCCGTCCGGGCCCCCGCTGCATCCTGTGCCGCCCATACGGCCCGTTCGCCGTCGGTCTGACGGGAAAATCCGGAAAAAGACGCAGATACAGCCGGAATTTCAATGTTTACGAGGCTATTTTAACAGATCAAAGTACACTTTAAGTTTGCGGAAGGTTAGCTTTAGGTTACAACAGCAAAAATTTTTTCACTTTTTTTGGTTCATCACGGAAAATTGTGGGATACAGCAATTACTGCTCCACCAATTAATACTTGAAGATTTCTGCTTGTCTAAACGCCGCAATACGGCGTCAGAAATCCTCGACAGGCGACAGCCTGTCTTGCGGTT
>CADAMO010000011.1 GCA_902788995.1 Oscillospiraceae bacterium
CCTGTTTATCTTTTCCCTTTTGTTTTTTCGTCGGTCGGCAGCTATTTATTCACTTTTTATGCATTCCCTCGCTATCTGGCTTAATGACATTGGGACGGTTCCCTGCCTTTATCGCGCCGCCAAATCCTGATTGATCCATCCCCATAATGATCCGTGATGAACCCAAAAAAGGATCTTCACAGAGAATTGTGGGATAGCAGCAAACAGGGATTTTGCGGGGCGAGGCGAATCCCGTAGCGCGGCACCTCAGTGCCGCTCTTTGCTTAAACAACTATGGTAGCACGGTGCATTGCGCCGTCTGACGTGACAGATAAAAATAACTGATTGAAGCAAAAAACTGTTCCCATAGAATCATACATAAAGGGGAAGTAAATCATCATGGGCAACCGCCAGACGGCGTGATACGCCGTGCTACGTGATGCAACTTTTCCCTCGCAGCGGCACTGAGGTGCCGCGCTACCGCCATGGGCAAGGTTCGTACATAAAACCCAAACATCTCGACAAACTCACAATTTGTTGATTGAATTGAAATCCTACAAAAATCCGTGTTGCACCAAAAAAACGCCGCAGGCGGCTGCCCACGGCGTTTTCTTTTTTTATCGTTGATCTCTGACCGCTAACAGCTAATAGCTAAAGGCTAACAGCTAACAGCTGATTACTTGATCAGGCACTCGCCGGTCATTTCGGCGGGCTGGGGGAGACCCATGACCTTCAGCATGGTCGGGCAGATGTCCGCCAGACGGCCGCCGGCTTTCAGCTCGCAGGGGTAGCCCACCACGCAGAAGGGCACCGGATTGGTGGTGTGGGGGGTGAAGGGCTTGCCGTCGTCGCCGATCATCTTGTCGGCATTGCCGTGGTCGGCGGTGATGAAGGTCACGCCGCCCATGGAGAGGGTGGCGTCCACCACTCTGCCCACGCACTCGTCCACAGCCTCTACGGCCTTTACCGCCGCGTCGAACACGCCGGTGTGGCCCACCATGTCGCAGTTGGCGAAGTTGAGGATCACCGCGTCGTATGCGCCGGAGGTGATCTTCTCGCACACCGCGTCGCAGACCTCATAGGCGCTCATCTCGGGCTTCAGGTCGAAGGTGGGCACGTCGGGGGACTGGATCAGGATCCGGTCCTCGCCCTTAAAGGTCTTTTCCTCGCCGCCGTTGAAGAAGAAGGTCACGTGGGCGTACTTCTGGGTCTCGGCGATGCGCAGCTGGGTCTTGCCGTTGTCCTGCAAAAACTCGCCGAAGGTGTTTTTCAGCTCCTCGGGCGGGAAGGCCACGGAGACGTTGGGCATGGACTCGTCATACTGGGTCATGCACACGTAGGTCAGCGGGAAGAAGCCGTTTCTGCGCTCAAAGCCGTTGAAATCCGGGTCCACGAAGGTACGGGTGATTTGCCGCGCCCGGTCGGGGCGGAAGTTGAAGAACACCACGGAGTCGTTGGCCTTGATGGTCCCTTCCTTGTCCACCACGGTGGGCACGATGAACTCGTCCGTCACGCCCTTGTCGTAGCTGCGCTGCATGGAGCCCACGGCGTCGGGGTCCTGAATTCCCTCGCCGTAGACGAAAGCGGCGTAGGCCTTCTCCACCCGGTCCCAGGCGAAGTCACGGTCCATGGCGTAGTAGCGGCCGGAGATGCAGGCGATCTTGCCCACGCCCAGCTCGGCGCACTTCTTCTCCACGTCCGCCACAAAGCCCTTGCCGGAGGTGACGGATACGTCTCTGCCGTCCATGATGCAGTGGATATAGACCTTGGTCAGGCCCTTCTGCTTGGCCATTTCCAGCAGGCCGAACAGGTGCTCGATGTGGCTGTGAACGCCGCCGTCGGAGAGCAGGCCCATCAGGTGCAGGGCGCTGCCGTTTTTCAGGCAGTTGTCCATGGCCTCGTTCAGCGCCGGGATCTTAAAGAAATCGCCGTCCTGAATGGACTTGCTGATCTTCACCAGCATCTGGTAGACCACGCGGCCCGCGCCGATGTTGGTGTGGCCCACTTCGCTATTGCCCATCTGACCGTCCGGCAGACCCACGTCCAGGCCGGAAGCGCCGATGGTGGTGAAGGGGCACTCGGTGAAATATTTCGTCAGATGGGGGGTGTTGGCCGCCTTGATGGCGTTGCCCTCGGCGCTCTCGCGGATGCCGAACCCATCCATGATACATAAAACAACCGGTTTTTTCATTATTTGGACGCCGCCTTTACGATGACGGAGAAATCCGCCGCTTTCAGGGACGCGCCGCCGATGAGGCCGCCGTCCACGTGCTCTTTGGAGAGAAGGCCTTCCGCGTTCTTGGCGTTCATGGAACCGCCGTACTGGACGGTGACGGTCTCGGCCACGTCGGCGCCGTAGGCTTCCGCGATGGCGTCGCGCACGTACTTGTTGCCTTCGTTGGCCTGGTCGTCGGTGGCGGTCACGCCGGTACCGATGGCCCACACTGGCTCATAGGCGATGATGACGTTCTTGAGCTGCTCGGCGGTGACGTTCGTCAGGGCCATCTTGGTCTGGTACTTCAGCAGGGTCTCGGTATAGCCCAGCTCACGCTGCTCCAGCGTCTCGCCCACGCAGATGATGGCTTTCAGGCCCGCGTTGAGAGCGGCCAGGGAGCGCAGGTTCACGGTCTGGTCGGTCTCACCGAAATACTGACGGCGCTCGGAGTGGCCGATGACCACGTATTCCACGCCGAGAGCCGTGAGCATCTCCGCGGAGATCTCGCCGGTGTAAGCGCCGGAGGCCTTGAAGTGGACGTTTTCCGCGCCGATCTTGATGTTGGAGCCCTTGGCCGCTTCCAGCGCGGCGGGGATGTCCACGTAGGGCACGCAGAGGACCACGTCGCAGTCCGCGTCCGCCACAAGGGGCTTCATTTCGTTGATGAGGGCCGCCGCCTCGGCGGGGGTCTTGTTCATTTTCCAGTTGCCGGCGATGACGGCTTTGCGAAGGGATTTATTCATTGGACGATTCTCCTTTATGATATAGATGTTTTTTTAAAAGAGTTGAAAGTTAAAAGTTGAAAGTTGAAAGGCGGAAGGGCTTCGCCCTTACCTATTATAATCGCGCCGCAGGCCCGAATTTTAACTTTTCACTTTCAACTTTTAACTTTTTAACGCTGCTGAGGCAGCGTGCTACGCTTACTTCTCGTCAATGCAGGCGATGCCGGGCAGGTCTTTGCCCTCGAGGAACTCAAGGGAAGCGCCACCGCCGGTGGAGATGTGGCTCATCTTCTTCTCGAAGCCCAGCTTCTTGATGGCCGCCGCGGAGTCGCCGCCGCCGATGACGGAGATGGCGCCCGCGTCAGTGGCGTCCGCCACGGCCTTGGCCACGGCGATGGTGCCCTCAGCGAAGTTCTCCCACTCGGAAACGCCCATGGGGCCGTTCCAGATCACGGGGCCGGCGCCCACAAGGGACTTGGCGAAGAGCTCTCTGGTGACCGGGCCGATGTCAAGGCCCATCCAGCCGGCCGGGATGGAATCGGAGTAGATGCGCATGTGGGTGGCGTCCGCCGCATAGGAGGTGGCGATGATGTTGTCCACGGGCAGCAGGAAGTCCACGCCTTTTTCCTTCGCGCGGGCCATCATGTCCTTGGCGTTCTCGATGTTCTCTTTATCCAGCAGGGAGGTGCCCACGCTGTTGCCCATGGCCGCAAAGAAGGTGTAGGCCATGCCGCCGCCGATGATGATCTTGTCGCACTTTTCGATCAGGTTGTTGATGACGCCGATCTTGTCGGAGACCTTCGCGCCGCCCAGAATGGCGACAAGGGGCCTGACGGGATTATCAAGGGCGTTGCCCATGAAGTTGATCTGATTCTGGATCAGGTAACCCACGGCGGAGGGCAGGTAGTCGGCCACGCCGGTGGTGGAGCAGTGGGCTCTGTGGGCGGAACCGAAGGCGTCGTTGACGAAGATTTCGGCCAGCGCGGCGAACTTCTTGGAAAGCTCGGGGTCGTTCTTGGTCTCGCCGGGCTCAAAGCGGACGTTCTCCAGCAGCATGGCTTCGCCGTCCTTCAGCTCGGCGGCGAGGGCCTGCGCGCTTTCACCGACCACGTCTTTTGCCAGCTTGACTTCCTGACCCAGCAGCTCGGACAGGCGGGCCGCTACGGGCGCCATGGAGAACTGGGGATCAAACGCGCCCTTCGGACGGCCGAGATGGGAGCAGAGGATCAGGCGGGCGCCCTGGCCCAGCAGGTACTGGATGGTGGGCAGGGAAGCGACGATGCGCTTGTCGCTGGTGATGACGCCGTCTTCCATCTTCACGTTGAAGTCGCAGCGCACCAATACGCGCTTGCCGGCTACGGCGATGTCTTCAATGGTCTTTTTGTTGAGTGAACTCATGTGTTGTCTCCTTTTAATATGAAAATTTTATATACCAACTTAACGTAGCACGGCGCATTGCGCCGTCTGGCGTGTTCGGTTTCATTGAATCGATAACAGAAAAATATTACAATAATAAAACAGACAGGTGAAAGGGAAAGTAGATCATCATGGGGAAGCGTCAGACGGCGCAATGCGCCGTGTTACGCGAAATCAATTACTCCAAAAGATATGTCCGTCAATGAGCAGTGCCCGCACCGGGGCGGCCTCTACGCCGCGGATCTTCACCGGGGCGGCGATGAGAAAATACTTGCCGGGCTTGACCTGACTGAGATCAAGGTTTTCCAGCACCGCGATGTTTTCCCCTAAAATGGCCCGGTGAGGACCGGTCTGGTCCTCCGCGCCGCCGATGGAGTTGGCGTCGGTGCCGATGAGCTGATAGCCGTAATAGGCGGCTTCCTCCGCGCCGGTTTTTTCAAAATAGGCCAGACCGTTGCTTTTCAGCAGCAGCCGCTTGGGGCGGCGGGGAAATAGCCGGTCCACGGTCTCGCCGGTGATGCGTCCGGGCGGAACCTCGATCACCTCGCACTCGCCGATGAACCGGTCCGGGGCGGCGGCGTTGATGGGCGCGCCGCCGGAGATGAAATGCAAGGGCGCGTCCGCGTGGGTGCCGCAGTGCAGGGTAGTGGTGAGCCGCGCCATGTTGCAGGCGTCCCCGCCCGCGATGGCGGAAAACACGGACAACTCCGGTTCCGGATCCCCGGGGTATACCGGCGTCGTGATCAGGTCTTTCGTGATGTCGATGATGCGGAAATCCATGGTCGCTTCGCTCCCGAGGTGTGAGGTATGAGGTGTGAGGTGCGAGGTCTGAGGTGCGATATAACATTGAACCCGTTATCTCAAACCTAAAACCTCAAACCTGCCGACTTCAGTCGGCATTCACCTTTCTGTCCAGCAGCAGGCAGCAGATCATGAACAGGAAGATGGCGGCGATGACGGTGCAGTAGAGGTTGGTGATGGAATAGGCCCCGAAGCCCAGCTTCCACGCCTGCTGCACCTGATATTCGGAGAGGGTGACGGTGTAGTGGGTATCGGATACCACGATATAGATCTTCACCAGCTTGGTGATGATGCCGGCGAACACGTAAACGCCGAAGAAGGTGAGGAAGAAATAGATCAGCGTGCCCAGCTTGCCGCGTTTGCTGAAGGGGCGGCAGTGGGAGAGGGTGATGGCGAAGAAGACCATCAGCACGAAGACGCAGGCCCGCACCGCGCCTTCGAAGGCGTACATGGCGGCCAGGTTCAGGATCACGTTGATGGAGGGCGTCACCACGCCGGAGGAGTAGCTGAGCTGGTCCACCAACTGCAGGATCAGGTCATACGTGGAGGCGTACTCGTTCATGGAGTGCTTCACGATGTAAATGAAGGAGCCGAAGGCGCATCCCACGAGAGCCAGATAGCTGACGATCACCCAGAAGGAGGCGGAGAGCCACTTGGAGAACATCAGCGTGCTGCTGCGCACGGGCAGCGACAGGGTCAGATAGCCCTCGTTGCCGTAGAGGTTGCGGTTGAACTCGCTGAACACCGCCACGAAGGTCATCAGCACCCCGATACCCGCCGTCAGGCACAGGGCGACGGAAGCGACGATCTTGATGAGGTAGCCGACGCCGACGCCGGTATCGCCCCACTTCGTCCAGTCCACCAGCAGCATGACCAGCATGATCACGCCGATGACGCCCATGGCGATATAGATGTTGTAGACGGAATGGAACGTCGCCTTGAGGGAATTTTTACTCAACCTCCCAAGCATCGCCGATCACCTCCTTGAAGATATCCTCCACCGACTTGCCGGTGGAACGCAGGGTTTCGATGCCGGTGTTCACCAGCACCTGTCCGTGGCCAAGCATCAGCACGTGGTCGAAGCTGTGTTCGAGGTCGTTCACCTGATGGGTGGAAAGCACCACGGTGGCGTTCTTTTTGTAGTTGTTCATAATGATGTCGAGGATCACGCCTCTGGCCGCCGGGTCCACGCCGCCGAGGGGCTCGTCCAGCAGATAGATATCCGCCGCGCGGCTCATGACCACCAGCAGCTGCAGCTTTTCCTGCATGCCCTTTGACATGGTCTTGATCCGCTGGTGCAGGTCCAGCCCGAAGCGGGAGGCGAACTCAATGGCTTTGATCTTGTCAAAATCTTTGAAAAAGTCCGCGAAGTATTCAATGCAGTCGATGGTGCGGAACCGTTCGGGGAAGTAGGTGCGGTCCGGCAGGTAGGCCAGGCTGGCCTTGGAGCTGATGCCCACAGGCTTGCCGCCGATTTTGATCATGCCGGTGTAGTCGTGGATCAGTCCGGCGAGGATCTTGATCAGCGTGGTCTTGCCGCAGCCGTTGGGGCCCAGCAGCCCGACGATCTTGCCGGCGGGGATGTCGAAGGAGATGTTGTTCAGCACCACGTTGCCGTCATAGTCCTTGGTGAGGTTCCTCACCTTGAAGGCGTAACCGCGGGGCGCGTCAGCCTCCTGCTCCGGGGCCGCCTCCGGTTCATTGTAGCCTTCGTCCCCATAGCCGTCGTAATTCTCCGCATAGGGGTCGGCATAGGGCTCTTCATAGGGGTCGTAGGCCGGCTGCGGCTGCCTGTCGTAAGAAGGCTGGGGCTGCCTGTCATAGGAGGGCTGCGGCGCGCGGCTGCCGTAGGGGTCGTAAGCCTGTCCCCTGCCCGGTTCGCCGTAGGCTCTGCCGTAACCGTCATAGCGGCCGTAATCCCTGCCGTAGTCGTCGTAGCGGCCCGCCGGGCGGCGGTCGGCCTCTCTGGAACCGTATCCGTCGGCATAGCCTCTGCCGTAATCTCTTTCATAACCCTGCCCGCCGGCATAGCGGGATTGCTCGGGGTAGCCCTGCCGGGGCGCGTAACCGTCCCGCGGGGCGTAACCCTCCCGGCGCGGCTCCGCATAGCGCGGGTCGCCGTAGCCCCCCGAAAAGCCGTAGGGGCTGTCTTGTTCCGGTCCGTTCGGATAGTTGTCGTAATTGTTCTGGTTGGCCATATCAGGCTCTCCTTCATTTTAATTCGGAATTCGGAATGAGGAATTCGGTTGTTTCTGTTGATGTTATTATGTCGTTTTTTGTTTTTGAAACGCAGCGCCGAAATGACGATATGGTAGCGCGGCACCTCAGTGCCGCTCTTGGCGCAAACAACTTTTTATGGATTGAAAAAATAATGGTTATTCTAAAATAGCTCGCTTCAACGGATTTTTCAGGTGATTGAAATGCAACTTCAGCAAGCAGCGGCACTGAGGTGCCGCGCTGCGGGTTCATTCTAACGGCGCAAGACGCCGTGCTGCTGCCTGCTGCCACCTACTTCCTGTTATCGCTCGCCACCCCGAACTGGGGAAGGGAAGCGTCGGAAAAGATGTCCTTGAAGCTGTCGTCGGAGAGAACGCGTTTGGCGATCTCCAGCGCCGTATCGTTGTAGGCGGTGGCGTCGTGGAACTGATCCTTGAAGTACCAGGTTGTGTCAGGCAGAAAGCCCTTTGACGCGTCCACCGTTCTGTCGGGGGAAATATAGAGGTTCTCCGCCGCTTCCTGCTCGGTGAAGAATTCGCCCAGCGGCTTCGTTTCGGCGCCCAGCGACGCGGAGGAGGTGTTGATGATGCCGTCGGAGGAAAGCTTCGCGGACTGCACGAAGGACTGCAGCGGCAGGTTATAACCTACGATCGCGAAAAAATCCGTGCCGTTCTTCTGCCGCTCGGCAATGATGGAGCGCAGGTTCTTCTGGGCGGTCCAGTATTTGTCCGTCATTGCCCGCAGCGCGGCGTGCTTTGTATCGGAAAGGCGGCTGATGGCCAGCGCCTCATAGCGGTCCGGCGGTACGGTGGCCCACAGCATGCCGCAGTTGCAGATCGTGTTGTCCAGCAGCGTATCGATCAGCTTGCCCATGGTGGCGTCCAGCACCCCTTCGGGCATCATGGCGGTCAGGCTTCTCAGACTGTCCACCGTGGCTTTGTCGGAGAACATCTCCAGCAGCCCCAGCGGATCGTCGGCGTTGATCTTTTTCTCCATCACGTCCGCGATCAGGTGGGTGCCCTCCAGCGCCGCCACGAAATAAAGCACCCGCTTCACGTCGTTTTTGCTGCCGTAGGCGTCAAAGTACGCGGTGGAAAGCGCGCCGCCGAGGCTCACCGGGATCAGGTTGACTTTGTCGGAGCCGGTTTCGGCTTTGACCTGCTGAATAAAGGCGTCCAGCGCCCGCGCCGTTTTGTAAGGCTCGCCGAAGGAGTTGAAGGCAAAGAAATAGAGGTTCTCCTCGCCGATGACCTCCGTCAGCTTCTGCATGGGCGCCATCTTATAGATATAGCGTTTTTCATCCTCGCTGCATTTTGCGAGGCTGTAGGGATAGGTGACCACCCGCACGTTGTTTTTCATGGTGCCGTCCGGGTTGACCGCAATGGGGTCCGCCGCTTCTTTGACGACGCCCGCCACCTTGTCCGAAAAGCCCGCGTCCCTGCGGAAGAGCATCATCTTCATCAGGGAGCCCTTGAGGCTGCCCAGCAGCGCGTCGCCGTTGACGTCCAGCGGCCACGCCATCTTCACTTTTTCACCTTTTTTGTCCAGCAGTTCGACCTTTGACTGGCCGATGCCGGGCAGTACGATGCATGGAGTATGCTGCAGATCGGTCATACGCTAACCTCGTTTAAAAATATTCATTTTATTCTATCACGGAATGTTTGGAATTGCAACAGTAAAAATAGAATATTATTTTATTTTACAAAAAGGATTTAACTTGACTTCACCGCGGAATACAGTATAATAAAACCGAATGATCTACCGCGCAGGGAGGCGCTGCTATGACCCGTCCGACGCTTCGTTTTGATGAAAACGGACGTTTCCGTATCCTGATGATCTCCGACTTTCACGGAAAACCGGATTTTAACCCCAAGCTCACCGCCGGCATTGAAGCGCTGGTGGATTACGCCGGGCCTGATTTCGTATTTCTGGGCGGCGACCAGCTCTGCAATATCAACAAGGATATTCTCCGCGATTTTCTGGAGCGCTCGCTGGAGCCCATCCAAAGGCGCGGCATCCCCTGGGCCCATACCTTCGGCAATCACGACGCGGAGCAGGAGATGGAAAAGGCGGAGATGGAGGCGGTCTACGAGTCCTTCCCCCTGTGCCTGTCGGAAGCGGGTCCCGAGGAGATCAGCGGCATGCCCAACTACTGCCTGACGGTGTATGCCCACGACGGCAAAGAGCCGCTGTATCACCTGTGGTCGCTGGACTCCCACACCAATTATCACGACTACCTGCGGACGTTCGACAATATCGATCAGTCGCTGACGCTGAACGACTTCCGTCTGCCGGACCACTTCGGCGGCGGTCACGATCAGGCCTCCCCCATGTTCAATCAGGTGATGTGGTACTATCAGGAATCGGTGCGCCGTGAAAAAGCGCTGGGCAAAAAGCTGCCCGCCCTGCTGTTCCTGCACGTGCCGCTGCTGGAGTTCAACCTGCTGTGGCGCAACCCGGAGCAGACGGGCTTCATCGGGCATAAGCGGGAGAGCCTGGGCAGCAGCGAGCTGAACCCCGGCCTGTTTATGGCCTGCCTGGAGCGGGGCGACGTGAAGGGCATTTTCTGCGGTCACGAGCACCTGTGTGATTTTCAGGGGGAGTATCTGGGGATCACCATGGCCTACGATTCCGCGGTGGGCTACGATATGTCCGCCCACGACGACCTGCGGGGCGGGCGGATCATCGACCTGTACGCCAACGGCGAGTTTGCCACCCGTCACGTGAAGCTGATGGACCTGCTGGGCAAAGACGCCCTGCGGGACCCTGCCTATTTTGAGGGCGGGGATAAATACTATATCAGGGATCTGGATTGACGATGGAACTTTCGGACATTCTGTTTTCCGCCGTGGAGATCACGGGCACTGTGTCCTTTGCTGTCTCCGGCGCGATGATCGCCATCAAGCGGCAGTTGGACCTCTTCGGCGTGGTGGCGCTGGGCATGATCACCGCCTTCGGCGGCGGCGCCATCCGTGATCTGCTGTTAGGAGCCATTCCGCCCCGGTGCTTTTACAGCTTTCATCTGCTGCTGGCGGCGTTTTTCGCGTCGCTGGCGGTGTTCGTTATCGCGTTTTTGTTCCGGGGGCACTACTTCCGCAACGAGACGGTGATCGACAACGTGAACAACTTTATCGACGCGGTGGGGCTGGCGGCCTTTACCGTCTCCGGCGCGCAGACCGCCATCTCCGCCGGCCACTATGAAAATCCCGCCTTCTGCGTCTTCCTTGGCATGCTGACGGGCGTGGGCGGCGGCATGCTGCGGGACGTGGTCAGCATCACCATGCCCCTGATCTTCTGCAAGCGGGTCTACGCCACCGCCTCCATTCTCGGTGGCGCGGTCTTTTATCTCTGCCTGAACGTGGGCCTGTCGGATACCCTGTCCGTAGTGATCTGCATGCTGGTCATCGTCGCCGTGCGCATCTGCGCCACGGTGTTCCATTGGGACCTGCCGAAGGTCAAAGCGCCGGACTGACGCCTTTTTGGCTTGACTGCGTTTTGTGAATGGATTATAATAAGCGAGTGTACTGAAAAGAGAGGAAAACCGTCAAATGGACAAGTTAAAATTCTACGTCGCCATGGCGGCGGCAAAGCTGTCGGCCGTCGGGTTGCGGCTGCTGGGGCGCAACGCCAGCTATCTGCCCGGGCTTATCGCCGTGACGATCTGCAAAAACTTCATCGGCCATCTGGAAAAGCCGGAAACGCTGATCTGCGTCACCGGCACCAACGGCAAGACCACCACCAGCAACCTGCTGAACACCGTGCTCACAAACAGCGGCGAAAAGGTGACAAACAATTCCTTCGGCTCCAACGTGCAGGGAGGCGTGGCGGCGGCGCTGCTGCTCAATTCCACCTTTACCGGCAAGCATAAGAACAGGATCGCCGTGCTGGAAGTGGACGAGCGTTCGTCCCTGCTGGTCTATCCCTTCATGGCGCCGGATTACCTGATCTGCAACAACATCATGCGGGATTCCATCAAGCGGAACGCCCACACGGATTTTATCTCCCACCTCATCAATTCCGCGGTGCCGGCCACCACGAAGGTGGTGCTCAACGCCGACGACATCATCGGCGCGCAGCTCTGCCCGCAATGTGATAAAAAGGTCTTTTTCGGCGTGGACGCCCTTCCTCCCGCCAAAACGGAGGGGATGAAGGCGCGGGATATCGTCTACTGCCCCAAATGCGGCGGCAGGCTGGAGGCGGAATACCTGCGGTATAACCACATCGGCCGCTGGCACTGCGCGGACTGCGACTTCGCCTCTCCCGAACGGGATTATCTTGTCACCGACGTGGACAAGGCCGCCGGCACCTTTACGGTGGCCCATGAGGGCGAAGCCCACACCTTCAAGCTGGTCAACGACAACATCGTCAACATCTATAATTTCTGCGGCGCCATCGCCCTTCTGCGGGAGTTCGGCCTGCCCTATGAGACCATTGAAACGGCGTTTCAGGATACGGAGCTGGTCAAGACCCGCTATGATCACATCGAGGCGGGGAGGCTCCGCATCACCCGCATTCTGGCCAAGGGGCAGAACCCCGTGGCCTGCAGCCGTACCTTCAGCTACGCCGCCAAATGCCCCGGCGACAAAAAGTGTCTGCTGCTGATCATCGACGACAAAGAGGATAACGAGCACAACGTGGAGAGCACCTGCTGGCTCTACGATCTGGACTATACGCCCCTGAAGGACCCCACTGTGGACTGCATCATTTTCGCGGGCAAGCGGTGCAAGGACCATGTGCTGCGGGCTGCCATGAGCGGCGTGGATCTTTCAAAGATCATCACCATCGACACGGTGAAGAACTGCTCCGCGCTGGTGGATACGCAGAAATATCAGGATATTTACCTGCTGTTTGAAAACTACTGGCTGGACGAAGCGCTGGCCGAGGAAAAACGGCTGGTGGAAAGAGGGGAGAGCGGCACATGACCATTGAAGTATTATTCGCGGAGGTCTGCAACCTCTGCGGCGACGCGCAGAACGCGGAATACCTGCGGCAGACGCTCCCCGACGCGGAACTGATTTTCACCCCCCTGACCGATACGCCCTATTTTGTCGGCCACACCCCGGATATGATCTATATGGGCAACATGAGCGAGCAGATCCAGCGGCGGGTGATCGGGGCTTTGCGCCCCTATAAAGACCGCCTGCAGACGCTGATCGACGGTGGCACGGTGATGCTCTTCACCGGCAACGCGGGCGAAACGCTGATGAAGCATATCAGCTATGTGACGGAAAAGATCGAGCTGGACGGATTGGGCATCATTGACCTTACTGTCAAAACCGACTGGTTCAAGCGGTATAACGGCAAAACGCTGGGCAAGTGCGGCGATCTCGACGTGCTCGGCTTCCGCTCCCAGTTCAGCATGGTCTACGGCGACAATGCGGAAAACGCCTTTTTGAAGGTGGAACGCGGCATCGGCCTCAACCCGGAGAGCCGCCTTGAGGGCGTGCGGGTGAACAACCTCTTCTGCACCGCGCTGCTGGGCCCCATCCTGCCCAATAATCCGCTGTTCACGGAATATCTGATCTCTCTCACCGGGCAGACGGCGAAGGCCGCCTTCCGCCCGCAGGCCATGGACGCCTACGAGCAGCGGCTGAAAGAATTCAGAGACCCGAAAACGGAGTTCTGAACCGGTTCAATGACAAGCAAGACGACAGCCGCCCGAACAAGGGCGGCTGTTTTTGCGGCTGACCGAAATACGCGAGCTCAATCCTGTAATGAAAAAAGCTTGCTATTTCTGTAAAACCGTGGTATGATACTTTTCGGGTAAGGAATAGTGGCGGCTGTTTTGCTCCCTTCCAGACGGAAGCAGGAAGGGAGGTGGTCAAATGGAGAATACGACGTTGGTATTGATTCTTTTCATACTTATCGCTTGTATCTGTCTGACCCTTGCAATAAAGAAATAACCGCCCTGTCCGACCAAAGATAAAGGCGGTTATTCTACCTTAAACCTGGGCAAGACAGCCAAAACCGTTCTTTACCCGCTTCTATTCTATCAGTTTTCATCTTGTTTGTCAACAATGAACGCACATTATTCTCAAAATATCATTTTCATAAGAGGTAAAAAGAGCATGAGCATTTTTGAAGAAGTTGAATCCGAAGTCAGATCGTATTGCCGCAGCTTTCCCACCGTTTTCGATACGGCGGAGGGCAGCCATCTTTACACCAAGGACGGCAGGGATTATCTGGATTTCTTTGACGGCGCCGGCGCGCTGAACTACGGCCACAACAACCCCTACCTGATGGATAAGGTGGTGGCCTATATCCAGAAGAAGGGCATCACCCACGCGCTGGATATGAGCACCGCCGCCAAAGAGGAATTCCTGACCACCTTCCGCAACGAGATCCTTGCCCCCCGCGGCATGGATCACAAGGTGATGTTCTGCGGCTCCACCGGCACCAACGCGGTGGAGGCGGCCCTCAAGCTGGCCCGCAAGGTCACCGGCCGCGATACCATCTTCGCCTTCTCCGGCGCGTTCCACGGCATGTCCATGGGCAGCCTTTCCGTCACCAGCGGCAACGACACCCGCGAGAGCCTGCGGGGTTCCCAGCACGCGGTGGTGTTCATGCCCTTCCCCTACGGCTTCAACGCCTCCTTCGATACCATCGGCTACATCCGCAACGTGCTGAACGACGACCATTCCGGCATCGCAAAGCCTGCCGCCATTATTCTTGAGACGGTGCAGGCCGAGGGCGGCGTCATCGTGGCGGATCCCCAGTGGCTGCGTGACCTCCGCGCCCTTTGCGACGAGTACGGCATCCTGCTGATCTGCGACGAGATCCAGGTGGGCTGCGGCCGTACCGGCACCTTCTTCTCCTTCGAGCGCGCGGGCATCATCCCGGATATGATCACCATGTCCAAGTCCATCAGCGGCGCGGGCCTTCCCATGTCGATTTTGCTGATGCACCCGTCGCTTGACAAGTTCACTCCCGGCGAGCACAACGGCACCTTCCGCGGCAACCAGCTGGCCTTTGTGGCGGGCAAAGCCGCGCTGGACTTCATGAAGGAGACGGACCTTCTGGCCCAGGTGAAGAAGAAAGAAGCCATTATCCGTGAGTTTATGGAGAACGAGATCCTTCCGCTGGACAGCCGTCTTTCCGTGCGCGGCATCGGCATGATCTGGGGCATCGAGTTTGAAAAGATCGACTACAAGCTCAGCAAGGTGGCCGCCATGCGCTGCTTCGAGAACGGCCTGCTGATCGAGCGCGCCGGCAGAAGAGACAGCGTCCTGAAGCCCATGCCCGCCCTGACCATCCCGGAAGAGGACCTTCGCAAGGGCCTCGCCATCGTCAAAGAGGCGGTGGAATACGCCCTGAAGCAGGCGTAAGCTTCTCTCAATCGCCAACGACCGCAAGCGGAACGCCCGTTTGCGGTTTTTTTAGTGGGAAGTCGGAGGTTCCTGGTTGATTCACGCTTTCTTCAATGGGCGTCCTTCCGGCGGATATTCCCCTATTGCTTTTTTCTTGCAAATATATTACAATGAAGAAAAAAGGAGGACGACGGCATGCAAAAGATCATTGCGTTTTTTATGACGATCATCGCGGGGTTCTGCGGTATCTTCGGCATCCCCTATTACGCTGTGGGCGAAAAGGTGGATATGGACAAGTTCGAGCTGGTCTGGTCGGATGAGTTCGACGGCGACGACGTGGACTGGAACGTGTGGAAAGGTCACTACGCCTGGGAGACCAACACCGACCGGAAGGGGAGCGTGTGGAACAAGCAGATGGCCACCGTCAGGGACGGCAATCTGGTCATCAGCACGAAATACTTTGCGGAGGGGCTGGACGGCGGTCACCCCGGTTTCTACAACTATGGTATGGATACGAGCGATTCCTACCGTCAGACCTACGGCTATTTTGAATGTCGCTGCAAGCTGCCCAAGGGCCACAGCCTGTGGGGGGCCTTCTGGCTCTACTGCGAGGGCGTCTGTGACCTGGCGGACGCGGGTAAAAACGGCGCGGAGATCGACGTGTTCGAGAGTATGTATTACGACGCCAAAAAGCCCAATACGGTCAGCTCAAACATCCATTACGACGGGTATGACGCGGCCCACAAGGCCATGGGGGCGAAAAAATACCTCGTCAAAGGCGACCCCCATTCCGAGTTTAATACCTACGGCGTGGAGTGGAATTCCGACGGCTACACTTTCTATATCAACGGCGTGAAGTCCTTCTCTACGGACTTCGGCGGCGCCAGCGAAGCGCCGGAATTCCTGATCCTCTCGGTGGAGATCAGCGGCGAGAACGGCGTGGCCGCGACGGACGCCCTTGCCGGGGTGGACGACAGCGAATTCGTGGTGGATTACGTCAGGGCGTATCAGTATAAGTCCCGGTAAATGCCGGCGGGCGCGGCGGGTTTTCCTCTGCCGCGCCACTCGTTCTATTGACACCAAAGGGCAATCTGTGGTATCATCTGTCAAAGCTGTTTTTCGGAAGGAAGGGCAAGCGATGGCAGATTTTTTTGACGGAAACCGCCGAGTGGCGGTGGGTATGTCCGGCGGCGTGGACAGCGCCGTGGCGGCGCTGCTGCTGAAGGAGGCCGGCTACGACGTGGTGGGCGTGACCCTGCGCACCTGGCAGGCGGCGGATGGCGGCGAAGGCCGCTGCTGCGAGATCGACGATGCGGCGCAGGCCTGCCGGGTCATCGGCATCCGTCATTATTCATTCAACTGTATTTCGTGGTTTCAGCGGCAGGTCATCGACCCCTTCGTGGCGGATTACGCCGCCGGGCTGACCCCCAACCCCTGCGTGACGTGCAACCGCGCGGTGAAGTGGGAGCGGCTGCTGCATTTCGGCAGGGTGCTCGACGCGCCGCTGGTGGCCACGGGGCACTATGCCGGCGTGACGCGGCTGCCCAACGGCCGCCTGACCGTCCGGCAGGCGGCCCATGCGGAAAAGGACCAGACCTATATGCTGTGCCGTCTGACGCAGGAGCAACTGGCCGCGACGCTGATGCCGCTGGAAAAGCTGTCCAAGGCGGAGGTGCGTTCCATCGCCGCCCGCGCCGGGATCCCCGTAGCGGACAAGCCGGATTCCCAGGAGATCTGCTTTATCCCGGAGGGGAAGCCCGCGGATTTCATCCGGGCATACGCCCCGGAACAGGACCCCGGCGAGGGCTGGTTCGTGGATGAAAACGGCAATCGCCTGGGCAGGCACAAGGGGATCACCCACTATACCGTGGGGCAGGGGAAGCGGCTCGGCATCGCGCTGGGCTACCATGCCTATGTGTCTGAAATCAACGCCGCCCGCAACGAAGTGACGCTGGGCGGGCCGGAAGCGCTGATGCGCTCCGTCGTGTACTGCGATGGATTGAGCTGGATGGGGCTGGAGGACCTTGTGCCCGGACAGACGCTGCGGGCAAGGGCCAAGATCCGCTACCATCACCCCGCCGCCCCGGCGGAGATCGCCATGACGGAAGAGGGCCTGCTGCGGCTGACCTTTGACGCGCCGGTGCGCGCCCCCGCCCCGGGGCAGACCGCCGTGTGGTATGACGACGACGGCTGCGTGCTGGGCGGCGGCCGTATTCTGCGGGCGGAATGAACTGCCCGGCGGAGCCCCGTTTGCGGTATTGCTTTGAACAGGACTGAAAATGAAGGACCCCTGAACGGATTTCGTTCAGGGGTCCGCTGCGTCAGAGGTGCGTCTGTCCGCCCTTCCGCGCGTTTTATTTTTTCTTCTTGCCGCCGAAAAGGCCCTTGCCTTTGTCGTCGCCGAGGTTATGTTTGTTGCCGGGGTTCAGCTCTTCCTCGAAAGCCCGCAGCAGTTCCTTCTGTCTCTCGTTCAACTTGCGGGGCACTTCCACCTCCACGCGCACCAGCTGGTCGCCGCGTCCGCGCCCGTTGAGGTTCTGAATGCCTCTGTCCTTCAGCTTGAACACGTCGCCGGGTTGGGTGCCCGCGGGGACGTTGTATTTTACGTCGCCGTCAAGGGTGGGCACGATCAGCTCGCTGCCGAGCGCCGCCTGGGCAAAGCTGATCTTTGCCTCATACCACACGTTGTAGCCGTCCCGCTCAAAGAAGGGATGGTTGCGCACGTTCACGCCCAGCCGCAGGTCGCCCGCGGGGCCGCCGTTGGTGCCCTTGTTGCCCTGGGAACGCACGTTGATGGCCTGGCGGTCGTCGATGCCGGCGGGAATGTTGACCTCGATCTTGGCCGGGCGGCGCAGCCGTCCCGTGCCCTTGCACTTGGGGCAGGGATTGGGGATGATGGTGCCCTTGCCGCCGCAGCGGGGGCAGGGCTTCTGCACCTGCATCACGCCCAGCATGGTGCGCTGCTGGCTGGTCACCTGTCCGCGGCCGTTGCAGTCCGGGCAGGTCTGGGTGGAGGTGCCCGGCGCCGCGCCGGAGCCGGAGCAGCCGTCGCAGACCTCGATGCGGTTGACTTCCACCGTCTTTTTGCAGCCCTTCGCCGCCTCCTCAAAGGAGATGGTGATATTCGTCTGAATGTCGCCGCCGCGCTGGGGCGCGTTGGGGTTGGAACGCCCGCCGCCGAAGCCGCCGAAGCCGCCGCCTCCGCCGAAGAAGGAGGAGAAGATATCGCCCACGTCGAAGCCCATGCCGCCGAAGCCGTCAAAGCCCGCGCCGCCGGCGCCCGCCCCGTAGTTGGGGTCCACGCCCGCGTGGCCGAACCGGTCGTACCGCGCCTTCTTATCCGGGTCGGACAGCACCTCGTAGGCCTCGTTGCACTCCTTGAACTTCGCCTCGGCGTCCTTGTTGCCGGGGTTCAGATCGGGGTGGTATTTCTTGGCCATGGAGCGGTAGGCTTTCTTGATCTCGTCTTCCGAAGCGCCCTTTGAAATGCCCAGTACCTCGTAATAATCTCGTTTTTCCGCCATAATCTTACCTGCTGAATATATGGATATTTTCACGGGGAAAACGGTTCCCCGTGAAAATATCGTGGGTTTTGTTGGTTGGTAGTGCGGCACCTCAGTGCCGCTATGGGATGAAACAATCTGTTAAGCGTTGGCTATTGGAACTGCGTTGCTGCGGCACTGAGGTGCCGCGCTGCGATCCTACGCCTGCGGCGTGTTGCCGGAATCGGAATCGCGTTGCGAACGCTGCAAGGCAGCGTGCTACATTTTACGCCTGCGGCGCGCTTCTCAAACCTTGAACCTCACACCTAACACCTGATTGTGCAGCAATCACACCTCGGTGTACGGCGCGTCGTAATAGCCGTCGTTATTGCCGCCGTTGTTGCCTTGGGTGCCCGCGTCGCCGTTATAGCCGTTGAAACCTGCGCCGCCGTTAAAGCCCTGGCCGCCCATGTCGGAGCCGCCGGCCTGACCGTTGGGGTTGGCCTGCTGGTACAGCCGCTCGCTGATCTCATAGAAGACCTTGGTCAGCTCATCCTGACGGGACTTGATCAGGTTCACGTCCTCGCCCTTGAGGGCTTCCTTCAGGGCGTCCACGCCCGCGTTGATCTTGGACTTGTCGTCGTCGCTCAGCTTGTCGCCGCTCTCCTGCAGCAGTTTCTCGCACTGGTAGACCATCTGGTCCGCGTTGTTGCGGGTGTCGAGGTCCTCCTTGCGGCGCTTATCCTCTTCCGCGAAGCGCTCCGCCTCACGGACGGCCTTCTCGATGTCTTCCTTGCTCATGTTGGAGGAAGCGGTGATGGAGATGGCCTGCTCTTTGCCGGTGCCCAGGTCCTTGGCGGAGACGTGCACGATGCCGTTGGCGTCGATGTCGAAGGTCACTTCGATCTGCGGCACGCCGCGGCGGGCGGGCAGAATGCCGTCCAGCATGAACATGCCGAGGGTCTTGTTGTCCTTGGCGAATTCTCTTTCGCCCTGCAGCACGTGAACCTGCACGGAGGACTGGTTATCCGCCGCCGTGGAGAAGATCTGGCTCTTCTTGGTGGGGATGGTGGTGTTTCTGTCGATGATCTTGGTGCACACGCCGCCCAGGGTCTCGATGCCCAGGGACAGGGGCGTCACGTCCAGCAGCAGCAGGCCTTCCACCTCGCCGCCCAGCACGCCCGCCTGAATGGCAGCGCCGATGGCGACGCACTCATCGGGGTTGATGCCCTTGAAGGGTTCCTTGCCAATGAAGCCCTTGACCGCGTCCTGCACGGCGGGGATACGGGAGGAACCGCCCACCATCAGGACCTTGTCGATTTCGGAAACCTTCAGGCCGGAATCCTGGATCGCCTGACGCACGGGACCCATGGTGGCTTCCACCAGGTCGCTGGTCAGCTCGTTGAATTTGGCTCTGGTCAGCGTGGTCTCCAGGTGCTTCGCGCCGGAGGCGTCCGCCGTGATGAAGGGCAGGCTGATGGTGGAGGTGGTCACGCCGGACAGCTCGATCTTGGCCTTCTCGGCGGCCTCCTTCAGTCTCTGCATGGCCATCTTGTCGCCGCGCAGGTCAATGCCCTCTGTCTTCTTGAATTCGTCGGCCAGCCAGTTGATGATACGCTGGTCGAAGTCGTCGCCGCCCAGACGGTTGTTGCCCGCCGTGGCCAGCACTTCCTGCACGCCGTCGCCCATCTCGATGATGGAAACGTCGAAGGTGCCGCCGCCCAGGTCGTAGACCATGATTTTCTGGTCATTCTCTTTGTCGATGCCGTAGGCCAGCGCCGCCGCCGTGGGCTCGTTGATGATCCTCTTGACCTCAAGGCCGGCGATCTTGCCCGCGTCCTTGGTGGCCTGACGCTGCGCGTCGGTGAAGTAGGCGGGCACCGTGATGACGGCCTCCGTCACCTTGCTGCCGATATACGCTTCCGCGTCGGTCTTCAGCTTGGTCAGGATCATGGCGGAGATCTCCTGGGGCGTGTAGGACTTGTCGTCGATCTTTACTCTGTAGTCGCTGCCCATCTGTCTCTTGATGGAGGAGACGGTGCGGTCCGGCTGGGTGATGGCCTGGCGCTTTGCCACCTGGCCGATCATTCTTTCGCCGGTCTTGCCGAAGGAGACCACCGAGGGGGTGGTTCTGGCGCCTTCCGCGTTGGGGATCACGACGGGCTCGCCGCCTTCAATGACCGCTACGCAGGAGTTGGTTGTACCTAAGTCTATACCGATAACTTTTGACATGATGATTACCTCCGAATATATTTGATAAATTTTATACCGTTTTAGTTGGCTACCTTGACGCTGGCGTGGCGGATCACTTTATCGCCCATCCTGTAGCCCTTGATGAACACATCCGCGATCACGTTTTCTTCAAGCGTTTCGTCGTCCACGTGCATCACGCCGTTGTGAATGTTGGGGTCGAATTCCTCGCCCGCCGCGCCGTAGGCCTCCACACCCATGGCGGAAAGCGCGTCCAGCAGCTGCTTGACGGTCATTTCGATGCCCTTTTTATAGTTCTCCGCGTCGGCTTCCGCCGCGGATGCCCTCTCAAAATTGTCGATCACGGGAAGCAGCTTTCCGATGATCTCCGCTTTTGTGTCCGCGTAGATGGCTTCCTTTTCCTTCTGGGAACGCCTGCGGAAGTTGTCGTATTCCGCCGCGGTGCGCAGCAGCTTGTCGTTGGCTTCCGCCAGCTGTTTTTTCAGCGCTTCCGTCTCGTCTGGCTGTTCCTTCTCCGGCGCGGCCTGTTCTTCCGTAATCTCTTCCGCGGTTTCTTCCGCGGTCTCTTCCGGCTGTTCCGCCGCCGTCTCAGGCTCTTCTTTTTTCTCCGGCTCCTTCGCCGTGTTCTGCTTCTTTTCTTTCGCCATGTATCTCTCTCCTTTGTCCGGGAAGTTGCTGATGTTTCGGTAAATCTGTGGGGTTCGTCACTGTCGGATGCGTATCTCCGCACTCCGCTCTGTAACTATTGCCTATTGCCTATTGCCTGTTGCCTACTTGCTCAATTCCTCCAGCGCCGCGCCCGTCACGCCGCTGATGTATTTCACCAGGGGGATGATCCGCGCGTAGTCGCTCTTGGTGGAGCCGATGACCGCTACCGTGCCGCCCTGTCCGCCGCCGGGCTTGTAGGGGGCCCGGATGATGGTGGCGCGCCGCAGGCAGGCGAATTCGTTCTCGTTGCCGATGCTCAGCTCCACCGGCGCGTCGGTGGAGGTCCGCAGCAGCCGCTGCAGCGCCTCTTCATTGCCCAGCAGCTCCAGAATCTCCGGCGCGCTGCTCCGCAGGTCCGGGATGTTCAGCAGATTGGCGTGGCCCTTTACCGTCACGGTGGATTCCGACGCGGCGGAAACGCACTCGTAGAACGAAACCAGCAGGGGCATCAGGTCCAGCGCTTTTTCGCCCAGCGAGGCGGCGGCGGACTGGATCCTGGCCGCTGTGATGCCGCTGAGGGGAATCCCCGTGAAGTTGGCGGAAATCACGTTGTAGAACAGCTCCATGGTCTCGTAGTCCGGCTCTTTTTCCAGCCGGGCGATCCGGCTTTTCAGCACGCCGGAGGAGGCGGAGACCAGCACCATCACGTTTTTGTTCCCCACGGGGACCAGCTGGGCGTTTCGGATGTCCGCGCCCTCCGGGTCGGGGGAGGAGACGGCCGCCGCGCAGCCGGTCAGCTCCGCCAGGATCTCGCAGATCTGCGACAGCACCGCGTTGGAATCGCCCTCCGAATGATCGATCCGCGAAAGGATGCGGAAGATATCCGCGTCGGACGGGGCGTAATTCTGCAGCAGCCTGTCGATATAATATCGGTAGCCCTTGTCGGAGGGGACGCGGCCGGCCGAAGTGTGAGGCTGGTCCAGGTAGCCCTTTTCTGACAGATAGGCCATCTCGTTGCGGATGGTGGCGGGGGATACCGACAGCGGCAGCATTGCGGCAAGAAACTTGGAACCGACCGGCTCGCCCGTGGCAATAAAGCGTTCCACAATGGCGGAAAGAATCTGTTCTTTTCTGTCCGAAAGCTCCACGGTATCACTCCCTGTTCTGCTTTGCTAAGTTAGCACTCTCAATGCCTGAGTGCTAACTCTGTTAATAATATATACCATTTTGTCGCTGTTGTCAAGAGAATTTTTTTTGTTTTTAAAAATTTCACAAAAAATATTGTGCAATCGACAGGATTATGCTATACTGCATCATATATCAGTGTATTTTCTTTTCTTAATAAAAATATTATATAATGGAGTGGAACCGATGCAGGATATTTCGAAGCTTTGCATGATCTGTTTAAGCGTAAAAGATGAAAACGACGTTTGTCCCCGCTGCAAAAGGAATATCGCGGTCCGGCAGGAGGCGCCTCTGCTTCCGCTGAAAAGTATTATCAATGAAAGATATTGTATCGCAAAGGCCATGAAGCGCAACGGCGAGGGCGTGACCTATGCGGCCTACGACCTCACGCTGGATAAGCCGGTCTCGGTGCGAGAGTTCTTCCCCGAGTCCATCGCCTCCCGCAGCTATGACGAGCTGACGGTGGTGCCCGCGGCGGGCAGCGAGAGCGATTTCAGCAGCTGCCGCGCCTCGTTCATCGAGCTGTGGACGAAGCTGATGCGCCTGAAAGGCCTTTCCGCGCTGGTCACCGTGACGGACGTCTTTCAGTCCAACTCCACCGCCTACGCTGTCTATGAGGAATCGGAGCTGGTCAACCTGAACGGCTATCTGAACAACACCGCCGACGGCTATATGCCCTGGGAGAAGGCCCGCATCCTGTTCATGCCGGTGCTCTCCACCCTCGGCACCCTGCACACCTCCGGCGTGCTGCACCGGGGCATCAACCCCAAATCCTTTATCTTCTCCAAAGACGGCAAGCTGAAGCTGACCGATTTCTGCGCCGAGCAGGCCAGGACCCTGCTGAGCGATATCGAACCGGAGCTTTTTGAGGGCTACACCCCCTACGAACAGTATTCCGCCGACGGTAATATCGGCCCCTGGAGCGATATTTATTCATTCTGCGCGGTGATTTATCGGACGCTGGTGGGAAAAGACCCCATTGACGCCAAGGTGCGCGCGGTGGAGGATAAGCTGATGATCCCGGCGAAGTTTGCCGAGCAGATCCCCAGCTACGTCATCAACGCGATGATCAACGGCATGCAGATCATGCCCGAGGACCGTACCCGCAACATCGAGCAGCTTCGCAGCAATCTCTCCACGGTGCAGCGCAGCTTTGAGACCCATAACGATCCTTCCAAATATACGCCCGCGGCCCCCATCGGCGACCCGCTGGCGGATCCCGTTCCCACCCGTGAGCGTGTGGATAATCCGGTGCCCTCCTACAACAGCTACGCCCAGCGGATGCAGGGCATGCAGTCGGAGCGCCCCGCCCCCGCGCCGGTGCCCCCGGCGGCCCCGCCCCGCAAGGAGCCCTCTTACGGCGCGCCGATCGAGGGGTATTCCCAGCCGGTTTCCGGCTTCGGCGTCAGGCAGACGGAACCGGAGCCTGTCTTCACCCATCAGGTGACTGCTTCCGAGCCCCCGGTGCCGCCCGTGCCCCCCGTGTATTCCGAGGCGGTGCGTCCCGCGCCGCAGCATGAGGAACCCGTTCCCACCGCCGAGCGCGCGCCCCGCTATCAGGAGCCGGTGCAGACCGTGCGCCGCGCCCCGCAGTACGCCGAGCCGGAACGCGTTTCCACCGCCGGCGAGCGGGTGGATGAATACCGCCGCGCGGTGGAGGAGGTCCGCCGCCTTGACGAAGAAAAGCGCGAGCGGAAAAAGAAGAGCCTCATCGCCCTGCTGGTGGTGCTGGTGATCCTGCTGCTGGGCGTGGTGGGCGTGCTGGCCCACGAAATGATGAACCCCGGCGCAGGCTGGTTCGGCGGCAACACCGCAGAGACGACCACCGCGGCCGCCACCATGGTGAAGGTTCCCGATTTCAAAACGAGCCGCATCACCGATATCATGAACAACCAGACGTTTACCACCAATTTCACCATCATCCAGAAGGCGCAAAGCTCCGATACGGTAGCGGAAGGCACCGTGCTGGATCAGGATATCCTTTCCGGTCAGATGGTGCCGCAGGGCACCGTGATTACGCTGACCGTCAGCAGCGGCGCCAAGATGGTCAAGATCCCGGACGTTTCCGGGCAGACGTATGAAGCGGCGGAAGAGACGCTGAAGGCGCTGGGCTTCAAATGCTCCAAGTCCTCCCGTCAGAACGATGGAACCCACGCCCCCAACACCGTGGCGGAGACCTCTCCGCTGGCGGGCTCGGAGGTCAAGGAGGGCTCTCTGGTGATGATCGTCCTGTGGAAGGACGCGGAGACCACCGCGCCGGTGATCGATATCGGTCAGCAGGCCCAGACCACGGTGCCGCCCACGACGGCGGCCCCCGTCACCGAAGCGCCCACTGAAAGCACGGAGCCTGAGCCCACCGAAGCGCCGGAGCAGGAAGTCGTGGACTGAACAATTTCGACATATGTAACAGGCGGATAAATCATGCTCTGCAACTATTTTACACAATTGAAGGAGGATATCGCGTGCGTCAAAGAACGGGACCCCGCGGCCACCTCCGGCCTTGAGATCCTGCTGCTCTATCCGGGCCTCAAGGCGGTGCGCGCCCATCGCAGGGCGCACTGGTTCTATGAACACGATATGCACCTGATCGCGCGGTACATTTCACAGCGCGCGGCAAGAAAAACGAATATCGAGATCCACCCCGGCGCCAAGATCGGCAAGCGGTTCTTTATCGACCACGGCACCGGCGTGGTGATCGGCGAAACGGCGGAGGTGGGCGACGACGTGACCATCTATCAGGGGGTCACGCTGGGCGGCACCGGCAAGGACGTAGGCAAGCGGCACCCCACGGTGGGCGACCACGTCATGATCGGCGCGGGTGCCAAGGTGCTGGGGCCGTTCTCCATCGGCGATAACGCCAAGATCGCCGCCGGCTCCGTTGTGCTCAACGAAATCCCCGATAACTGCACCGCCGTGGGCGCGCCCGCCCACGTCGTCAAACGGGACGGCGTTCGTGTTGACCAGCTGGATCAGGTCAACATCCCCGACCCCGTGGCCCAGGAACTGGCCAAGCTCAACCGCCGGATCGAAGAACTGGAGGCAGAACTTCACCGGCTGCAGGCGCCGACAAGCGGGAGTAATTGCTAATTTCACATTTATCATGATTATCGCAAAACAGGAGAAGAGATATGAAAGTCTACAACACCCTCACCAGACAAAAAGAAGACCTGATCCCGATCACCCCGGGCGAATATAAGATCTACGCCTGCGGGCCCACGGTCTATAACTATATCCACATCGGCAACGCGCGGCCCATCTGTGTGTTCGACGTGCTGCGCCGGTATCTGGAATACCGCGGCAACAAGGTGACCTTCGTGCAGAACTTCACCGATATCGACGATAAGATCATCAACCGCGCCAACGAGGAGGGCGTCTCCTTCAGCGAGATCTCCGAAAAATATATCGCCGAATACAAGACCGACGCCGCCGGACTCAACGTCCGTGAGGCAACGGTCCATCCCAAGGCCACCGAGAACATCGACGAGATCATCGCCATCATCGAAACGCTGATCGAAAAGGGCTACGCCTATCAGGCGGAGCACGACGTCTATTTCAGCCCCGCCAAATTCGCGGAGTACGGCAAACTGTCCCACCAGCCGCTGGACGATCTCATGTCCGGCGCGCGGATCAACGTGGGTGAGATCAAGCGGGAGCCCATGGATTTCGCCCTCTGGAAGGGCAGCAAGCCCGGCGAGCCCTATTGGGAGTCCCCCTGGGGTCAGGGCCGTCCCGGCTGGCACATCGAGTGCTCTGCCATGAACCGCAAATATCTCGGTGAGACCATCGACATCCACTGCGGCGGGCAGGATCTGATCTTCCCTCATCATGAGAACGAGATCGCCCAGTCGGAGTGCTGCAACGGCGCGCCCTTTGCCCACTACTGGATGCACAACGGATTCATCACCGTGGACAACGAGAAAATGTCCAAGTCCAAGGGTAACTTCTTCACGGTGCGCGACGTGGCGCAGCAGTACGGTTATGAACCCATCCGCCTGCTGATGATCTCCTGCCAGTACCGCAGCCCCATCAACTATTCCTACGATTCTCTCATGCAGTGCAAGGCCAGCCTGACGCGCCTCCACACCTGCCGGGATTCGCTGGATTTCGCCCTGGCCAACGCCGGGGAGGACGTCTCCGCCGAGGCGCTCGCCGCGCTTGAGCAGGCGTTTGACGGCTACCGCGCCAAGTTCTGCGAGGCCATGGACGACGACCTGAATACTGCCGACGCCATCGGCACCGTGTTCGAACTGGTCCGTTATATCAACAAAGAGGTGCTCACCGCCGCCCCCGCCAAAAACGCGGTGGCAGCCGCCGTCAAAGTATTTGATGAGTTGACCGGCGTGCTCGGTATCGTATATAATGAAAAGACGGAAGAGGAAGGCGGCGACGCGGAGATCGAAGCGCTGATCGCCGAGCGCACCGCGGCCCGGAAGGAAAAGAACTGGGCCCGCGCCGACGAGATCCGCAATCAGCTCACGGAGATGGGCATCGTGCTGGAGGATACCCCCCAGGGCGTAAAATGGCACAGGGCATAAGCGACTGTGGGCAGGCGCAGTGATATCCGTGCTTCGCACGGGTGGTATTTCCGTTGTGCGGAAGTGATATGTTTCGCTGCGCGAAACGTGATAGGCGGGTTTTGCCCGCGTTTCGGATCATACCATAGCTGCCACGGAAACCGGCGTAACGCTTTTCCGTGGCGTTTTATATTGTGGGCGTTTCACATATATATAATGTAATAAAAAAATAGTTGTCGACGTCTTGCAGCATGCAATTATACAATCAGGGTGATTAAAATGACATTTCTTTCCGCTGTTTTGTTGGGCCTGGGGCTTTCCATGGACGCTTTCGCGGTGTCGGTCTGCAAAGGACTTGCCGTCGGAAAGGTCCGCTGGAAACATCTTCTCTCCGCGGGGCTCTGGTTCGGCGGTTTTCAGGCGCTCATGCCCCTGATCGGCTATTATCTCGGCTCCTTTTTCCGGGTGTATATCGAACGGGTGGATCACTGGGTAGCGTTTATTCTGTTGGCGCTGATCGGCGCCAATATGCTTCGGGAGGCGTTTTCCAAAGAGGAGGGCAAGCCCGCCGACGGTTCCTTCGGCTTCCGTGTGATGCTGGTCATGGCGCTGGCCACCAGTATCGACGCGCTGGCAGCCGGTATCGCCCTCGCCATGGAGGATACGAACGTCTTTCTGTCGGTCGGCTGCGTCGGCGTCATCACGTTTCTGTTCTCGGCGGCCGGGGTGAAGATCGGCAGCGTGTTCGGTGAGAAATACAAAGCCAAGGCAGAAATCGCCGGGGGTGTGATTCTGATCCTGCTGGGGTTGAAAATCCTGCTGGAGCACCTCGGTGTGATCCCTTTTTAGCGTGACGACGCCCGTTGCCGCGAAAAAAGGAGCGCCGGACGAGCGGTTTCGGGCTCCGCAGTAACGGCACACAGATAATACTGATCAGCGGGAGCTTTCCGTGGACTGCACGGCAGGCTTCCTTTTTTTTGGTAAAAATACTTTCAAAAAATGCTTGACAAATTATATCGCGTGCGATATAATTTAAGACGAGGTGTGAAAATTGAACGAAAAGAATGAAAAGTATGCAGCGCTGCGTCTGAAAAACCAGCTGTGTTTTCCGCTGTACGCGGTTTCCAATATCATCACCAGGCGGTATAAGCCCTTGCTGGAGGGGCTGGACCTGACCTACACCCAGTACATTGTGATGATGGTACTGTGGGAGGAGGGACCGGTCAACGAGAAATTCCTCTGTGAGGCGCTGTTTCTGAAATCCAACACCCTGACGCCGCTGCTGAAAAAGCTGACGGAAAAGGGATACGTCAAAAAAGAAAAGGACAGGGAAGACGAGCGGAATCTCATCGTGTCGCTGACCGACGAGGGAAAGGCCCTGCGGGAAAAGGCCCTGTGCGTACCCGCGGGCATCGCCAAGGAGTTTCACCTTAGCCCCGAAGAAGCCATGGCGTTATATCAGATTCTTTATAAAATACTCGACCAGGAAAGGAGCAAACAACCATGAGCATTTACGACATTACCGTTACCGACAACAAGGGCAACGAAGTGGCGCTGGAGCAGTACCGCGGAAAGGTGCTGCTGATCGTCAACACCGCCACCCGCTGCGGCTTCACGCCCCAGTATGAAGGGCTGGAGGCGCTGTATGAAAAGTATCACGATCAGGGCTTTGAAATTCTGGATTTCCCCTGCAACCAGTTCGCCTTTCAGGCGCCCGGCAGCGACGACAAGATCGACTCCTTCTGCAAGCTGAACTACAACACCCGGTTCCCGCGGTTCGCCAAGATCAGCGTTAACGGCCGCCATGAAGCGCCCCTGTACACCTATCTGAAAAGCCGGCAGCCCGGCCGCATCCCGTGGAATTTCGCCAAATTCCTGGTGGCCAAAGACGGCGCGGTGGTCGCCCGCTTCGCCCCCACCGACAATCCGGAGGATCTGGAAAAGGCCATCGCGGCGGAGCTGGGGAAATAAGGAGTTGTCGGAGTAATATCGGTAGCGCGGCACCTCAGTGCCGCTATTTACCAAAGCAAATAATTAAGGAACCAGAAAAAGCAGATATTTCTTTGTCGTCCGACACCTTCTTACCTTTTATTTTTCTGAAAAAAGTAATCAACGGCAAAAGCGGCACTGAGGTGCCGCGCTACCGGAGAAATCGCCAACACCCAATTATCATCAGGAGGATAACACTATGACAGCAGCAATCCGTTATTTTACAAAATCAAAAAAAGGCAACACGAAAAAGCTGGCGGAGGCCGTTGAAAAGGCCACGGGCCTGACCGCGCTGGACGTGACGAACGACCTGACCGAAAAGACGGACAGGGTCATTCTGATCAACGCCATGTACGCCGCCAACATCGACCCCGAGGTGAAGGATTTTCTTGCCCGCAATAAAGACAAGATCGGCGAGATCGTCAACATGAACACTTCCGCCAGCGGGCAATCCACCTGGAAAACCGTCAAAAAGACCGCGGACGAGTACGGCATTGCCATCAGCGAAAAGGAATTCCACTGCGCCGCCTCGTGGATCTTCATCAACAAGGGCCTGCCCACGGAGGACGACTTCGCCCGCGCCGGCGCCTTTGCCGCCGAAATGGTGAAGAACTGAACGGGGAAGGCAATTTCTGCGCGGCGCGTATCTGCGCAGCCGCACAACCTCCACTTTGTAAAAACGCACCGGAGGCGCGCCGATCGACTGATTACGATTTTGGTCCGTATAAAAATCTGTTTTCCAACATCGAAATATTGAACAGACCGAGTATCCACTTGGTCTGTTTTTCTTTAGGAACTATTACTGATTTATTTCTGGTTTGTTTGTTCTTTCCAGTAAATAATCAATCGAAACATGAAAATAATCCGCAATCGCTATAAGCTCTGAAATGCTTGGCTCCCTGTCTCCTCTTTCATATCTGCTAATTGTGTTTTGTCCCATGTTCAGATCCATCCCCATTTTTAATTGTGAAATGTTTCTTTGCTTTCTTAATTGTCTTAATCGTCTTAATCGCATAAAAAATCACCTTGACAAAATTATCCCATTTTGGTATAATTAAAATATCCCATTTTGGTATATCGGAGGTTTTTTTGTCATGGGTGTCATAATCAGTGTGTTTGTTTGGGTGTTCACTCTTGCGATTCAGGCACTTTTTTATTTAGTCATGGCTATAATAGATTTGCTTGCACATCTTTTCGGCGGTGTATTTGCAGTTGCTTCTGAAAAAATGCATAACAAAAAAAAGGAAAAAAAGCCAAGCTTAAGACGAAGTCGGGCATGGCAGACATGAATAATGTGTTGGATAATGTTCTTGATAGGGCAAATCCTCAGGCGAAAGCAAGAAGTATCAATTTGACAAGAACCCTAGAAGGAAATGTAGTCATTAATTGCTCGCCGCAAACTTTGTCGGACGCGCTGTTTTATCTTGCAATCACATGCTTTCAATTATCGCCTGTTCACGTAGACATTTTTTGTTATGATCATGGTAATTATATTATTGCCGGCGCACGGTGCCTGAATGCAAAAACTAATGTGGCGCAATTAGCGAAAATCTCGGAAGAAAATGAGAATTTCCGCCGAGCTTGTACGCTTCTTCAAACGATTAATTCAAAAATCAGCCCTCAGTCTTCCGGGAATGACGTAACATATTGTTTTAGAGTAGATTACTGATAATATGAATAATAATGTGAACCAAATAATTGATTCTTCTCAAATGAATTCATCAGAATTGCAGTTTGTTTCTTGTCCTCAGTTCGCTCTCAGCAGTGAAAACTACAAAGATTATCTTGATAAAAAATATCGTTATTTTTTCAGATACCTGAATTACAAAAAAGTTATTGTTGCTGCAATTGTAGGATTTTTGGCATCCACCTATCTTTTATCTGTCTATTTTGGTTCTTATCAATATATAAAAGAGGCAATTGTCAAAGGCACGTACACAAATCGAATATTGCTGGAAGAAATTGCATCTCGCGATTTTGGAGATTTTCTTTTTGGCCTAATTGATTTATTCGAATTCGATATGTATTTTTGGTCTGCATGTTATCGAATGATTCTGCAGATTAGCTTGCTGTTTGCTTTAATAGTTCTGATTGTTGAATGGTTCCGCTTTTTGAAGGACAAACTGAAGCAAACAAAAATTGCAAAAAAAAGAGTAGAAATTGTGAAAATCAACAATCAGCAAAGGCTCCTTCAATATGAAAGAAAATAAAAATGGACAAGGTTATTATTTCTAAGAAATCCGCTTGACCGAATTAAATGGAACAGCCTTTTACAAAATATAATGCACATTATACTCAAAAATATTCAATATAGATATTAAATGATGGTAATATATCAAAAAAAACACCGGAGACGCGCCGATCGTCGCTCGTCTCCGGTGTGTTTTATTTTGCTTGTTGGTATCGTTTACGCCCACGGGTCGTCTTTGGCGGGCGTGCGGATATCGGCAAGAAGCATTTCCTCCCACAGCAGCCATTCCTCCCCCTTGCGGCGCAGCGTCACAGGGCGGGGATGATCCGCCCCGCCGGAGCGCAGCATGACCCGGAAATAGTCCGGCTCATTGGGAAGGGGTTCTCCTTCCGCCGCGATCACGTAGGGCTGCGCGGGGGTATAGTTGTTGGCGGGCGTCGCCCCGGCAAAGAAGGAGAAAGGCTTATATTCCTTGCCGCCCAGCCGGTCGCGGAGGAACTGGATCTCATACTGAGACAGGGGCCGCGGGCCGCGCAGCACGTTCAGCATGGCGATACACGCCTCCCGGTCTGTCCCGTAACGGCAAAACACCGCCGCCGTCAGCGCCGCCGTCTGCAGCGGGTCGGAAAAGCTGCCGCCCGCCATGGCCGTCAGTTGTTCTTCGTTCTGCGGCAGCTCCGCAAAGGTAAAGGTTTTCTGCATCATGGTACCTCCCGTAAAAGACCGATCCGGTCAGATTTGTTTCAGCGATTCAAACAGCATTCTGAAGGACGAACCGCCGCGGTAGAAGACCGGCGGCTGGCCCAGCGGCGCTTTGACCTGTACGTTGCCGCCGGTAAAGGCGTCGCCGCTCCAGAGGTGGATCCAATCGCCCTCCGGCAGCCAGAGGGAACGGACGTCCGCCCCGGGCTCCACCACGGGCGCGATCAGCAGGTCGTTCCCCAACAGATAAGCATAGCGGTCCGTCCGCCACGCCTCCGCGCAGTCCTGGGCGAAAAACAGGGGCCGCATCACGGGCAGACCGGCGGCCGCGTTCTGGTTCACCGCCTCCCGCAGATAGGGCAGCAGCGCGTCGTGCAGGCGGGTGATGCGGGCGGTGAAGGCCAGCAGGTCCGGCGTATCGTAGAGCTGTACGTTGGTGGCGGGTCGGTTGCCCTCGTGGCTGCGGATGACGGGCGTAAAGCAGGAAAATTCCAGCCACCGCTTCATCAGCTCCTCATCCCGCCGCAGGTAGAACAGGGTGGTATAGCCGCCCGCGTCGCTGCAGTTGAGGCCGAAGCCGCTCATGCCCAGCGTCAGGGCCGCCGTCACGGCGGAGGGCAGTCCGTCGTCCGCCGACCAGTCCACGTTCTGGTCCCCCGCCCACATCAGGGTGGAATACCGCTGAGTTTCCGCCGCGCCGGCACGCATATAAAAGACGCATTTGCCCAGCATGCCGCTCTCTTCCACGGCCTCCCGGTTACACTTGGCCCAAAGGGTGGGCCATTCGTTGTGCAGCGCCCAGCCGTCGCCGCCGTGACAGACGGCGTCCGTGGGCAGGTATTCGCCGAAATCCGCCATCCAGCCCCGCAGGCCGAAGCCGATCAGGTTCTGCTTGATGACGTTCTTATACCATTCATAGGCGGCGGGCAGGGTCAGGTCCACCACGCCGCAGTTGAACTCGCCGAAGTCGAAGAGGTAGTCGCTGCCGTCCGGCTTTTTCACCAGATAGCCGTGGGCGATGGCGTATTGGCACAGACTGCCTTCCTCAACGACGTAGGGGTTGATGTAGCCCATCCACGCCCGGCCGCGATCTTCTTCGATCACCTTGTCAAGGCCGGGATAGAGGGTCTCGCTCCACTGCCAGTTCCAGAAGTTGCGCTTGCCGAAGGAGGTCTGACGGGTGCCTTCCCAGTCCTGGATCCACACGGCGGAAACGTCCACCCCCGCGTCAAGACAGCGGTCACGGATTGTCGTGGCCCGCTCCGTGCCGCCCTGCACGCCCAGCCAAAGCCCTTTCATGGCCCAGTCGGGCAGCGCGGGCTGACGGCCCAGCAGCGCGGTCAGCTTTTGCAGCAGCGCGGGGTAGTCCTCTCCCGTGCCCAGGTCGAACCGGACGTCCGTGTTCCAGACGCCGATCTCATGGTGATCCTCCGCCCGGAAATCCAGCGCGGAATAGTCGTAGTTTTCCAGATGGAACCAGTACCGCCGGGAGGAAACGAAGGTGGGCTGGGGGAAAAACGTGGTGTGGTAGTCGCCGCCGCCCCCGTCCGTCTCGTCGGCCAGGCGTGTGATCTCCGTCTGTTTGTTGCGGCCCACGCCCTGTTCCCGCGTCCAGATGGGGAAGAGCCTTCCCCGCAGGTCCAGGTAGGAGAACTGCTCGCCGCCGCCGGTGACGTGTTCGTCCCGTTCCGCGGCAAGGCGCAGCCACAGACGGTTGAAACCGCCCCCCTCGGTTTTGCCCTGGGCGCGGACGATCCCGTCGATCTCTTCCAAAGTCAACGTAAAAACCGCGCCTGAGGCGGGCTCCGTGAAGGTCACCGTGTTTTTATCGGCCCCGGCCGCCCGCAGCGCGCGCCGGTCCGTCACCTTGTCCGTGATGTCGAAATTGCCCCGGAACATGGCTGTTTCCGGCTCGCCCGTTCCGAGAAATACGGTGGGCGCCTCTTCGCTGTGGGCCAGCAGCAGCCGCCCGTCCAGCGTCAGCCGCACCGACGCGGCCTCTTTGTCATACTGTATATGTAACATAAAAATGATCCTCTCTGTCTTATTACTTCGGCAATTAAATAATTTGAATGATAAACGATGGCTTTATGATTGCCGAAGTATTATTTCGCCATGTTTTTTGCCGTAAAACGGCAAAAAACGGCGTTATGATCGTTTTATTAATGCGGCAGCACAATCTTTCTTTTTTCAACCATTTAATTGTAATAAAAAGGCGGCGGGCGGCGCCGCGTCGGTTTATTCCAGTCCCACGGAGACCCGCAGAATCGTCCGCGCGTCCCCGGGGGAAACGATCCCGTCGCCGTCCATATCGGCGTACTGCGGCGGGTAGTCGTCTGCCGATTCCAGCCCCACGGAAAGGCGCAGCGCCAGACGGGCGTCCTCCGCGGAAATGCGGTTGTCATAATCCACGTCTCCCGTCATGCGGAAGGCAAAGGCGATATCCAGCAGCTTGGTGGAGATGGTATAGCGTTCCGACATGGAAGGCGCGTGGGCGACTAGGGTGAGAATCGTTTTGCCGTTGCGCTGTACCGCCCCTGCCAGACAGGCCCCCGCCTGATAGGTGGTGCCGGTCTTGATGCCGATGACGCCGGGGTAATAATAATAGCTGCCCCGCGCCAGCAGGCTGTTGGTGGTGCTGAAATAGTGATAGTTGCCGTTCAGGTCGTAACAGGCGTATTCATCCTTGCGGATCACGCTGCTGATCAGCGGGTGCATGACCGCGTAGCGGAGCACCTTGATATAATCCCGGCAGGTGGTGTGCTGGCCGCTGGCGTCCTGGCCGTCCGGATTGACGAAATGGGAGTTGGTCCCGCCCAGCTTTTTGATGAACTTGTTCATTTCCCCGAGAAAGACGTTGACCGCCTGTCTTCCGCTGAGGGAGTTGTCGCCCGCCGCCTTCTTGCCTGCGGCGGCCGCGATCACCATGGCCGCGTCGCAGCCGGAGGGCAGCAGCATGGCGTGCAGAATCTGCTCAAACGTATATCTGTCGCCGTAATAGACCGGCGCGCGGCTGCCGATATCCGCCGTCAGATAGACCTCGTTCCCCACTGTGATCTTGTCGTCGGCGGAAAGGAACTGTGCCGCCGTGCAGGCGGTGAGCACCTTGGTGATGCTGGCAAGGCCGAGGGGCCTGTCGATATTTTTCGCGTACAGCGTTGTTTCGTCCGTCAGATCGTAAACGATGGCGGCGGTCGCCGCCGACGCCGCCGCGTCAAAGCGTTTCTTGAAGTCGCTTCTGGTCGCTGCCGCAGCGGGCAAAAGCCCTGCCGTCGTCAGCGCCAGCACGAGAGTGAGAAGTACCGTGATTCTGAATGTTTTTTTCATGCCGTGATCCCCGATTTTCCGGTTGTCCGCCGCTTTTTCGTCCGGAGATCTGCAATGTTCTCCCGGACGATCCTTTGACGGAACAGCCGCGTGATTCTCATCTTATTATATCGGAAAGGGGACGGCGTGTCAATCGAAGAAACCCTTGCATCCGTGGTTTTCCGACAAAACCTGTCATAAGCGGGATGGAGGGGGACGGCCCTTTGCCGTCTTCAGCCGAGCTTTACGATTTCTTCCGCGATCTCTTTGAACACCGGCGCGCAGTCCACGGCGGCGGAGCGCCCTTTCTCGTTGAAAATCACCACGGTATAGCGGGGGGCGGTATAGGGGAAATACCCCGCAAACCAGGTGCAGAGCTGCTCCACGCCGTTTTCGTCGTAACGGCCCGTCTGGGCGGTGGCGGTCTTACCCGCAGCGGTGGTGTTGGCCGGCCGTCCTCCCGCGCCGGTGCCGCTGATCATGTTGTGGTAGAGGCATTTGCCGATATAGCGGCAGTGTTCTTCGTTCAGCACCCGGTAGGGCTCCGTCTCCGGCCGGAAAAAGCCGTAGGCGCTGCCGCTTCCGTCGATCAGCTCCTTCAGGATATACGGCTCCCGGTAGACGCCCCCGTTGGCGAAGACGGAATAGGCCGCCGCCAGTTGGATGGGGGAGACCAGCAGTTCGCCCTGACCGAAGCAGAGGTTGGCCAGCTGCGCGTCGCTTCTGACTTCCTCCGCCCCGGGGAGGTAGCCCTTCTGCGCGCCGTCCCCCGGGAACAGCTCCACGCTCCGCCCGAAGCCGAAGGCGGCGCAGGTGCCAAGCACTCCCTCCGCGCCGACCCGCAGGCCCAGGTCGATGAAATAGGCGTTGCAGGAGTGACAGATGGCCTCGTTCAGCGTCTCGCCCCCGTGGACGTTGCCGTTGTAGCAGCGGAATTCCCGCGTTCCCACCGTGATCTTTCCCTCGCAGCGGTAGATATCGTTCAGGTTCAGTCCAGCGTTCAGCGCCGCCGCGGCGATAAAGGGCTTGAAGACCGAGCCCGCCGGATAGGCGCTGACCGCCCGGTTCAGAAAGGGCAGGTTTTCATCGTTGAGACTCGGCGTCAGGTCGGCGGGGTCGTAGACCGGCACGCTGGCGCAGGCGAGCAGTTCCCCGGTCATGCAGTCCTGTACCACCGCCGCGCCGCAGGTGATGGTGGAATCGGCCAGCGCTTTCTCCGCGATCCGCTGAATGCGGCTGTCCACCGTCAGCGTCAGTCCGGCGGGGGAGTCGTAACCGTCGGAACGGATGGTGATCCCGTCCCCCGCCAGCGCCTGCCCCAGGGCGTCCAGCGTCACCTCCGCGTACAGCTTGCCCGCGGCCTCCGTCAGCACGCTGTCAAAGGCGGCCTCCACGCCGCACACGCCTTTGCCGTCGCCGTCGGTGTAGCCGAGGATATGGCGGCACAGCCCTTCGCCGGACCGTGTCACCAGCCGCACGTTTTTCGCGCAGGGGCTTTCCGGGACCTCCGTCTCCGTGACGCGGGTGATCACCGAGCCGGGCTTCACGTCCCGCAGCGCCGCTTCATCTGTCAGCAGCGTCCGCAGGACGGGCAGCGTTTCAGCGCAGCACAGCACCACCGCCGCCTTCCGCTCGCCGGTGTTCACCAGCGGAACGCCGTTCCGGTCGTAAATATAGCCCCGCGTCTGCCCCAGCAGGATCCGCCCTGTGTTCTGCGCGGCGGAAACGTCCGCCAGCGAGCCGGTCATGATATTCGCCAGCCGCACCGTCAGCCCCGCAAAGGCGACGCAGACGGCCGCGAATACCGCCACCACCCGCCTGTTCCATACCTTCGGGCGCATGTACCGCCGCTTGTTATTTGCCTTCTTTATGATACTTCACCATCCCGTCAGTTGCTGCCGAAAGTGTTGACGGAATCGCCTTATTATATTCCTGAAAGAAAAATCGGAAATTGTGAAATTCCCTGTTGACAACGGTCCCTGTTTCGTGTATAATACCGCCTGTAAAGAAAGAGACTTTACAGGCGGTTTTTCGTGCATCATGGGTTTTGCCCGCATTGAAAGCGGGCGGAAGCGATGACAGGGGTGTAAAAAAGACATGGCGAAAAATCTTGAAATCACGATTCTGCTGGACTTTTACGGCGATATGCTGACGCCCAAGCAGCGTGAATTTCTGGACTATTACTATAATCAGGACCTCTCTCTGGCGGAAATCGCCGGAAACGTGGGCATTACCCGGCAGGGCGTGCGTGACGCCATCAAGCGGGCGGAATGCCAGCTGACGGAGATGGAGCAGCGGCTGGGGCTGGTGGCCCGTTTCAAAGAGGTCAACAAAGGGCTGGAAGAGATCATGGACTGCGCCACGCAGATCAACGCGGAAAACCGCAGGACGGGCCTTTCCAGAGAGATCAACGACCTGACCGTCAGGATCAAATCCATCGCCCTCTCTCTTTCCGAATAATTGATTCGGAAACGCGCTGCGAACGGTGCAAGGCGGCGCGCTACATTGAAAAGAAAGGAATCGTACTATGGCGTTTGAAGGCCTTTCGGATAAACTTGATTCCGCTTTTAAGAAACTGAAAAGCAAAGGGTCGCTGAACGAAAGCGACGTGAAAGAGGCCATGCGCGAAGTGCGTCTCGCCCTGCTGGAGGCGGACGTCAGCTATAAAGTGGCCAAGGATTTCACCGCCCGCGTGACGGAGAAAGCCATCGGCGCGAAGGTCATGGAAAGCCTGACCCCCGCCCAGATGGTCATCAAGATCGTCAACGACGAGCTGACCGCTCTGATGGGCGGCACCCAGTCGCGGCTGACCATCGCCGCGCACCCGCCCACGGTGGTGATGATGTGCGGCCTGCAGGGCTCCGGTAAAACCACCCACAGCGCCAAGATCGCCAAGCGGCTGAAATCCCAGGGGCATCGCCCGCTGCTGGCCGCCTGCGATATCTACCGCCCCGCGGCCATCAAGCAGCTGCAGGTGGTGGGCGAGCAGGCCGGGGTGCCCGTCTTTGAGATGGGCAAGACCGACCCGGTGATCATCGCCAAAGAGGCGGTGCGACTGGCCAAGGATCAGGGCTACGACTACGTATTCCTTGATACCGCCGGCCGTCTGCATATCGACGAGCAGCTCATGCAGGAGCTGAAGAATATCAAGGCGGAAGTCAAGCCCCACGAGATCCTGCTGGTGGTGGATTCCATGCTGGGTCAGGACGCTGTCAACGTGGCCAGTACCTTCAATGAGGCGCTGGGTATCGACGGCCTTGTGCTGACGAAGCTGGACGGCGACACCAGAGGCGGCGCGGCGCTTTCCGCCAGAGCCGTCACCGGCAAGCCCATCAAGTTCGTGGGCATCGGCGAAAAGCTGGACGATCTGGACGTGTTCCATCCCGACCGCATGGCCTCCCGCATCCTCGGCATGGGCGACGTGCTCTCCCTCATCGAAAAGGCGGAGACCACGCTGGACGAAAAAAAGGCGGAGGAGCTGGAAAAGAAGCTCCGCCAGAACCGTTTCGATCTCAACGACCTGCTGATGCAGCTGGAAGAGATGCAGAAGATGGGTTCCATGAAGGACCTGCTCTCCATGATCCCGGGCCTCGGCAAAAAGCTGAAGGATACGGATATCGACGAGAGCGGCATCGACAAGACCAAGGCCATCATCTTCTCCATGACCCCCAAAGAGCGGGAAAAGCCCGATATCATCAACCCCTCCCGCAAGCGCCGCATCGCGGCGGGCTGCGGTATGCAGGTGGAGGACGTGAACCGGCTGCTGTCGCAGTACAAGCAGATGCAGAAGATGTTCAAGCAGCTCAACGGCAAGGGCGGCGGCAAGAAGAAGATGCGCCGCATGATGCCCGGCGGCATGCCCGGTATGCCCGGCGGATTCAATATGTGATTCGCCGCCCGACTTCGTTTTAGACACGCTGTGTTTAAATATATCAAACTTACAAATTATTCATTGGAGGAAATAAACAATGGCAGTTAAAATTCGTCTGCGCCGCATGGGCGCCAAGAAAGCACCTTTCTATCGCATCGTGGTAGCGGATTCCCGTTATCCCCGTGACGGCCGTTTCATCGAAGAGATCGGTTATTACAACCCCATGACCGAGCCCTCCACCGTGAAGGTGGATGCCGATAAGGCCAAGCAGTGGATCGCCAACGGCGCGCAGCCCACCGATACCGTCAAGGCGCTTCTCAAGAAGTCCGGCGCCATCGACTGAGCCACCCACCGGAGGCAGTACGATGAAAGATTTATTGATCAACATGGCAAAGGGCCTTGTGGATCATCCCGAAGCCGTTTCCGTTGACGTGGACGACGTCAACGAAGAGGGCGTGGTGGTGTATCATCTTCACGTTTCCGAAGACGATACCGGCCGGGTGATCGGCAAACAGGGCAAGATCGCGAAGGCGATCCGCACGGTCATGCGTTCCGCCGCCAACCGTCAGAACGTGAAGGTTCAGGTGGAAATCGACTGATCGGCGTCAATTGCGGAAAAACGGCGAATGCGGGTGAATCACCTGTCATTCGCCTTTTTCTGTGCCGTTTTTTGCCGAATTGCGGAGAGTTTTTCGGTTAAATATTGCATTTGTGAAGATATAATGGTATAATACTTTAATATTACTGCTCCACCAATTTAATCGTGAATTATTTATGCGCCGGATAAACGTCGCAAGACAAGGAAGAAACCGCAAGACAGGCTGTCGCCTGTCGAGGA
>CADAMO010000012.1 GCA_902788995.1 Oscillospiraceae bacterium
CTGCTTTTTCATGCTGCCGTCGGTATCGCCGCCGGAGGAGGAGGTCACCGTCACGGTCTGCTCGCGCTTCACGTCCTCTTCGGAGCGGACCACGGCGGTCAGCAGCATCTGCACGGTCCCCTCCCGGATGGAGGTGGTCATCTCGTCGAACATATCGAAGCTCTCCTGACGGAAGGCCACGACCGGGTCCTGCTGGGCGTACGCCCGCAGGCCGATGCCGCGCTTGAGCTGATCCATGGCGTCGATGTGGTCCATCCAGTTCATGTCCACGTTGGTGATCAGCACCTTGTGCTCCAGGGCGGTCATGATCTCCTTGCCGTAGGAGGCGGTCATTTCGTCCAGCCGGGCGATGGCCAGGTCCTGCATGAATTTCTTCACGCCCTTGTTGCCCTTTTCCACGGGGATGGTATGCTCGCCGATGAGCCATGCGTACTTGCTCTTGAGGCCGGCCATGTTCCAGTCTTTGCTGTCGATGGCGGAGGAGCAGTAGAAGTCCACCGCGTCGGCCAGGGATTCGTCGATCATCTTGCGGATGGTGGCGTCCATATCCACGCCGTCCAGCACCTGATTGCGCTGGGAATAGATCAGCTCGCGCTGCTTGTTCATCACGTCGTCGTATTGCAGCACGTTTTTACGGATGGCGAAGTTGTTGGATTCCACCCGCTTCTGGGCGCTTTCCACGGCGCTGGTGAAGAGCCTTGCCTCCACCGCGATATTCTCATCCGCGCCGAGCATATCGAGGGTGCGATAGAAGCGGTCGCCCGCGAACAGCCGCAGCAGGTCGTCCTCGGCGGAGAGGTAGAAGCGGCTTTCGCCCGGGTCGCCCTGACGGCCGGAACGGCCGCGCAGCTGGTTGTCGATCCGGCGGGATTCATGCCGCACGGTGCCGATGATGAACAGGCCGCCCGCCTGACGGACCTGCTCCGCCTCGCCCGCCAGCTCGGCTTTATATTTGCTTTCCAGCTCACTGAAGGTCTTTCTGGCCTCCAGAATGGCTTCGTCCGTCGTCTCGGAGAAGCCGGTGGCCTCGCTGATCAGCTCGTCGCTGTATTCCATTTTGCGCATCTGCGCCTTGGCAAGGTATTCCGCGTTGCCGCCGAGGATGATATCGGTTCCGCGGCCCGCCATGTTGGTGGCGATGGTGACCGCGCCGAATTTACCGGCCTGCGCCACGATCTCGGCTTCCCTTTCGTGCTGCTTGGCGTTCAGCACCTCGTGCTTGATGCCGCTGCGTTTGAGGGCGTGGGAGAACTGCTCCGACTTCTCGATGCTGACGGTACCCACCAGCACGGGCTGGCCCTTTTCATGGCACTTGCGGATCTGCTCGATGATGGCGTTGAACTTGGCCTTTTCGGTCTTATACATCACGTCGTCGTAATCCTTGCGGATCATGGGCTTGTTGGTGGGGATCTCCACCACGTCCAGTGAGTAGATCTCCTGGAACTCTTCGCTTTCGGTCATGGCCGTGCCGGTCATGCCGGAGAGCTTTTTATACAGACGGAAATAGTTCTGGAAGGTGATGGTGGCAAGGGTCTTGGATTCCTGCCGGACGTTGACGCCTTCTTTTGCCTCGATGGCCTGATGGAGGCCCTCGTTATAGCGGCGGCCCAGCATGATACGGCCCGTGAACTCGTCCACGATCAGCACCTCGCCGTCCTTGACCACGTAGTCGATATCCCGCTTCATGACGCCCCGGGCCTTGATGGCCTGATTGATGTAGTGCTGCAGCGACAGGTTCTCCGCGTCCATCAGGTTGTCCACGTTGAACCACTGCTCCGCCTTGGCGGTGCCGCGCTTGGTCAGGGTGGCGGTCTTGGCCTTTTCATCCACAATGTAGTCGGTGTCGGCGTCCACCAGGTCCTCAATGTCATCCTTGGCGTTGAGCTCGGTGATGCGCATCACCTTCAGCTGTCTTGCAAAGTCGTCCGCCAGCTTATACATATCGGAGGATTTGTCGCCCCGGCCGGAGATGATGAGGGGGGTTCTCGCCTCGTCGATGAGGATGGAGTCCACCTCGTCCACGATGGCAAAGTTGTGGCCCCGCTGTACCCGCTGCTCTTTGTAGATGACCATGTTGTCCCGCAGGTAGTCGAAGCCCATCTCGTTGTTGGTGCCGTAGGTGATGTCGGCGGCGTAGGCGGCCTTGCGCTCCTCGTTGGTCTTTTCGTGGATGATCAGGCCCACGGACAGCCCCATGAAGCGGAAAATTTTCCCCATCCATTCGCTGTCGCGCTTGGCCAGGTAGTCGTTGACGGTGACGATGTGCACGCCCTCGCCCGCCAGCGCGTTCAGGTACGCGGGGAGGGTGGCCACCAGCGTTTTGCCTTCGCCGGTCTTCATTTCAGCGATGCGGCCCTGATGGAGGATGATGCCGCCCTCGATCTGCACCGGGAAGTGCTTCATATTCAGCACGCGCCAGGAGGCCTCCCGGCAGGCGGCGAAGGCCTCCGGCAGGATGTCGTCCAGGGTCTCGCCCTTAGCAAGGCGCTCTTTGAATTCCGGCGTTTTCGCCTTCAGCTGGTCGTCCGTCAGTTTGGAATAGCTTTCTTCCAGTGCCAGCACCTTTTCCAGCTGGGGCTTGATTCTCTTGATCTCCTTGGCGGAATAATCGCCGAAGAGTTTTTTTATCAAAGACATTTTTATTTTCCTTTCAAATCAATAGAATTATCTCATATTACAGTCCGTATTTTTCACGGCGTTTCAAGGCTGCATCATATACCTCGTCGTCAGCTCTCGCCCCGATCACGACGATGATCATTCTGGTATCTGTTTTGATCAACCGATACACGATACGGATCCCGGCGTCGCGAAGTTTGATTTTCAGCATACCGGACAAGTTCCGTCCGCTTTTGTTTCCGAGCGGTTTTCCGTAACCGCCTTCGCTCACAGGCAACGGATTGGTCTGGACCCTGTCGATGGCCTTTCCCACCATGGCGGCCTGATTGCCTGATAACGATTTCCAATCTTTCAACGCTTCCGGCAGAAATTCAACCGTCCAGTTCATTCAAATTCGACCTCGTCGATCTTTGCAAGATCGTCTTCTGTTATTCCCATCTCACGGTAAGCATCTTCCTTTGAAACGGTAGTCACACCGTCAAATTTCGACCAGCGTTCCTCCGCCAGCGCCAGCAGACGGACGTCGTTGACCTCGTCCATCAGACGGACGTATTCCTCCGGGGACAGCAAAACACATTCCGCCGTATTGTTTTTCATCACGACCTTCGCGCCGGTTTTTTTCACTTCTTCAAAAACCTGTCCCGCAAGGCCACGGTTGAACATGGAAATAGGAACCGTATTGATAATGGCGTTTGTCATGTTTGTCATTTTGGCACCTTCTTTCTTAATCTGTAAATCTATGATACACCATATCAGTGATAATATCAACTGTTTTACTGATAAATTTATCAGTTAACCGATCTCAAATCTCAAAACTCAACACGCAAAACTGTTCTGGCATAGCGGCAATAGCCGCTCATGGGGCAGATCTCACACCTGGGTTTTCTCGCGTCGCACACCGCCCGGCCGTGGAGCACGTTGCGGTGGCAGTAGTCGTTGCTGTCCTCGGGGGGCAGGAGGTCTCGCAGGGCGAACTCCACCTTGACGGGGTCCTTGGTATCCACCAGCCCCAGCCGGTTGGAAATGCGGATCAGGTGGGTATCGGCCACCACGGCAGGCTGCCCGTAGACGTCGCCCACGATCAGGTTGGCGGTCTTGCGGCCAACGCCCGGCAGGGTGGTGAGCTTTTCGATGGAATCCGGCACCACGCCGCCGAAGTCGGAGAGCAGCATCTGCGACATGCCGATCAGGTCCCGGGCCTTGTGATGGAAGAACCCGCAGGAACGGATCAGCTCCTCCACGTCCTCCACCGACGCTTCGGACATCGCCTGCGCGTCAGGATACTTTTCAAACAGCGCCGGGGTAACGAGATTGACCCGGGCGTCGGTACACTGGGCGGAAAGCCGCACCGCCACCAGCAGCCGGAAGGGATCGTCCGCCTCCAGCGAGCAAACCGCGCCGGGGTACAGCTCCTTCAGCGCCTCGTTGGCACGCAAAGCCACCTCTTTTTTCTCCATCCGCGCACACCTCCAGTATGGAACATTTCCTAAAGTATATACAACCCGACTGGAAAAATCAAGTATGATTTTATATTTATTACATTATAGTCTTGAAAAAAGCTGAAATGCGTGGTAAGATGGGAAATCGCCGGGGCTGCGATTTCAGTCGGAAGTCGTGAGTCGGAAGTCGGAAGTCTTCTGCGGTCCGCCGGTTTGTTTATCTATGGTATTTCGGGGCAGCGCGGCGCCTCAGTACCGCGCTTCATACAAACAACTATCGTAGCACGGCGCATTGCGCCGTCAGGCGGCAGCCCATGATGATTTGTTTTTTTTCTGCATAATACCCTATGGAATCAGTTTTTTTTGCTGCAATTCAGTTATATCAGTTTAAAATGCCAGACGGCGCAATGCGCCGTGCTACGTGATAAAAAGAAACGGAGAAGAAAAACCATGTCACAACCCAAAGGATTATCCGCCCCTTATACGTTCCTCGCCGCGAAGCCCGTTTGGGAAGACGGCGCTGAGACCGCCATGAACCGCTCGCTGGTGTTTTTCGCCGACGTGACGGGCAACGCGCCGCTTTCGCTGCATATCGCCGGACACACCCGGTACCAGATCTTCGTCAACGACCGCTTCATCGCCGCCGGGCCCGCCCGCTGCGGCCACGGATATTTCAGGACGGAGGAATACGACCTGACGGACCGGCTGACCGACGGCGCCAACGCCGTTGCGATCCTCGTGGCGGGGTATAACGCCAACAGCTTCTATCTGACGGACCAGCCCGCCTTCCTCTGCGCCGAGCTGATCCGCGGCGGCGCGGTCCTCTTCGCCACCGGCACGGACACACCCTTCGCCGCGACGGTCTACAACGAGCGGATTACAAAGGTGCAGCGCTATTCCTTCCAGCGGCCCTTCACCGAGGCCTACGAACTGACGGCGGGCGGCCTGTGCGGCAGCGCAAAGCGCGGAACGCCCGTCGCCCTCTCCCCCACCGCGCCGAAGAACTTCATCCGCCGCAACTCCCCTTACTGCGAATACCGGGAGATCGCTGCACGCAGCCGCGTGGCGGACGGCGAGACCCACCCGGGAGGCGCGGGAAAGGAATTCCACGACCGCAGCATCGACGCCATCAGCGAGCTGCTCAAAGGCTTCCCCCGGGAGGAGCTGGACTTCTGCGCGGTGGAGGAGGTCTACGCGCTGGCCCAGACCGTCGCCCCCTGCGACGGCGTCCCGGAGAACGTGACGCTGGCCGCCGGTCATTCCGCCGTGTGGGACATGGGCGTGAACACCACCGGTTACATCCGGCTGCGCCTTGACGCGAAAAAGGGCGCGGTCGTCTACGCGATCTACAACGAGCGGCTGCCGGAACAGGGGTACCCGGACGCGGGACGGGACAGCTGTGCCAACGTGGTCAAATGGACGGTCAAGGAAGACGGATATTACGACCTGCTGTCCTTTGAACCGTACACGTACCGTTTCATTCAGGTGATCGTTCTGAACGCGGACGTCGCCGTCAGAACCGTCTCCCAGTTCCGGGAGACCTACCCCGAAAAGAAGCTGGCCAACCTCCACGCCATGCCGGATGAAGACCTGGAGAAGATCTACCGCGCCGCCGTGGAGACCTTCGTGCAGAATGCCACGGACGTCTTCATGGACTGCCCCTCCCGGGAGCGGGCCGGATGGCTGTGCGACAGCTATTTCACCAGCCGCGTGGAGCGGGAGCTGACCGGCAAGAGCCTCGTCGAGCACGACTTCTTGGAAAACTTCCTGCTGCCGGAATCCTTTGTCGGGCTGCCGGAGGGCATGCTGCCCATGTGCTATCCCTCCGACCACTACGACGGCTGTTTCATCCACAACTGGGCCATGTGGTACGTGGTGGAGCTGAAGGAATATCTTGACCGGACCGGCGACAAAGCGCTGATCGCGGCGGCAAAGGAGAGAGTTTACAGGCTCGTTGATTTTACCGCCAAGTACGAAAATACGGACGGTCTTCTCACCGACCTTGACAGCTGGATCTTTGTGGAGTGGAGCGAGGCCAACGACTACGTGCGGGACGTGAACTACCCCACCAACATGCTCTATTCCCTGTTCCTCGACTCCGTTTCCGCCATGTACGGCGATACCGCGCTGGCGGAAAAGGCGAAGCAGCTCCGGGCGACGATCAACGATAAATCCTTCGACGGGAACTTCTACGTGGACAACGCGGTGAAGGACGGCCAGGGCGGCTTCGTCAACACCCGCAACCGCACCGAGACCTGCCAGTACTACGCCTTCTTCACCGGCACCGCCACGAAGGAGACCCGCCCCGCCCTGTGGCAGACCATGCTGAACGACTTCGGCCCCGGAAGGGCGGAAACCGGCGCGTACCCGGAGATCCCCAAGGCCAACGCCTTCATCGGCAACTACCTGCGGCTTCAGCTTCTTTTCAGAGAAGGTCTGTATGATAAACTCACGGAAGAGATCCGGGCGTTTTTCCTGCCCATGGCAGAGGCCACCGGCACCCTTTGGGAAAATATGACCGATTTCGCCAGCTGCAACCACGGATTTGCCAGCCACGTTGCCTGGTGGCTCAACAAAATCTATTGACTTTTGATTTCTTTCGCGGTATTATAGTTTATATTTACTTTTAACGGGTGATTGTGAAATGAGAAAACTGAAAATTGCCGCGGTGCTTCTGACGGTATGCGCCCTGATCGGCGTCTACCTGAGTTCCGCCTTTGCCATCGGCGACGGCCTTGCCGCCCTGGGAGAATACTTCGGTCTGTCAAACCCCACGAGCAGCAACGCTGAAAATGAGGATCCCGACGCCAACGACGAAATGCCGACGCTGGGCAATTCGCAGGCCAATCTGGATTCCGGCCTGCTTGCCATCATCCGGAGCATTCTCGGCAGTGCCGCCAGCGCCCTTTCCAATTCACAGCTGACGGAGATCCTGCAGAACTATGACATCAACTCGCTTATCAGCGGCGACGCCAACGTCATCAATGAGATTCTGGATCTGATCGGCGCCAATCAGCCCACCACCTCCGGCGGCAGCAACGACACGCCCCGCACGCAGACGCCCACCCAGCAGTATACCGTGCCCTCCTATACCAACGTCTACGTGACCAACGCGCCCTCCGTCACCTACAGCTACACGCCGGGCACCACCTCCCCTTATATGGTCACGACCACCACGGCGGAGACCACCACGCTGTATTACGTGGCCCCCTCTACCCTTTACGCGGAACAGATCACCACGCTCCCCTATGATTATCAGGTGGATAACGGCGAAGTCACCGAAAAAGACGGCGTCACCCTGAAAACCATCATCGGCATCTCCATTCTGCTCATCTCCGGCGTAGCGGTGGTCGGCGTCGCCCTTTCTCTGAAAAAGAGCAAGGTATGAGCGAAAAGGAACACACGGAACAAATCGGAAAAAGCCTGCGGCTGATCGTATCCGACCGGCATACCTTCGGGACGGACGCGTTGCTGCTGGCTTCTTTTTCTGCCCCGCGCCCCCGCGACGCCCTGTGCGATCTCGGGACAGGCTGCGGGATCATTCCCTTCTGCTGGCTGCGGGACGGCGCAGATCACGTCACCGCCGTTGAGCTGCAGGAGGACGCCTGCGATATGCTGCGCCGGTCCGTCGGGCTGAACGGCCTTGGCGACCGGCTGACGGTGCTGAACGCCGATATCCGCTGCCTGAAAGGGCTGCTGCCCGCCAACGCCTTTGACCTGGTGACGATGAACCCGCCCTATTTCCCTGCGGGGACCGGCAAAGTGAGCACGGCGGACAACGCCCGGATCGCCCGCCACGAAACCGCCCTGACGCTGGAGGAACTCTTCACCGCCGCGGCGGGACTGCTGAAATTCGGCGGCCGGATGTGCGTCTGCCTGCGGCCGGAGCGGCTGGCGGAATGCATCGTCGGCATGCGCGCGGCAAAGCTCGAACCGAAACGTCTGCGCTTCGTCGCGCAGCGGGAGGGCGCCGCGCCGTGGCTCTTTCTGCTGGAAGGCAAACGCGGCCGCAATCCCGGCATGACCGTAGAGCCGGAGCTGCATCTTGAAGCCCCCGACGGCTCCCCCGCCCCGGAGCTGAAAGCGATCTACGGAGAGTACGCATTGTAAAGACAGATTTGTCGGGCTGTTGCCCGACAAGTCAGGTGTGAGGTGATAGGTGTGAGGTGTGAGGGAAATCCTTGCCACAATAGAATTCTCAAACCTCAAACCTAACACCTCAAACCTGTCGCGCAATGAGCGCGACAAACTGCCAATTTATCAAACAAAAGGAGCACTCATGCCCGGAACACTCTATATCGTCGGCACGCCCATCGGCAACCTCGGTGATTTTTCACCCCGCGCGGAGGAAACGCTGCGCACGGTGGATTTTATCGCCGCCGAGGATACCCGCGTGACCGTCAAAATCCTCAATCATTTTGATATCCGCACCAAACTTGTCAGCTATCACGAGCACAACCGGAAGGTGAAAGGCCCCTCCATCGTGGAACGGCTGCTGGCCGGGGAGAGCTGCGCTCTCGTCACCGACGCCGGCATGCCCGCCATCTCCGACCCCGGACAGGATCTGGTGCGTCTTTGCCATGATAACGGGATCCCCGTGGCGACCGTTCCCGGCCCCAGCGCCGTCATCACCGCGTTGGCCCTTTCCGGGCTTGAGGTCTCCCGCTTTACCTTTGAAGGCTTTCTCTCGGTCAACAAGCCCAGCCGCCGCAAGCACCTGGAGGAGATCCGGGATGAGCGCCGCACCATGGTCTTCTACGAAGCGCCCCATAAGCTGGCTGCCACGCTCCACGACCTGCACGTCGCCTTGGGCGACCGGCGGATCGCCATTCTCAAGGAGCTGACGAAGATCCACGAGAGTGTGGAGCACACAACCCTGGCGGAAGCCGACGGCAAATATGACGGCCAGAAGCTCAAGGGCGAATACGTCATCATCATTGAAGCCAAGACGGAAGAGGAACTGCAGGCGGAAGCGCCTCAGGCCGATCCCGTGGAGCTGGCCGCGCAGTACGTCTCGGAAGGCCTCTCCGTCAACGAGGCCGCCAAGCAGGCAGCCAAAGAGACCGGCGCAAAAAAAAGCGATATTTACAGGGCGCTGCTGGAAAGGGAGGCTTGACAGGGCCTCTCCGATCGCCTTTATCATCAGCCGTTTTCCTATTGTGTGAAAAAAATTCAAAATAATGCTTGACAAACGGCGCGGCCTGTGATAGAATACCCCTTGCTTGAGAGGTCAAACTTTCAATCAGTCGGTGTCTATAGCATTGAGGTCCCACCCGTTCCCATCCCGAACACGGTAGTTAAGCTCAACTGCGCCGAAGATACTTGGCGGGCAGCTGCCCGGGAAAATAGGTCGTCGCCGACACAAAAAAGCGTATCCGAAACGGATACGCTCTTTTTTTTGTTTTATTCCGCCCTGTTCAGGAAAGGCCCAGCCTTGCGGCGATCAACGCCACCAGCAGCGTACACACCGCCTGCACCACGGCGGAGACCGTCTGGGTATTGAACCTGGACCGCTCGTCCAGCTTGGCTTTGATGTAGTTGAGATCGGTGCGGATCACCGCAAAATCGGTATCGCCTTTTGCCAGCTGCGCCTCATGCCGGTCGATGACCGTTTCAAGCTTCTTCACCGCCTCGCAGGGGCAGCCTTCGGGAATCGCCATCAGAATCCCTCCCGGTTGGTGGGGTCGTTGAACACCCCGAAGGCCGCCAGCACCGCGCCGACGGAGGCGGCGATCTCCCGGAAGCCCTCGGCCGTGATCCCCATCCGGGGCCACAGGTCAAACGCCGAGCAGACCGTCATCAGGCAGCCCAGTACCGCCGCCCACAGGACCCGGCTTTTCAGCCGGTCCCGCAGCGCCCACTTTCCGTTCATGCCGTTTCCTCCTTGATGATCGCGTCAAACCCCGCGCTTTTCAGCTTTTTCACCATGGCCTCCGCGTTGGCCTTTACGCCGTAATAGCCCACCTGCACCCGGTAGTGTTTCCCCGGCGCAGCAGAGGCCGCAGCGGCGGCAGCCTTCTTTTCCTGCGCTTCGATCTCCGCCAGATACGCTTTGACCCGGTTCACGAACGCGCTCCAATGGGGCAGAATATAGGCGGGGCAGTATTTCTTCGGGTACCAGTCACGATGGGTCTTCAGCCTGTCGATCCCCAGACCGTACCGGTGCAGCAGGATCGCCGCCAGCTTTGCGCCCCGCTCCTCCGCCAGTTTGTCGCTGCTGCTACCGCTGCCGTCCATGATGATCTCGACGGCGACGCTCTTCGTATTGCCGGGACCGTTGACGCCGTCCGCCGCGTGCCAGCCCACCGTGTCGTCGGCGAGGATATGCCAGCAATCCGTCTCATCGATATAGTAGTGGACCACCACGTCGCCCATGTTGTTATTGTAGGTGGCCCGGGCGTACTGCTCCGCGTCGTTGGTGCCCGCCGCCTCGTTGATATCCGGCGTGTTGTGGATCGTGATGTATTCCGGCTTATTCCCGGCCGTGTTCAGTTTGCGGTTGGAGTAATACCTCACTCCGCTGGAAGCTGTGATCAGCTTTTCACGGATAACAAGTCCGTATTCGTTCAGGGTTCTTTCCGGAACCAGAAAAGCCATGTCTTCATCTCCTTTTTTTTGTGTTTACGGTACAAAAATCAGCCTGCATCCGAAAGCACGGCTGCAATAATTGGTTGCCCGCTGATAATTGCCGCAAAAGGGTCCGGCGTTGGCGGCATAATCCCAGCGGCCGCCGTACTGGATGACCTTATACCCGGCGGTGCTCTGCGTCAGCGACACATTGTCGCCGACAGGTCCGGCAGAATCGGCGTCGGTGCTGCCGGGAAGCAACAGCCAGTCATATTCCGGTCCGCCATACCCGAAAGACCGGATCGCTCCGTTATCAGTCGGCAGAACGAACCCTGCGGAATGATAGTTCTCTGTTTTCTTTTCTTCCGCAAATGCGTAATCGTCAACGATATAGACCTGGCCGGGCGCCGACGCGGCGGGATAATACAGATTTATGCCGGCGATATGCTTCCACAGATTTCCCCACGGATTCTCCTGCCCCCGGTAGGCAACTGCCGTATGCCCTTTCGCGGAAGAGACCTGTTGCACGCCGTTTCGGTCAAGGACCGTTTCGGCAGCCACCCCGCTGGCATTGCCTGCCGCAGCGGTGGAACCGGTCAAAGCCGCACAGTTGACGCCCATCTGATCGTTGACGGAAACAATGCCTTCCCCCAACGCGCTTTGCAGGTCCATCGTGCCGAATTCCACCGCCATCAACATCTGATTCGCAGCGCAGGATTTGACCGTTTCAATGTGCCACCCCCGGCCGCGGGCATTGGCCAGGGCTTCCGCGTTGCTTCTCGTCAGATTCTTTGTCACACCGGCAATCGGCTTTTTATCAGGCAGAGAACAAAGCCTGTCTTTTTCAAAATCGATCCTGCTTCCGGTATCGGTTCCGTCGGAAAAGCAGCGGCCCAGCGACGCGTCGTAATAGGCGGCCTCGTAGGCGGAACAGAGCAGATAATCGATCGGCTCTCCATTCCGCCCGAAAAAAGCGGGATGCAGACGGAACCCCGGTTTAGGCGTCGGGGAGATATAATAATTGACTTTTTTCAGCAGAGAGCCCGTTCCCGAGGGATTCGCGGAAAGGACCAGCGGTTCCGTTCTGTAATAGAATTTCGGCTGATAGACCATCACCTGCCCGGCCGCGCCGTCCTCCGCATACCCTGCTTGCCCGTAAAAGGCGTTGACAGTGCCGTCGTCCGCCACACAGCATCTCCGGCGGCCGCCGAAGGGGGCGAAGCAGTCAAAATCCGCCCCGGGACTTCTGCCCCGCGCCCCTGCCAGACGACGGAACGTGTTGTTCTCAAAATCCACTTGCAGACCGACCACGTCCACGGCATTCATCTGGGCCAGAAGCGCCCGTCTTCTCATGTTCATGCCGTCACGCTCCAGAGTCCGAGATAGCCGTCGGCTGCGGGCAAGAAGGTCAGCAGATAGGTGCTGTCCGGCAGCCAGACCGGTTCCGTCACCGCCCAGCGGACGGTGGAGGGCACATTGACGGTAAGGCTGCCGCCGGAGGTGAACAGTACCGAATACTCCGGTTCCGTGCCCGCGTTTGCCGCGCCGAAGGTGAGGTTCAGCGAGGTGACCGCATCGGCGCACACATGCTGCACGTTAGGCAAAAGCGTTCTTGTCACCGCCGCGCCGCCGAGGGATATCACCGGCGTCTCCCCTGCCCGCTGCCAGGGCTGCCAACCGCCGGAATAACCACGATGGCGGATAAAGATCTCCGTCGGGCCCGAAGAGGGGTTGGTGGTAAAGATCTGCACGCCGTAGCGCATGGCGGAGGCGGAATAATAAAACGCGCCGTACTGCAATACCGTGAACGCCCGCAGATCGTCGGTCGCCACGGGAGGCTTGTGGGAAACGGTCGCCGCCAGATCGGAGGTATCGCAGCGCCACACGCCGTTGGCCAACGTGTTGAGATCGGTATAGTTCGCCATCTTTACGCCGGTGACGCCCATATTCATGGCGGTGAAATCCCCCAGCGGGTCCACGCTGACCGTTCCGGAAGAGACCGTCAGACCGTCCCCCACCTTCATCAGACCCGCCACCGTGGGAGACGCGACGGGAAAACGGTCGAAGGTGACGATCTTTTTCCATTCGCCCCAATTGCCGGTCTCACTGACGTGCCCCTCCGCGTCATAATACCCTTCATTTCTGGACCGGAGGTAGACCGTGCCATTGGCGGCCAGCGAAGGAAAGATCATCTGCACGCCGTAGCGAGCCTTGTGGCGTTCCTCCTCCTCAATGCCGCCCATCTGCACCAGCATAAAGACCTTTTCCTCTTCCGTCATCTCCGGCGGCAGGCGCGATACGCCGTTTGCGCTCACCAGCCGTTCGGCAAGCTCTTCTTTATCACAGCGGTACACGCCGTTCTGAATGAAATTGATATCCAGCGTCTCATCCGGATACTCCTCATAGGGATAGTCCTCATATTCCAGCCCGTGGGGCAGCATGCGGGCCAACAGATAGCCTTCCGCGCCAAGCGTCGCGGCGGTCACCGTGTGCATGTGGGCCTTGCCGTCGCCGGGCTGCAGCCAGTAGCTGCCGTAGGGAACGCCGTCCGGATCCGTGACGAATTTATTGCTGACCCGGTTGCCGAACCAGAGACGGTCGTCGGTGGTTGAGGTGAAGGAGGTCAGCCGCGCGGCCTTCGTGCTGTTGAACGGGTTGGAATAGGGCTTGGAGAAGAAGCACTCCACGTAGGGGTTATCCGTACCGGAGTTGTTCATCATTCCCTTGAGCGTGGAGATGCGGATCGTGTTCCGGCCGCTGCCCTCGGGATAAGCGCCGGCGCACTCCACCACGTAGCCCCACTCCGGGCCGCTGCTTGAGCCGTGGTTCACCGCTGAGAAGGTAATGCCGCCGTATTCGGACGCGCCGACGGCGTTCAGCCGGTCCAGACTGCGCAGATAAAAACCGCAGTGGCTGATGCGGCGGTAGTTTTTGCTCTGCGGGCGGGAGAAGAACAGCAGATCGCCCTCCTCCAACTCCCGGAAGGCCTCCTCCGAGACCTTTTCCGCCGGGTAGTAAAAGCCGTTGCCCGCGCCGCGGGTCAGCACGCGCTTCAGCGGGTTGCCGCTGTGATCCTGAATAAACGCCATGTAATAGGTATAGATCAGGTTCTTGAAATCCATCGTATAAGGCTTTTCATGGATATTCCCCTTTTCGGTGGAATAGGCCAGCATCACGCTGTCCTTCAGCGTCAGTCCGCCGCGGATGAACTCCCATTTCGAGGCGTTCCACGGCCCGTTGCCCGTGGCGGAAAGACAGCGGTAAAGGGAACCGTCCACCAGTGCGTATTCGCCCGGCGCATAGGTTTTGCTCTCTTCATACCGCATATACTTCAGCGAGAATTCCGGCACGGAAAGCGCCTCCCAATGCTGCGGGTCAAAGTCGCCCTCCGCGGCGCTGACGCAGCGGTAAGCCTGCCCCTGCCGGATCACCTTATCCCCCGGCGCATACGTTTTCGTGCTGTCAAAGACCGTACAGCCGTCCCCGACGATATGGCAGTCCAGCAGATCGAAGGCCTTTTTATAGGGCGAGGACAGGAAATCGCGGCACTTGGTGATCAGCGCCAGAAAGCCGGAGCAGTTGCAGTACATCTTGTGATAGCCGCCCAGGGTGCGCTCGTTCCAGGTAAAGGGGTCCCGCCCCTGATTGTAAAGATGGAGATAGCTTCTTCCCGTGTCGTTGTAAACGGCGGCGAAGCGGTCCGTCTCAACGGAACGGGACACGCAGTCGCAGTCCGCCTCCCGCACCAGATAGGAGGCGATGCAGCGGACGGTATCGTCCAGATAGGCCTCCCGGTCGGTACCGGCGGTCAGCGCGACGTTTTTCTCCGCTTTCGCCGCCAGCATGGCGTCGATGGCGGCTTTGCGGTAATAGAGATCGTCGTGGGCATGGGTCAGGAACTGCTGATAGAGCTGCGTGGGATCGTTGAGACCCTCCGGTGTTTCCGAATCGTCCGTATTGCCTGCGGATCCCGCCTCTCCCGGCGAGCCGCCGTCCAGAGAGACGGAGGGAAAAACCGTGTATTCCTGCACGGCACTCTTGCGGATAAACGCGTCCCCGTCATAAACCACCAGCTGCGCCAGCAGGATTCCCGGACCGTCCAGCAGCGCGCCGGGGAGATAATAATCCGTCCTGCCATTTGTAAAGGTCAGCGGATCCGTCACGTAGCGCTTCCCCTCCGGCGTCAGAAACGCCAGCCGGGAGGCGTACCCCGTCAGCTCCTCGTCGGTCGTCACCCGCAGCGCCCGCGAGCCGTGTTCTCCGGCGTTCAGCCGGTCAAACAGTTTTGTGATCGTCATCGTTCTCACCTCACACCAGCAGACGCAGCAGCGAATAGTTGCCGTACTTGGCGAACAGCGCCGCCACGTCGAACAACTGGTCCTTTCTCATACGGCTCACGTCCACGCCGAGGGCGGCCAGCCCCGAAAGATCGCCGTATTTCGCGTAGAAGGCGGCCCGGTCCATGGCGTTCTGCTTTTTCAGAGAAGCGGTGTTCACCCCCAGCTTTTCCAGCTCCGACAGATCGCCGTACTCCGCGTAGTACGCCGCCCGGTCCATGGCGTCAGCCTGTTTCAGGGAGGATACGTCCACCCCCAGTTTTTCAAGACCGGACAGGTCGCCGTATTTCGCGTAGGTCTCGGCGGCCGCCAGCGCGTCCTTCTTCGTCAGGGCGGAGGTATCCACTCCCAGCGCGGCCAGGTAAGAATAATCGCCCTCGCCTGCCGCGTCAAAGGCAAAACCGATCAGATCGTTCAGGCTGTTCCTGCCGAACTCCCGGTCCTTATTGTCAAGCTCCCGCTCGCGGAAGCCGTCTTCCTTCGCGTCCCGCTCCGCCCGGTACTGCCTGTCGGCCGCCTCCTTTGCCAGCGTATCCTGCCGCTTCTGTGCGTCCAGATCCCGGGCGTACGCCCTGTCCTCCTGATCCTTCGCCGCCTCCAGCTGACGGTACAGGTCGCTCCGTTCGTCACGGTAGCGGTCGTATGCCTGCTGCTCCAGCTCGCCGCTCTTCGCCGCCAGCTTGTCCATATACAGCGCGTAGGCGTCGTTGGCCACGGTGGAGGCGTAGGAACTGCCGTAGCCGCCCGTATGGGTGCTGGCCAGACCGAAGGCGTCCTCCGCCGCCCTGCTGCCCGCCGCCTCGTACATCTCCCGGTACCGCTGAAAGGCGGGGTCGCTTTCGCCGTCGTACCGGAAGGACGGCGCGTTCATCAGCCGGTCCAGCGCCGTCCGGGACATGACCATGGCAGGATCTGGCACGTCAACGCCGTCAAACGCCAATCGGGCATCGCCGGGCGTGATCTTTCCGTCCCCGTCCATATCGGCCGAAAGGTCCGGTTCCTGCAGATTGACCGCCATCTCCAGAATGTCTTTTGCAGTATAATGCTTACTCATCGGCCGTTTCCTCCCGCTCTCTGCGCAGCTGTTTCACCTGCAGCGCCAGCCTGTCGACGGAAGCCTTCTGCGCGCACAGCAGCGCATAGATCCGTTCCAGATTTACGCGTCCCTCCTCCGCGAAGGCGCCGGTTCTGTTTTTCTCCATTGCATATCTCCTTTCCGGGGCTCACCTGCCGGCCAGGTTCACCCCGCTGGTTTTTTCATACACCTTCGTGATCGCGTTGATCACGCAGCCGCCCTCTCCGGAAAGCCGCAGCCGGTAGGCGTCGCACCGGGGCAGGCGCACCGGCAGCGTAAACGCGCCGGAAAACTCGCTGTCGCAGTAAAAGGCGCTGCGCCATTCCTCGTCCCCGTCACACTTCAGCTCTACCTTCAGCTTGGCGCCGTCCTCCAGCTTCAGCGCGATGTTCAGCTTGCGCAGGATCAGCGACTGAGGCCCCGCCGCCGTCTGACGCCCCGTTTCGGCAAACCACTTCACAGCAGGCTCCGGCTCGTATGAATCGTCTACGGCGGGGTCCTCCTCATCGGTGAAGATCGCGCAGGCGTCCGGCGCGAAACGGGCGTCATGGATCAGGAAGCGATACAATGACACCGGAATCAGTCCCAGATTGAACCGCAGCTCCCGGCAGATCAGGTACAGGCAGTTTTTCCTGTACACGAAAAAACGGGTGTCGTGGCGGTCGTCCTCCCGGTACCAGAGCCGGTGCGCCGTATCGTAGAGATAGATGCGCCGCTCCCCTTCCGGGTCCGTCCCGGCGAAATAATACCGTCCGCCCACCGTTCCGGCGCACACGTCGGTGAAACGCCGCTCCCCCAGCGCTTCGGAAACGCAATAGGGCAGCACGCCGTCAAAGACCGTGATACCGGACCGGCTTTTATAGAAGACCCGGTCGTTCACGTTGACAACGCTGCGAAAGGCGCCGTTTTCCGCCCCCTCGGCGGGGGTCACGGTGACCGTGAAATCGGCGGGCGTCTCGCCGCCGACCCGGATGATGCTGTCCTCCTTGAAGAACAGCACGTCGCCGCCAAGCTTGCATACGCCGGTAAAGGCGCCGCTGCAGCCGAGGCTGACGCAGTAGCTGTCCGTGGAGACGCCGTCGTACCGGTCCCACACCGTGGGGTCGCCCAAGGCGCAGGCGTACAGCTCGTTGACGAAGTCCCCTGCGGCGTTGCTGCCGTACCGGCAGCCCCAGATCCGGTTGTGATGCTCCACCGCGTAATCCAGCGGCGGGCACTGGGTCCTGACCGCCGTCGCCGTGCCGTCGTCGTTGACGGTCACGTAGATCCCGTCCGGCGACACGAAGAAATTCCGACCGAAGGGAACGATCATCCGGTTTTCAACGCCCCGCTCCAGCGTCGCGCCGGAGAGATAGTGCCCGTCGTAGACGATCCCCTTGGAGGAGCACAGCACCAACTTGTCGCTGACGTTGGCGGCGGCCGTGATACCGTCCCGCTCAAACACGCGGGTGCTTTCGATGCTCACCGGGTTGCCGGAGGCGTCCTTGCGGACGGAGGTCCAGACCGCCCGGGGCGAACGGACCTTCAGCAGCGGAAAAGCGTCGGGCGAGATGTTTTCACAGTCGTAAAACGCCCCGGCGTCCACGTTATCCGTATGCTGATAGCCACCGAAGCCGGTCTGCACCTCCGCCGCGGTCTGTAATTTCTGTAATTTCGGAAATCTCATATCCGTTCCTTTCCGTTTTTCCGCACCGGCGGTTCACAGCGTAAAGCAGCGCTTTCTTGCCGGATGCGTACGGTTATAGTAGGCGGCGAACTCGCTGTAAGCCGCGTTGAACACGGCGGCGGAATTGACGTACCGCGCCACGTCCGAATTGATCTTGTCGCTCTGGGCGGCCAGATACTTGATGTAGATATCGTCGTACGGAAACGGCGCCAGCAGCTCCGTCTTTTTATCCGTTCCGACGGTATAGCCCTCAAACGTCCGCCCGGCGTTTTCGGGACAGGCGGCCAAGATATCCTGAAAGATCTGCCCGTCCAGCACGGAAAGCCACCGCAGCTTCTCCGCGAAGGGGAACACGTTGGGATAGAGGATATCGAACCGCGCGATCGCATGGGCAATCGTCATGTTGTCACTCCTTTCAGGCAATAGGCAGTAGGCAATAGGCAGTAGGCAATAGGCAATAGGCAATAGGCAATAGAGCTGACACCTTACACCTCACACCTTACACCTCACACCTCACTCCTCCGCGCTGACGGATTCGATAAAGCTTTCCGCATGGGCGGCGGCCGCCTCGGAATTGCGGATCACCTCCGCAAAGGCGGCGGGCAGCTTCACCGTCTCGCCCTTTTTCACCAGAATGCGCCTGCCGTTCACCGCCACGTACTGGGCGTCGTCGTGTTTGTTGGTCTTGGGGATAAATACCTCCTCCAGCACTTCCGCCGGTTCGTTCTTTTCCGTTGCTTTCATCGTATTGCTCCTTTCTGATACCCGCCCGGCCCCCGCCTGCCGGACGGATTTTACCCACCCTGCCGTTTCGCCGTCCCCTGATCTGAGATCAAAAAACGAAGAACTACTCACCAGCCACTAATCACTAATCACTAGCAACTGGCAACTATCAACTACCGACCGCCTCAGTTGCTCTCCGCGGTACCGGAGAACTCCGAGCCGGACTCGACGCGGATCATGTACTCCTCCACCAGACGCTTGGCGACCTTGGTGGCCTTCCAGCCCACGGAAGAGCGCTGGTTCAGAGGGTCATTGCCGTAGCCGCGCTGCTTGACGATGTGCTCAAGACCGCCGCCCTCCACGTCGGTGACGCCGTAGGCGTTTTCGCCCAGGAACAGGGTGCAGAACACGGCGGAGCCGTCCTTGCCGCCGCCCTTGCCGCAGATGATATTGCCGGCGGTGCCGTTGGCGACGGAAACGCTGCTCTCCAGCGTCAGGGTGGAATAGGTGCCGTTGTTGGCGATGGCGGTGATGTTGTTGGCCACGCCGTTCACGTACACAGGGATCTTCTTTGCCCCGGAGTAGGTGCCGGCGGTGAGGACCTCCTTGACCGTGACGGAGGTGCCCGCCTCGGAGAGGGTAGTCTTCACGGTCAGGCGGCTCTTGCCGTCGGAGATGACGGCGGGGCCGTAGACCTTCGCCTCGGTGGATTCCACGAAGCGCACGCCGCCCAGCGTGCCGATCTCACCCTTGAGGAGCTTCTCGGGGTCGGCGTACTTCTGGATGCCGATCCACTGCTCCTTGGCGTCCTGCATCAGGTCGTAGGCCACGTAGGGGTGAATGACCGCGGCGTAATAGCCGTCGATCTTGGGGGCGTTCACCGCCTTCAGCTCCGCGGCGGCCTTGAACACGTCCTTGACGCGCAGGCGGCAGGCGGAGGTGATATCCGCGCGGGAGGCGATCTCCGTCTCCGTATTGCCGACCACCTTGGGGGCGTACATCACGTTGGTGCCGCCCACCAGCTCGTTACGCACCACGGTGTCCAGCGTCAGGCCCGCCTGACTGGCCAGTTCCTTGGTGGCCTCCACGATGGTGTTGTCCACCGCGGTCAGCTCCAGCATATCCGTCTGCTCCACGTAGTCGCCGTACTGGTCCACCGTGCAGGTGACCGCGCTGACGTTCAGCTTGCTGCCGTTGGGGGTGACGCCCTCGGTGATGGCGGTCAGCGCCTTGGGGAGCTTGCTGAACTTGCGGAACTCGATGGTCTTGCCGCCGTTGCGGGGAATGGGACGCTTCTGACCGAACTGCTCGTGGATCAGATTGGCCCCCGCCAGGGTGATGAGCGTTTTGTCGTAAAACGTCTTCATTTCGGCGGAAAGGGCGTTGGCGTCCGTCACCGCGCCGTTGGTCACCGTGCCGCCGGTGGTGTTCAGCACCGCCCCCGCCGCGAAATGGCTGAGGCTGTTCACCGCTCTGTTCTGTTCAATGGTGTTGTGTTTGTTCATGTGATATCTCCTTTCAATATTCAAAACGTGACCCGCTCGCCGTTGCCTACCTGACGGAGAATCCGCAGGATATCTTTTTCGGAAAGCACGTTCACGTCTTTTTTCAAGACGCTGGCGGCGCGGTCCAGCACGGGGTTTTCCCGCACCCGGCCGGTTCCGGCGCGGATGGACTGCACCGTCCGCTTACCGGCAGTCTCCGCCGCGTACCGCATGGCCGCGCCGACGATCTTTTCCAGATTGGCGGCTTCATACGCCAGCTTTACCGGCACGCCCGCCCGCAGAAGGGAGGCGAAGCCCTTATCGGACCGCAGGGATTGTTCCAATGAAAAAGCGGGATAGGTCTGTTTCAGGTCCTCCGCCTCCTCTTCCCACCGCTGCACGACAGCCTGCGCGGCGTTGAAACGGGCGATGGCGGCGGCTTTGCGCATGATATCCCGCTGTTCCTCCTCCGTCATCTCCGGCGGTTCTTCCCGCTGCGCCGCGTCGTCGGCGTCCGACCGCTCTGCTCCGGAGGGCGCGTCCTTTTCTGCGCTGTTCTCCGCCGTTTCTTCCGTGGCTTCCGTCGGCGTTCCGTCTGCGGTGGCCTCGCTGCCGTCTGCGGCGGCTTCCCCGCCGAACCAGTTCAGGGTCAAAGCATCATACTGCATCTGTTGTTCCTCCTCAATCGTTCAGTTGCACGTTTTCCGGATAGAGCGCCTCCACCGCGGCAAGCCCAGCCGCCACCGTGCGGACCGCCGAAGAAAGCTTCGCTTCGGAAACCGGGTCGCCGTCCGGCCAATGGGCTTCGGCGGAAAAATATCCGTCGGCGGTGTGCTTTCGCACGTCCTCTGCACAGCCCTCGTCCGCCAGCTCGTCCAGCGCCGCCTCCAGCGCCATACACAGCGCGCTGACGCCTGCGCAGACGATATCTTTGCCCTTTTCACCGCAGCCCGCGTGCCCGGCGCATTCAAACAGCCAGCCGTCCGCCAGCGGAATCACCGTTGCGTTTACCATGTCGTCTCACCTCCCGCCCGTCGTTTTGCGTATCGGAAAACCGTCTTCGTCAATTGACGGGCTGATTGTAGCAGATTGCGATTTTTCATGCGTCCTGTTTGCTGCATAATTTGAGTTTTTAAACACTTATTTGTAAAATTGAACAAAAAAAACGCCCGGACCGCATTTCCGCGATCCGGGGCGCTGCCCTTCGGACAATATTGATCTTTGTGACGATTTGTCAGTGCAGATTGTTGAGGCTGATGCTTTTTGCCTTGATCTCGCCGTCGAAAAACTTCATCAGCGACTGCATATCCAGCGTCTGGGTGGTACGGATCGTCAGGTCGTACAGCACCGTTCCGTCGTCCCGGTGCTCCAGACGACTGTCGGTAGCGGTGGCTTCCCACTTCTGCATCTGTTCGTCGAACAGCGTATGGAATTCCGCCGTTTCCACAATGGCAAACTGGATCTGATAGGCGTTATAGGAATCCGCGCCGATCTTGAATTTATGCATCAGCACCTGCAGCACGGCGATCAGCACCGTGCTGAAAATACCGACGGTAAAAAGCCCCGTTCCGATGCAAAGCCCGATGCCGGCCGTCACCCAGATACCGGCGGCGGTGGTCAGCCCCTTGACCGCGCCGTTGTTTTTAAAAATCACGCCCGCGCCCAAAAAGCTGATGCCGCTGACTACCTGCGCCGCGATCCGGGCCGGGTCCGCACCGCGGGTTCCGTGAAAGGTATCGCCGACGATACTGGTCAGATCCGCAAAGCCGTATTTGGAGACGATCATCATCAGCGCCGCGCCGCAGCAGACGATGATATGCGTCCGGATGCCCGCGCCCTTGAACCGGCGGCTGCGTTCAAAACCGATCGCAGCGCCGCAGACGCACGCCAGCAGCAGGCGGATAAAGAAATCCGCCGTCTGCTCCCACGAAAACTGGCTGAGCAGATACACCCCCAGAGAGTGTATGGAAGCGTTACCGATTGCAGCTGTCAACATAGACTGAAACCCCTTCTTTTCTGTCTTTCGGAATGATAATCTATCGTACCACATTTTTGCGGGTTTTTCAATAGATTTCAGGAAAAGATTGACAACACGAGGGCGGAATGTTAAAATAAAATTATCAATTACGGAAAGGATGATTGGTTTTGTTGGAACAACTGATGACCGCGCTGAATTTTGCGTTCCGCCAAAAAGCCGCTTTTACGGCTGCCCTTGATATGCTGAAGCAGATTCTGACCGCGAAAATCCCCTTCACCAAGATCGGCGCGGCGTTTCTTGCCGTTGCGGAGCTGTTTTCCGCCGCCATTCTGGATACGCCCCGCACGCCCCGCGGCGACGCGCTGGACCTGACCGGTTATACCCTCGTCTTTGAGGATGAATTCGAGGGCGACGCCTTGGATACGGACGTGTGGCACATCGTTTCAGGCTACGCCGATCAGCTCAGCTTCCGGGACGGCAATATGGTCATGACCGGCGAATATAAATCCGACGGTCCCAACGGCAAAGGGCTTTACGCCGTTGACATTGGCATGAACCAACTCTACTGCAAGGGCTATTATGAGATCCGCTGCAAGGTCTTCAACAATACCTCCCGCCGCGACTTTTGGAGCGCATTCTGGATCACCGGCGAGGGCGTTTATGATCCGGAGGTTTCCAAGGGCGGCGTAGGCGGCTGTGAGATCGACATTTACGAGAGCTTTGCCGACACGGTAGAAGGAAAATCCACGCCAGTAGGCATCACACCCGCGCTTTGGTGCAACGGCGTGGACGACGACGAAGCAATCGACGGCATCAACTTCGGACAGTGGAAAGCCAACGATCCCGTCAATGAATACAACACCTACGGCGTGATGTGGACGGACGACTATTACATCTGGTACATCAACGGCGTGGAGTGCTTCCGCATCAACTACGGCAGCGGTCCCAGCCAGGTACCGGAGCAGGTACGTATTTCCATGTGTACGCCGAGTACCGGTATTGAGAATCTGACAAGAGGCATTGATCAGCCCGGAGATTATATCATCGACTACGTGCGGATCTATCAGCCCGCCGCATGATCTCATTTTTATAAAACCTCACAGCACGCGCCCGGTCCATAACGGACCGGGCGCGGCTTTTTACGATGATAAATTGGGGTTTGTCGCGCTCATGGCGCGACAGGTTTGAGGTGTTAGGTTTGAGGTTTGAGGTTTGAGATCTTTCAAACTAACGTTTTTCACTTATCGGATACAGGCTTCTTCTCATATCTAACACCTCTCACCTCACACCTGCGACGCATCGCGTCGCCCCAACAAATTCCTATTTCTCCCGCAGGCCCTTCGCGATATTCACGATAAAATCCTGCGCGTTGGTGACGATCCCGCGGGAGGACAGGCTCCCCCGGTCCGTCAGCTTGTTCACCATAAATTCCGACACGTCCACGCAGTAGAAATACACCTTGCGAACGGTTCCGTCCTGCAGCACGCGGAAGGTGGGGGTCATATTGCCCACGGCGATGGTGTGCAGCATGGTGGCCATGCAGATCACGGTCGTGGCCTTGCGCACCAGATCCCGCATGGCGTCCTGCGCCTGATACACGTCGCCCACCACCGGCGGCAGCGGGCCGTCGTCCCGGATAGAACCCGCCAGCACGTAGGGCACGCCGTATTTTTCACAGCTGTAAATGATGCCGTTATCGATCTGCTCCGCCTCGATGAACTTTGCCACGGAGCCGTAAGACCGCACCCGGTTGATGGTATCAAGATGGTTGTAATGGCCGTTGAAATGGTGCTTCTGCGTATAGATATCCTGTCCCAGCGCGGTGCCGAGATAAGCGCCCTCCAGGTCGTGGGTCGCCAGCGCGTTGCCCGCCAGCAGGCCGCTGACGTAACCGCCCTCCACCAGCTCGGCAAACGCGTTGCGCGCGTCGTGGTCAAAGCTGACGGCAGGCCCCGCGACCCACAGGATATTCCCGTGGTCCCTTTCATAGCGCAGCAGGTCGTACAGCTCGTCATAATCCCGCGAGAAGGAGCTCTCCCGTGAGTGCCCCTGACGGAAGGCAAAGGTCTCTCCGCAGCTTTCCGCCGCGCCGAAGCCCTTTTCATGGAGCCAGATGCCCTCTTCCGCCCGTTCCGTCCGGCCGCAGATCACCCGGTCGCCCTTTTTCAGGTTGCGGAACTCCACCACGTCCACACGGCCGTTCCGATAGACCGGCACGCAGTCCATGCGGCTCTCCTCCGCCATCAGCCATCTGCCGTCCAGCTTGAAGTATTCCGGAAAAATGCTCATGGCGTGATAGCCCTCCGGCGCGATCCCGTCGCCCGGCGCCTCCCGGACGGCCGCTTCCGGCGCGTTGACAAACAGTTCCCCGGAAAAATCCGGCGCATGATAGAGATCCGGCACAAAAGACACAATCAGTTCCTCCCAGTTCCGTTTGTGCTATCATAGCATGAAACCGCCGCCTTGTCAAACCCGGAGATAAAAGCATGGCGAGCCGATGGCTCGCCATGCAGTCGTAAGTCGCAAATCGCAAATCGCAAGAAAAAGGCAGCGGCGAATCCCGTCAGCTCTCCCCCGCGATGATCTTTTCCACCTGCTCCCGGTTGGCAAACAGCGTACAGCCGCCGGCGTGGTCGTCCTTCAGCAGTCCCTGCGTGTTCAGGGCGTAGAACAGAGGCGAGCGCAGCGCCTCCCGGATGGAGGTATCCCGCACGTTGCAGTCGGAATAGGGAGAAAAGGGGCAGGGCTCCGCGCCGCCGTGGGCGTTGATATGAAAGAATCCTCTGCCTGCCGCCACGCACCCGCCGGAGCTCTTTTCATCCCCGGGAAAGGCGATGAACACCATGCCCGGATTCTTCCTCCGCAGACGGCGGATCTGCCGTTTCATCCATTCCCGTTCCGGCTCGTCCGGGGCAAGCGACCTGCTTTCCTCCGTCACCGGCACGTATTCCACGTAGATGATGGCCTTGCAGCCCAGCTCATACAGACCGCTGACGAACGCCTCGGAATAGACCTCTTTCATATTCTCCGTGGTCACTGTCACCGACGCGCCGAAAACCATGCCGCTGGCTTTGATCTTCTGCATGGCGGCGGTCACCTTGTCATACACGCCTTCTCCCCGGCGGGTATCGGTGGTCTCCCGGTCGCCCTCGATGCTGATGATGGGCAGCAGGTTCCGGTGAGCGTCGAACAGACCCAGGTACCGGTCGTTGATCACCGTGCCGTTGGTGAAGATCGGAAACAGGATGCCGGGATGCGCGGCTGCCTTCTGCATCACGTCCCAGCGCATCAGCGGCTCGCCGCCCGCCAGCAGAATGAAGCTGATTCCAAGCTCCCCCGCCTCGGTAAAAATACGGTCCCATTCCGCGTCCGTCAGCTGGTCGGCCGCCGCGCCGTCGCCGCAGGCGTGGTTCGCCCGGGAATAGCACCCGGCGCAGTGGAGGTTGCAGGTGCCGGTGATGCTGGCGATCAGGAAGGGCGGGATATGCTCCCCCTGTTTTTCGGCGGTTCTGCGCCGCCGGGAGGCCTTCGCCGCAGCCCCGGCAAAGGAGCGCATAAAGGCGGATTCCTTACGGTTGCCCGCCGTGGCCCGCAGGGAGCTTGCCACCACCCGGGTCACGCCCCGGGTCATATAGGTTTGGATGTTGAACCGACCGATCATTCCTTTTCCTCCCTCGCCCCATCGAGACGGCAGGAGGCAATATAATACGTTTCCGGCGGCATCGCAATTCCCGGGTCCGCCACCGTCAGCGACGACTGTTTTCCCTGCGCCTCCAGCCCCATGGCAAAGTGACACAGGGCAATGCCCATATCCACCTTCTGCAGGTCCCAGCCGGCGTCATTCACATAGCCCTTGCTGCGCTTTTCATAGAAGTGGACGGCGCTGTCAACCACCACCGCCCGCCAGGGCTGCTTGTTGACGGCGGAGGGCGCCCGGCGTACCAGTTCAAGCGGTTCCCGCAGGTCCCCCGCCTTTTCCGGCGAGAGAGGCGTATCAAAGGAACCGCTGAAAAACAGCGCATCGAAATCAAAGCGGCTGTCCGCACGGATGCCCTTGCGCATCATGGTCTCCCGCAGGGACATTTTTTCAGAGGGAACGCCCAGCGGGCTGACGCAGGGCATCACTTCCCCCTCCCCCAGCGCCATGGCGCGCTCGAAGGCGGACCGGTCCATGGTACCGGCGATCCAGGTACAGCCGAGGCCCAGCGCTTCCGCGCAGAGCAGCACCCGCTCAAAGGCGTACCCGAAGGCCTCCTCCGCATGAGGGGCCTTTTTCATTTTTCCAGCGATAAAGGTATCCGTCCCGACGATCACCGCAGAGGAAAGCCGGTCCTCCTTCGCGCTGAGGACCTTCCATTCGATGGGCAGGCCGTAGGGGTTCTTCACCGTCGCCGCGAAGGCCATGATTTTGTCAATATCCTCCTGCCGGGGGCCGACGCTGAAGGTGCGCACGCTGCGCCGCTTCAGGATCATTTCCGTCGTATTCATTCTCTCTTCTCCTTTTGTAAAGTATAATTGGATAGCGGGGAATTGACAGTTTGCAGAGCTGACGCGAATCCGGTAGCGCGGCGCTTCAGTGTCGCTGCAAGGGAGAAGTTACATCACGTAGCACGGCGCATTGCGCCGTCGGGCGCCTACCCGTGATTTTTTGCCTTCCCTCTGTGTAATACCCTATGGGGAAAGATTTTGCGCTGCAATTCAGTTATTTGTACCGGATACGCCGAACGGCGCAATGCGCCGTGCTACGATAGTTGTTTGCGTCGGGAGCGGCACTGAGGTGCCGCGCTACGGAGTTCACGTCGCCCCGACAAATCCCTCTTTGCCTCCCGATCATTCCGCTTGAGATTCGTCCCCGTCAAAGGGCTCGTTTTCCGCCCAATGGGCCAGGCGGTGCAAAATGGGCCACAACTCCTTGCCCCTGTCTGTCAGCGCATATTCCACCCGGGGCGGCACCTCCGCGTAGAGGGTTCGCGTCACCAGTCCGTCCGCCTCCAGCTCCTTCAGGGAGGAGGCCAGCATGGCGTTGGTGATCCCCGCCGTCTTTTTCAGCAGCTCGTTATACCGCTGGGGCCCGTCTGCCGTCAGGGTGCAGATCAGCCGCAGCTTCCACTTGCCGCCGATCATCGCCAGCGCCCGCCCCACCGGACAGGGCGTTTTACAGGGACACACCGCCGGGCAGCCCGTGGCGTTTTCCGCCGTTTTCATCGTCCGTCTCTCTCTTTCCGTTCTCAGACAGTCCCACGAAAAACTGTCCTGATATCCGCATTGTAATAGATATCAATTTCAGAGTCAATCTGTTTTTCATACTTAACAGATTATTTACAATTCGCAAATAAAAAAGGGACCCTGAACGCTCGTTCAAGGATCCCGAAAGAAGCCGTGCGAAAGGTTTCCGGTTTCAACGAAAACGGCGAAAAGGTCCCGCCTGCCGCGTGCCGCCGCTCTCACAGGCTGTCAGAGAAAAAGGTCGTTTTCGGCGGAAAGGAGCGCAGAAAATCTGACGTCGGATCCTGCACCGTCAGCCCCGGGCAGTAGGCCGCGTCCGTCAGCCCACAAAGCAGGATCTGCGACGCCAGGCCGATCTCCATGCTCACCTCCGGCGTCAGCCGGCTGTCCGCGTCCACCGTAACGCCCTCCGCCGTATGCGTCACCCGATAGGTCTTCTCCCCGATCCCAACGGTAAACGCGCCGTCCTGCGGCGGGTAGCGGTGGGCTTTCAGCACCGCCTCCACGTTCAGGATCCTGGCCGCCCCTGTATTGTGCAGGCGGATATCACATTGCTTCATATCCTGAATGAAGCCCAAAAGAGGCGTGTCGGCGGGGAGATTCTGAAAACAGACGTGGGTCTGATTCGCCTCAAAATTGCGCAAAAAGCCCAGGATCCCCAGCATGGATTCACAGGAATCAAAATACAGCTCATCGACAAACACCGTGCTTTTTCCCCGGTCCACGGAGAGCGTGGCGAAGGACCGGTTTTTCCAGAGGTACGTAAAACGCTGGCTGGCGTAAGGTCGGTCCGGGAACGCCACCGGGGTCTCCCGCACAAAGCAGAGGTTATAGCGTTCGGCGCAGCGGTTGTAGGCCGCCAGCAGCGCTTTCGGATCGCCGCCCTCATACAGCGCCGCGTCCTGATTTCTCGGAACGTGGGACAGCCCCGAAAACGGGACCGTGACGCTGACGGAACAGCCCACCCGTTCATAGCCCAGCCGCCGGTAATAGGGCTCGGAAAACGGATAGAGGATGCTGATATCGTATTGCTTTTCCCGGAACAGATGCTGAAACAGTGCCGTGACCGCGCCTTTTCCACGATGTTCCGGCTTACACGCCACGCCGCCGATGGCCGCGCAGGTCAACAGGCCGCCGTCATAATGGCAGACCCTTTCCTGTAACTCAAAATCCGCCAGCAGGGTTTTGCTGTCGTCATCAAAGGCGCCCAGCACCTTCGGGCAGGGCAACACGGACGCCGGATCGTCCACCTCGCAGGCATAGACGAACGCCTGTGAAGAAACCTTGTTGTGCTCCGCCACGTCGTCCTGCGTCAAAAATCGGATCTTCATACGTCAACCCCCGCGCTTTTCTTTTTTTTGTTCAATCCAACGCTTGTCAATCTGATTCCAAGCCTGTCCCTATTATACGTATAAGAGATGAAAAATGCAAGCCGGACCTTTCCGTCCCTGATCGGAAACAGCGCCGCAAAATTGTTTGCGCCAAAAAAAGCGTCGCCCTGCGGTGATCTCCGCTCTCCGAACTCCGCTCTCCGCTCTTCAACGGCGCAAGGCGCCGTGCTGCCCTATTACCTACTGCCTCTTTTCCGTTTTAGCCGAAAAAATCATGATCTGCGCCCCGTTTTTTTACTGGAAATGAAAAAAATAATTATTTACATTTTATAACGGTCGTGATACAATAAAGTTTGGTGTATTCCACCCATATTTTGTATATCAATTCAGGAGGATATATCATATGGCAAGAAAGAAAAAGACCATGGACGGAAACAACGCCGCCGCGTATGTTTCCTATGCTTTCACGGAAGTGGCCGGTATTTACCCCATCACTCCCTCAAGCCCCATGGCGGACTACGTTGACCAGTGGTCGGCGCAGGGTCAGAAGAACATCTTCGGCACCACCGTCAAAGTGGCCGAGATGCAGTCCGAGGCCGGCGCGGCGGGCACCGTTCACGGTTCCCTCGCGGCGGGCGCTCTCACCACGACCTATACGGCTTCTCAGGGTCTTCTGCTGATGATCCCGAACATGTATAAGATCGCGGGCGAGCTGCTTCCTTCCGTCTTCCACGTATCCGCGCGCTGCGTGGCGTCCCATGCGCTGAACATCTTCGGCGACCATTCCGACGTGTACGCCTGCCGCCAGACCGGTTTCGCCATGCTGGCCGAGACCAACCCGCAGGAGGTCATGGACCTTGGCGCGGTGGCGCACCTCGCCGCCATCAAGGGCAGAGTTCCCTTCATCAACTTCTTTGACGGTTTCCGTACCTCCCACGAGATCCAGAAGATCGAGATCTGGGACTACGACGATCTGAAAGAGATGTGCGACATGGACGCGGTGGAAGCCTTCCGCAAGCGCGCCCTGAACCCCGAACGCCCCGTCATGCGCGGCTCTCACGAGAACGGCGACATCTTCTTCCAGCACAGAGAGGCCTGCAACGAGTACTATGACGCGATGCCCGCCATCGTGGAAGAGTACATGGACAAGGTCAACGCCAAGCTCGGCACCAACTACAAGCTGTTCAACTACTACGGCGCTCCCGACGCGGAGAGAGTCATCGTGGCCATGGGCTCCATCTGCGACGTGGCCGAGGAAGTCATCGACTACCTGACCGCCCAGGGCGAAAAGGTCGGCCTTGTCAAGGTCCGCCTGTACCGTCCCTTCTCCGCCGAGAAGCTGGCCGAAGCCATCCCCGCCACCGCCAAGAAGATCGCGGTGCTTGACAGAACCAAAGAGCCCGGCTCCCTGGGCGAGCCCCTGTATCTGGACGTGGTCGCGGCCCTCGCCGCCACCGGCAGAAAGATCGACGTGATCGGCGGCCGCTACGGCCTCGGCTCCAAGGCTACGCCTCCCGCCAGCGTTTTCGCCGTGTATGAAGAGCTGGCCAAGGACGCCCCCAAGCGTCATTTCACCATCGGCATCAACGACGACGTGACCCACCTGTCCCTGGAAGAGAAGGCCGCTCCCAATACCGCGGCTCCCGGCACCATCGAGTGCAAGTTCTGGGGCCTGGGCGGCGACGGCACCGTGGGCGCCAACAAGGACTCCATCAAGATCATCGGCGACCATACCGATAAATACGTACAGGCGTATTTCCAGTACGACTCCAAGAAGACCGGCGGCATCACCATCAGCCATCTGCGCTTCGGCGACGCCCCCATCAAGTCCCCCTACTATATCAACAAGGCCGACTTCGTGGCCTGCCACAACCCCTCCTATGTGGAGAAGGGCTACCGCATGGTCAACGACGTGAAGCCCGGCGGCGTGTTCCTGATCAACTGCCAGTGGGACGAAAAGGAACTGGGCGAGAAGCTCAACGCGGAAGCCAAGCGCTACATCGCCAAGAACAACATCCAGCTCTACACCGTGAACGCCATCGACATCGCCGCCAAGATCGGCCTCGGCAAGCGCACCAACACCGTGCTGCAGTCCGCGTTCTTCTCCCTGGCCAAGGTGCTGCCCGCTGAGGAAGCCATCGGCTACATGAAGGAGAAGGCCCAGAAGTTCATGAAGAAGGGCATCGAGATCGTTCAGATGAACGAGAAGGCTATCGACGCAGGCGCAACTGCTTACGTCAAGGTAGATGTACCTGCTGAGTGGGCAAACGCTGTAGATAATACCGCATCTGCAAAGCTCGAGGGCTCCGAGAAGCTCGTCAAGATGGTTGAGGGTATCATGAACCCCGTTGGCAAGATGCTTGGTGATACACTTCCTGTATCTGCATTCTCCGACCACGTTGACGGTACATTCGAGCTGGGTGCAGCTGCATACGAGAAGCGCGGCGTTGCTGTAATGGTACCCGAGTGGAATCAGGACACCTGCGCAAAGTGCAACAAGTGTGCATTTGTATGCCCGCACGCAACTATCCGTCCTTTCGCTCTTACAGAGGCTGAAGCAGCAGCAGCTCCTTCAAACATCAAGATAGCACCCAAGCCTGTCGTAAAGACTGACTACAAGTACACACTTGCTGTTTCCGCTATGGACTGCATGGGCTGCGGCGTATGTATCGGTGTCTGCCCGACCAAGTCCCTCAAGATGGTTCCCAGAGAGTCACAGGAGGCACAGCAGGCAGTATTCGATTACTGTGTAGCAAAGGTTACAGAGAAGGCAGACGTTGCAACAGACGCAACTGTGATCTCCAGCCAGTACAAGAAGCCCCTGCTTGAATTCTCAGGTTCATGCGCAGGCTGTGCTGAGACATCTTACGCAAGACTCATCACACAGCTCTTCGGTTCAAGAATGTATATCTCCAACGCAACAGGATGTTCTTCTATCTGGGG
>CADAMO010000013.1 GCA_902788995.1 Oscillospiraceae bacterium
GAGATCCCAACGAACCAGTGCCGATAATTGTGAGTTCTCGCTCCTCAAACAAATTCCCATTTCTGAATGCCAAATCCCTTAAATCAGCAGGCGTCAGCAGAACAGATGTTTTCACCTCCAACTGATCGACATAGCCAGTAGCGTAATTCCCAAGTCTTTCCACGGCATGAACAATGTCATGAGCAGGCTTGTCAAATCGCAAAGCAAAAAGGTTCACGTTTTCCAAATCACTTCGTTCATCCCTCTTCATTGGCATCACAAGGCAAACCATGAGTGGCTTGGTACTCTTCAATAGTCCTTCTTTCGACATGATCACAGCCAATATGTAATCTGTAAGCGGCATTCCATTATACCCTTTAATCCCACGCAGGTCTCCCATGCATTTGGGTACTCGCCTGATAGCACCAGAAAAACAAGGATCCCCGACGCTGCCGGGGATCCTTGCTGTTTTATCAAAAGGGGTCAGTCCGCCAGCGGCAGGAACTGGATATAGGTATCCGACGCAAAGGATTTCAGGTTATACAGCACCATGGCCTGCGTATAGCCGCCCTGCTGCGCCAGCCGCAGCACCGAGCCCGGATAATACCGGGGATCGACGACGGTGACGGCGTCGTAATCGTGCAGCAGGTAGGGCAAAAACGCGTTGGCGTAGCTGTCCTTCACCAGCAGCAGCTTTTTCCCCGTCCGGTTGGCGGCGGTGATCTCCACCACCGCGTCGTTGCCGCCGAGGAAATACAGGTATTTATCCTTCTCATTCAGCTTTTCCGGCGCGTAGACGGAGGGGCTTTCGTTTCCCTTGGCGTCCGTCCGGGTGACCTCCCCCAGCGCCGAGGCGGCGGGGGTGACGATGGAATCCGGCGCGACGCCCGCGAAAAAGCCGAAACGGGAGTAGAGCGTGCCGAAGAATTCCTCCGTTACGGTTTCGGGGGAAAAGGCCTCGTAGGGGGGCGCCTCCTCCCCTGCCGCCGCCTGCACCGCCGCATAGGCCAGATACGCGCCGTAACCGGTCCAGTGGTGGTCGGTACGGTAGTAGATCGCTTCCTCCTTTGCCGCTTCCAGCGTGGGTCCCACGTCCACAAAACCGGGGATCTCCCGCAGGGCGGCAAACAGCGGCGCGGCGTCAACCGTGCGGGCAAAGGCGGGCAGCTTTTCCGGATAGAGCTGGGTGGCGGTGGGCGCGACGACCGTAGTCAACGGAATGCCCGCCTCCCGCAGCGCCGCCTCAAAATCCTTCACGGCCTTCACGTTTTTCTCAAACATGGCCGTATCCTTTTCCTCAAAGCCGTCGATCAGCGTGCGGTCCTTTGCCAGGAACACGCCGTTATTCTCCCTTTTGCCGGCCAGCAGCCCCGTCAGGGTGTTCAGGCTGACCCAGGCGTCCCGGCCCACGAAGTGGTCGCTCAGGTACTCGCTGAGATCCTTCATGAAGGTGCCGTCGGCAAGGGTTTTTCCCTCCGGCGCGTGAAAGGACGCCAGCATGCGGTTCTCATTGGGGGAAAACTCCCTTTTCGGCAGCAACAGCGTCAGCAGCGTGAGCGAAACCGTCAGCAGCGCAAAAAAAGCAATAAAAATCTTGTTTTTCATCTGTCAGAACCTGAAATAAATAAACGGGTTGTAGCTGCTGTTGACGAGACTTGCCACGCTCAGAAGGAACAGCAGCAGGTACCAGAGCGTTTCGGCGCAGAAGAAAGCGGCGCTGCCGCCGCACTTTTTCCGCAGCCCCTCCGCCAGCTTTTTGCCGAGGGGGAGAGACGCGAAGGCGGCGACGCACAGCAGCAGGACGTTGCCTGCCAGCAGGCCGGGCAGCGCGGGGGAAGCGCCCCCGTTGGCGCCGAACATGCCCGCGAGAAACTGCCCAAGACCGGTGAAATCCTCATTGGCAAAGAGCACCCAGCCGAACAGCACCGCCAGCAGCGTATAGAGGCGGCGCACCGCGGCGGGGGCCTTTTCCAGCAGCTTTTTCAGCAGCAGCTTTTCCGCCAGCAGCAGCAGGCCGTAATAAACGCCCCAAAGGATGAAATTCCAGCTGGCCCCGTGCCACAGGCCCGTCAGCAGCCAGACGATCAGAATGTTGCGGATCTGCTTCGCTTTGCCCTTCCGGTTGCCCCCCAGCGGAATATACACGTATTCCTTGAACCAGGTGCCCAGCGACATGTGCCAGCGGCTCCAGAACTCGGTGATAGTGGAAGAGATGTAGGGATAGTTGAAGTTTTCTTTAAATCGGAAGCCGAACAGCAGGCCGAGGCCGATGGCCATATCGGAATAGCCGGAGAAATCAAAATAGATCTGCAGGCTGAACGCCAGCGCGGCCAGCCACGCGTCGGCGGCGGGCAGGGCGGAGCCGCCCTCCGTCAGCTGCGTCCAGAGCAGCCCGGCGCTGTTGGCCAACAGCACTTTTTTGGCAAGACCGGTCAGAAAGCGTTTCAGCCCCTGCGCCGCCATCTCCGGCGTGGTGCGGCGGCTGACGATCTGTTCCGCCACCGTGGAATAACGCACGATGGGCCCGGCGATGAGCTGCGGGAACAGGGAAATATACAGACCGAAGCTGAAAATGTTCTTCTGCACCGCCGCCTTTTCCCGGTAGACGTCAATGACGTAACTCATGGCCTGGAAGGTGAAGAACGAAATGCCGATGGGCAGCGCGATCTCCTTCATGGGCAGCTCCAGCCCCGTCACCGCCCGGAGGTTGCTCATCACGAAGCCGGTGTATTTGAACACCCCCAGCATGAGAAGGTTCAGGGCGACGCCGAAGGCCAGCGCCGTCTTTCTCGCCTTTCCGCTGTATTTATCCACCAGCCGGCCGAAGCCGTAGTTCATCAGGATGGAGGCCAGCATCACCAGCACGTAGACCGGCTCGCCCCAGGCGTAAAAGAGAAGGCTTGCCAACAGCAAAAGCCCGTTACGCAGTTTCCCCGGGCAAAGGAAATAAAGCAGCGCAACGAGCGGTAAAAACAGGAACAGAAATTCTAAACTGCTGAATACCATTCGATCAAAAGAGGCTGTCCAGCGTGCTGCGAACGGCAGAAGCGTCGTTGCTCACGCAGAAAACCATGATATCGCCGTTCTGATAGATCACGGCGTTGTTGATCTTGGGCACCTCGGAGGGGACGTAGTCCTCATAGTCCTCGGCCTGAACGGCCTGCCTGCCCTCAAAATCCGAACGGATGGAGGAAGCGGACGCGCCGGAGGCCAGCTGCACCACAAGAATTTCATCGGCAACGGCAGCGGAAGCGGCGTAGTAAGCGGCTTCGGCCACTTCGGAGGCGTCGATGCCGAAGAGGGTCAGCCCGCGGGAGGCGGTACTTTCCACCAGCGCCTCGTCAAACAGGCTGCTTTTTGCGGCCACGGCGGAGGCCACCTGCGACGCGGTGGGCCGGGTCTTTTCCGTGGACGGCTCCGTGACGGGCGCAGCCGTGGTGGGGGCGGCGGTCACAGGCGCTGCGGTCGTTGGCGCAGCCGTGGTGGGGGCCGCCGTGGTGGAGGCGGCCGTGGTCGCCGGAGCGGTGGTGGCGGCGGTGGTCGTCACCGCCGTGGTGGATTCCTCCTTGGCGGTCGTGGTCACGTCCGTCTTTTTCGCGGAGAGGTTCTCCTCCGTGGAGGTCTCGTCGATCACGATGCCGCTTTTGTTCTTTCCGCAGGCCGCCAGCGTGGGAACCAGCATGGCTGCCGCTAAAATCAGCGCCGTCAGTTTATATTTCATCGTCATATCCTCTCAGTCTTCTCAGATTTGTCCGTTATTTCAGTTGTTCTTTCGTCCACTCGTACCAGATGCGGCAATAGGTCGGGCCGAAGTGCACGCCGTCGGAGGCGGCGTCGTAGGGAAGCTGCCCGTTTGCGTTGAGCAGGCCGGGCGGGGTGCCGAGATAGCGGACGCCCTCCGCCTCGGCGGCGCTCCGGATCACCTGGTTCTTGGCGTTGACCATCCACATCTTTTCATCGGCGGAGGTCTTGCTGTCGTTGATGGGCAGGATGGCGCTGGCATAGATGATCGCGCCGGGGGCCAGCTCCTTCAGTTGCCGCAGCACCGTGCGGTAGCGGTTGCCCCACCAGGTGTTGTCATAGGTCAGGTCGTTGACGCCGATCATGAGGATCACCACGTCGTAGCCGCGGCCCTCCACCTCGCGCAGCACCGTGCGGCTGCTGCCGGAGATTTTTTTGGAATCAATGGTATCCACGTGCAGACTGACCTTGCCGTACATATCGAAGTCGGTCGCCACGTTGTAGTTGGCGATAGAAGCGACGATGGAATCGCCGATGACGGCCACCTTCGGCTTTCTGCCGGTGCGGCCGGTCTCGGAAGCGCCGGTGGCGGAGAAGGTGAAGAGCAGCCCGTTCATGAAGTGCTTACCCGTCATGGGGGTGCCGTCCGCATTGAAATAATAAGAAACGCCGTCGATCTCCGTCCAGCCGGCAACGACCTCGCCGCAGCGGGCGCAATGCTTCGCTTTGCCGGGGACAGCCTCCACCCAGTCGTGACCGAGGGCCGGCAGCTCTTTTTTCTGCGCCGCGCCGCAGGTCTTGCAGGTGAGGGTCTCGCTACCTGCGGCGGTACAGGTCGCCGCGACGTACGCAGTCTGTTCATATACGTGACCGGATGCCCGCAGCGTGACGGAATGCGTCGCGCCGCAGACCGCGCAGCGTTCAAAGCGGGTTCCGTCCACGGTGCAGGTGGGCGCCGTCGTGTGGGTGATCTCATAGCGGTGGCCCTTGGCGGGGATCTTCATCTCCCCTTCCTTGCCGCAATAGGCGCAGGAAAAGGTCATCATGCCGGTCTCCGTGCAGGAGGCCGCCTCCGTCACGGCAACGCCGTATTCGTGGCGGTCGGGCGTCGGCTCCAGACTGACGGAGCAGCGCAGCGCAAGCCTTGCGTCGGCAGGCAGGATAGCGCCGTCCCCGTCCATATCCCCGTAGGGAAGCAGTTCATCTTTCAGTGTCTCCAGAGAAACGCTGACGCGCAGCAGCGTGCGGGCGTCGTCGGAACCGATTTTTCCGTCGCGGTTCATGTCGCCCGGCAGCGCGCTCTCCTGCCGCTCGTTTTCGGGAACCGTCTCCTGATCCCGGAAAGTGTAACCGCAGACCGTGCAGGTGTGTGTGGTAAAGCCCGCTTCCGTCGCGGTGGGCAGCGTCACCTCGTCCTCATATTCGCAGACGGCAATGAAACGCTCACCGCACACGGTACAGACGGCGGTATGGGTGCCGTCACCGGCAGGTTCAAAGGCCTCCGCCTCGTGCTCGCCGGTGAGAACGCAGGGAGGGGGCAGCGGATCCGTTGCCGTGGCAAGCGCCGGGTCCGCGTCGGTTGCGGACAGCGGATCATCCGCCGCAGCGGCCTGATAAAATACCGGCCCCTGCTTCACAACCGCGGGAAACATCGCGGAAAGCGAGGTCAACATCAGCGCGCACAGCGCCAGCGCCACGACGCGCCTGATCATTTTTTTCATCCGATTCACATCCTGTCAGCAGAAAGCCGACCATGCGCCGGCTTTTTTGATTGGCTTTTATTATAAGGGAAACGGTCGGTTTTTGTCAATCGCCTTTGCCCGTTTTTGCCGCTTTCGGGGATTTATTTTCCATTGCGGTATGCCGCAGATAAAACGCCAGGGCCGTGCCCATATAGGCGTGGCTGTAGTCGGGGGAACCGAAGGCGGCGATCACGTCCTCCACCGGGACGAGGAAACCATTCAGCAGCTCGTCCGCATCCAGATGCTGCGCGCCGGTGGGAACGAGCTCCTCCGCCAAAAAGCAATGGATATGATTTTTGAACAGGGCGGGGTTGGCGCTGCACGTTCCAAGCAGCGTGACTTTTCCGGCGCGAAAGCCCGTCTCCTCCAGCAGTTCTCTGGCGGCTGTTTCCTCGGGCGCTTCCCCGGGATTCACCACCCCGGCGGGGAATTCCGTCGTGAGCCGGTCTTCTCCGTGCCGCCATTGCCGTACCAGCACAAAGCGGCCCCGGTAGACGGCCACCACCACGACCCAGTCCAGGGCGGTGATGGCCATATAATCGCCTTTGAGGCCGGTGGCGGAGACCTCCGCCTGCCGCCACACGTCAAACACCGGCGTATGCAGCAGCCGTTCCGTCTCTTCCGTGCGCCAGATCAGTTCTTTTTCGTCCATATTCCGCTTTCTCCTTCTCCCCGCAGGGCCTTATGGCATAACACGACCCTGCCGGCGGCAAAAACAGCCGGCAGGGATGCCTTTCGGGCAGATGGCCCGACAATATCAGATTGGTCTTGTAAGTCAGGAATTGTAGATGTTCGCATCCGCCGTGGGGACGGTGTAGCAGATATTGCTGCCGTCCGCAGGGGTATACTCACAGTCGGAGGAGGCAAAGACCGTAACCTCCAGATCCTCATCGTACACCGGGCAGATATATTCCGCCGAGGTTGCGGACAGTGAACACCCGGTGCCGCCGCCGACTACCAGCGGGATCGCCTGAAACGTGATGGCGGGTTTTGTATAACTCATTTTTGCCATAACAAAAAACCGTCCTCTTACTGTGCGTTGATATTGAACATGCCGATGACTTTACGGATAAAGTTGATGATGGCCTGCAGCAGGTCGTAGAAGCTCCAGCGGCCGCCCTTTGACGTATCGCTGCTCTCACCGGCGGGATCGGTTGCAGGGCCGTCCGGGTTCATCGGATCGTCGGGCGTTACCGGGGTTTCCGGCTCGTCGGGCGTTTCGGGGACGACAGGCGCTTCCACCGTCAACAGCGGAGTCGTGCCCGCGTCGAAGGTGTAGCCGTGGCCCTCCGCCAGCGTCAGCGTGTACTGGTACGCATCCGCCGCGTCCGGCGTCACCGTGTACTGGAACGTCTTGGTTCCGTCCTCATTCAGCGTGAACTGGGTCAGCTCTTCGCCGCCCACGGTCACGGAAACGACATTCGCCGGGACCGTCGCGGTCAGCAGTGCCGTTTCGCCGAGGGTGATGGCATCGTTCTCCCACACGGCGGTCACTTCGGCCATATCCACCGTGGGCTCCTGCGCCGCCAGCGCCGGGGCGCTGAGGGCCTTGGTGCGGTAGCCGTTGGCGTCTTCCAGCGTCACGTCCGCGCTCACCGCACCCAGCTCTTCCGCCGTCACCTGATACGTCCACTGACGCATGCCGTTATCCAGCTCTTCGTAACCCGCAATCTCCTTGCCGTCCAGCAGCGCCTTTTCAAAGTTGGCGGGGGCGGTGATGGTCAGCGTGGCGGTCTCGCCCAGCTCGAAGGTATCCTTATCCCAGGTCACCGTCACCGCGCTGCTGTCCAGCGTCTGGGCGCCGGCCTCGCCGGTGCTCTGGGCCAGTTCCAGCGTGTTCAGCGCGCTGCGGGAGAAGCTGAACCGCAGCATTCTCGCCGGGGCTGCCGATTGCGTCTCATTGGCGCCGTAGGACCATTTCAGCTTCGTCAGGGAAATGACGCTGCTGTTGGTTGGGGCATTGCGGATGACCACTACGTTCGTTTTGTATGAGCCTGCCGTGGTATTCGCCCACGACACGGCAGCAAGGATATCCTTATACATCTCCGTGGCGCAGGTCACGTCATACTCCGTCGTGTTGACGGTGATTTTCGCGCCGGAGCCCTTCACTGTCTTCACGCCAACCGCCAGCTTCGCGGGCTGCGCGTTGCCGCCGGTCTCGATTTCAAAGGCCACGGCCTGACCGGGTTCCAGATAGACCTCGTTCTTCGGGCCGATATCCTTGTAGGTGGCAACGTCGGTCACCAGTTTTCCGTCGGTGCCTTTATTGGTCTCCAGGAAAGCCACGCCCGCCTGCTCCGTACCATTGGCCGCGTCAAACGTTTTTGCGTCGATCAGGATATCACGGATCTCCTGGTAGTGGGTATCGTATTCTTTCGCCGCCAGATAGGCGTCGTAGATCTCGCCGCCCTTGGAAATCTCATCGGGATCGATGGGATCGTAAATGCGGACAGAATCCACGTAGAATTTATAGCTGTTGCCGCCGGTCATGTTCTGGGAGGCCGAGAACCGGGGTTCCACCTCCACGTGGTAAGTACCGTAATCCAGCCCCTTGCAACTGATGACAGGCACCTGATACAGCGTGCCGCCGTCGGTCGTTTCGCTGCCGCGCTCGTTGGGGACCCAACCGTAGGCCTGCTGGCCGTTTGACTGCTTCACATCCGTCGTACCGCGTCTGGTACCGTCGATGAAGAAGCCGCCGGTGGAGCCCTCCGCCAGGTAATAGATCGGATGGGAGGTTTCCGTCAGCGTTACTACGTCGGCGTCCGTCAGATACAGCGGACCGTAAGAGAAGCCGAAATAACTGTTGACGATCAGGTTCTTGACCTTCGTCCCATCCGGCTTTGTCACCCGCACCAGCGCCACGCCGGTATCGCCCGCGGTGACGGCGTACAGGTCAAAGCCCTTGCCGGTGAAATCGAAGGAGGCGACAGCGCCCTTCTTTTCCTTGCTCACTTCCACATATTTCGCCGTGCCCATGGAGTAGAGGGAGGAGTTGGCAGCGTTATAGGCGACGCCGAAGCCGTCCACAACGGAGCTCTTCTGATTGGGGCTCAAGCCGTCCACAAACTTGTCGGCATAATCCGAACCGGCCGCGACGTTCTGCCATGCAGCAGAGCCATCCGTAAAGGAAATGAAGCTCTCTTCCAGATAGATGCTGTTGGCCGGGATCACCTTGACCGAGGCGGAATAAGTTTTTCCGTTAAACGTTACCGTATAGGTAAACTGAACCGAAGCGCTCAGGGCGGCGTCCTGCTTAAAGGTGACCTTGCTGCCGTTGAAGCCAAGCGTATACTTGTCGTTCGTATTTACTTTCGTGGCCGCGCCGAAATCGTTGCCGGTCAAGGTCACAACGTCCTTTGTGCCGTCGTTGGCCAGCACGTCCAGCTGGCAGGCCTGGTATTCCAGAATGAAGGTATCGTCCGCCGTCACCGCGGCCTCTTTGCCGTGGTGGCAAACGGAACAGGCGCACCGGGCGGTGTGCTCGTCCTTCTTGTCCCAAGCGGAATAGGTGCAGGCCACCGTGCCGCCGTACGCATTACAGCCGTTGACGCACAGGAAGCTGTGGGTGCCGTCTTTGTTGTCTCTCACAGTTCCGGTGTAGCTGTGATCCTTTTGCGGATCAATCGTCTGCGCCTGGGTGATCTCCGCCGTACCAGCCGCGTTGCTGAAATACTTCCGGCAGCCGGAGCAGTACCAGTATTCGATATTACCGGCAGCACGGCAGGTCGCGCCCACCGCAGCGGTATGGGTCAGATTCGTGTGGTTGGCCGGGTTGACGGCACCGTTTGTAAAGGTGTGGTTGTCATTCCTCTCAACTGCGCCGCAGCGGAAGCAGGAGTAATAATACACAGCCGCCGCCGTACACGTCGCAGCCGATTTCCGCGCAGCGTCCTTTACCGTTGCTGCAGTATAACTGTGACCGAGCTGCGAAGTGCTTTCTGTCTGTACGTAGGAACAAACGGAACAGGTACGGCTATGAGAACCGCCCGCCGTACATGTGGCGGTATCGGCAGACCAAGCGCCATAGGAATGATTGGCCTTGGCTGTTGTGAAATAATTACACACAGTACACTGCTTCCAGTGCTGGTTTGCGTCAGTTTTCCAACCACTGGGAGTATGGGCCACAGACGTATATTTTGCCGTTACGGTTTTCGTTTGGGCGCCGGTTGTTAGATTCGTATAGGTACCATCCCATCCGTTTGCATCATAGTGATATGTTGCGTCCGCAGGCTTATTATTTGGATGTGTCGGGGCTGTTGCTGAACCACTGTAATTGATATTGTTTTCTGTTCTTAGGGTAGTTCCATCATAGTTTTTAAAAACAACAATGTAATCGAATGTTTTTATCGTGACGGTTTTTGTGTTTGTTGCAGACCCGCATTTTTCTTTCAAAGTAACAGTGTAATCATTTGCACGGTTGGAATCTGCGGGAACCGTTAATGTGCCGTTACTGAACGTAACACCGTTTGATACAGTCGCAGTGTCCCAACTGGCGTCCTGATACCAGTTGACACCGTACTGATCTTTGACGGTACCGATCGTGTATGTCTTTGTCGTGGTCCCCCCGTTGGTTGGCACAGAAACAGTACTGTCTCCAGAAATCGCTGAAATGGAATTTGCCGTAGGTTTTGTAGTGATGTTCTGATAACCAGTATCTTTCCACGTGGATCCGCTTCCAACAAGATTGGTGCTTGAAGAAAATGATATTGCCAAATTATAAACAGATACATAAGCATTAGAAGATTCGCTCCACACATATAAATGTGCAGTGCTCGTTATTTTTTTAGATCCAGCGAAAGAATTAGTTCGACAAATATTAATACCGACCTTCATTTGTGTAGGCCACCAATTGGCTGAAAACGTATACTCCGCTGGTCCACGTCCATCGCTGCCGGAGGCAAAGGCCCAGCATCCAGAAAAAGTGTACTCCTTTTCACCGGCACTATCGCCATATCCGTCGGCATATTTAGTGTTAAAGTAAAGATGTGTGTCGCCTTCTCGACCATCGTAACCGCCATCCACACTTCCTTGATCGATGACCACTTTAAAACTATGTGTTGGATTTGCAGTTGCAGCTTCCGCCTTCGGCGCGAAGAGACCAGCAAACAGCCACACATAGCCGCACACCATGACCAGCGTGAGCAGCAGCGATAATCCTTTCTTCCATCCTTTAGCGCGGGGGGTAGTGATTGGTGTCATATGGCATTCCTCTTTCTGTTTGATCGCGGAGAAAGCCCTTCCGGCGTTCCCGTCGGCGGCAACCGTCTTTGCCGTAATTCTCCGCACGTATATGATATGAATCCACATATATATTCATTATCATTGTAATACATTCCGCTTGTCAACACAATATGCAAATCTTACAATTTTGCCCATCATATTGCGATGAAATATGATAAAATCAAAAAAACGCAACCTCCCCGGCCTCCCCTTCCGGCCGGTTTCCGTCGTTCTCAACAAAAAAAAGAGGAATTTGTCGGTCCGTCGTGAACCCCGCAGCGCGGCTCCGTGAGCCGCTCCGCCGAAGGCGGTTTCTTACGCAAACAACTATCGTAACACGGCGCATTGCGCCGTCTGAGGGGTTTCTTTCGCGGTCACGTCTGTTTTGTCGAAGAATCGGGTTATTCTCACAGCCGGAACATGATTCCTGTGACCGACCGCCAGACGGCGCAATGCGCCGTGCTACGTGAAGCGGTTCCACACACAAACAACATTGCAAAACAAACGTTATCATGAAACCAACGCAAAAAATCGGAATCGCGTTGCGGGCGGCTCACGGAGCCGCGCTGCATTATATGCCTGCGGCGCGCCAACAAAGAACCTTGACAAATCGCCAATTTGTCAGATGGAATCCCACAAAAATCCGTGAAGAAAAAAACGCTCTCCGGGGTGGAGGGCGGTTTTCTTTGCAATCAAATATATATAATGAAAAAATATAAGAGGGGAACGAAATCATTTTCGCCGCAGCGAAATTCGCCGGTGGGGTGCGTCAGCACAGCGCGGCGGCGGCGAGGGCCGCGGTGGCGCCGTCCGCCGTGGCGGTGGTGATCTGACGAACGGATTTGGTGCGGCAGTCGCCCGCAACGAACACGCCGGGCATGGCCGTGCGGCAGCTTTCATCCGCCTTCACGTAGCCGTATTCATCCAAAAGGCCGGTGCCTTTCAGAAAATCCGTGGCGGGGACAAGACCGATGGCCACGAACACGCCCTCCACGGGCAGGGCGCCGTCCTCGCCGGTGGCGGCGTTGTGGATTTTTACCCCGGTCACCGCGCCGTTTTCGCTTTCAAAGCCCGAAACGGTGCTGTTATAGATCGCGGAGACGTTGGGTTTGGCCAGCAGCTCGTCCGCCAGCCGCTTTTCGCCGGTGAGTTGGGGCAGGTTCTGCACCAGGATCACCTCTTTGCAGGTGTCGCTGAGCAGGGTGGCCTCCTGCAGCGCCGAATTGCCGCCGCCGATGACCGCCACGGTCTGACCGCTGTAAAACGCGCCGTCGCAGACCGCGCAGAAGGAAATGCCGCCGCCGATCAGCTCTTCTTCACCGGGCACGCCCAGATGGCGGTGGGCCGCGCCGGTGGCGATGATGACGGTTTTGCCCTCGAACACGCCGCCCTCCGTCACGACCTTTTTCACGCCGTTTTCATCGACAAGGCCGGTGACGGTCTCCATTTCGAATTCCGCCCCGTGAGAGAGCACCTGCTCCATCATCTTATCCGCCAGCTCGTTGCCGGACAGGGCCGCAAAGCCCGGATAGTTCTCGATTTTCGGCGAGAAGGTGATCTGGCCGCCGAAGACGCCTTTTTCGATCACCAGCACGCTTTTTTCCGCCCGCAGGGCGTAGAGCGCCGCCGTCAGGCCAGCGGGGCCCGCGCCGATAATAATGATATCATACATGATCTTTACTCCTCCACTCCGGCGGGCTGCGCCGCCTCGTAATATTTCAGCATCGACCAGCCGGTGACGCCGTCGTAAGTGATTTTGCCCCATACGACCGGCGACGCGCCGCTGCGGTCGGTGAAAATTTCCGTCACCGTAACGGTTTCGCCGTTGCGGATGATCTTCAGCGGGTCCGCCCCGTAGGCGTGGTCTTCCCGCAGATAGACGCCGCCCGTCCAGCGACAGATATAGTCTCCAGTCGGGATTTCCGGCTCGGCGTCGGTGGGGGTCGCGTCGGTGGGGGTCGCGTCGGTGGGGGTCGCGTCCGTCGGGGTCGCGTCGGTAGACGTGGCGTCCGTGGGCGTGGCGGGCGTCGCCGCCCTGCCGAAGGCGGTCGCGTCCTCCAGCTGCACCGAGGCGCGAAGGATCATGCGCGCATCCGCCGAGGTGACGGCGGCGCGGCCGTCAAAGATCACGTGCGCCGCCTTATCCCGCCAAACGAGAGGGTCTTCCAGCCGCACGGAAATGCGCAGCGCCAACCGGGCGTCCGCGGCGGTGATGTGGCCGTCGCCGTCGGCGTCGCCGAAAATCACCACGGTAAACCGCCGGGAGGAGGGAAACAACACGGTCATGCCGCTGCCCACCTGCTGCGCCGGGGAAAGCGCCGCGTCCTCCGCATTCAGCACCAGAGCATCCGCCGGGCACCCGGCAAGGAGATCCGAAGCCAGAGCGCCTTCCGTGGCAATGATGAAGTCGCCGTCGGCATACGCCCGGGACGTGGTTTCAAAGGGCCGGTTATATTCGGAAAGGGGCACGCGCCTCGTCTCGCCGCAGACCGTGCACTCCGTCAGCACCACCACTTCGCCCAGGTCCAGATCGGCCTCCTGCCGGAGGGCGCGGAAGCGGTGCCCCGCCGCCGGGAGCACGTCGCCCACCCGCAGCAGCTCCGCGCAATCCGCACAGTAGACGCATCCGGTAAACCGAGGCCGGGTGCAGACCGCCGGATCGGCGTAACGGACGACCGTTTTTTCGTGGGCGCACAGACCGGGATCCGGATCGAAAGCGCTTCCGCCGTAGACGACGGCAGCGGGAATATTGACTTTTTTCAGCGCGGGCAGCCCCGCGAACGCGCCGTCGGTAAGCACCGCGACGCTGTCGGGCAGAATGATCTCTTCCAGCCACGGGAGCGATGCGAACGCGCCGCAGGCGACGGAAACCGTGCCCTGCCGCACCCGGTACGCCGGAATTGCGGCCTCGGTGGGCGTGGCGTCCGTGAAGGTCGCTTCCGGGTCGGTGGGTGAAAGCGCCGCCGCGTCCGTCGGGGTCGCCGCAGGCAGGGAAAGCCGCGCCGCGCGGATCAGGTTATCCCCCAGGTACAGCTCGCCGTCGCCCGCCGCTTCGGCAAACGCCGTATCGGCGAAAGCGTCCGCCCCAATCTGCGCCGCGCCGGTGAAATCCACCGCCGCCAGCGCGGTGCAATCCCGGAAGGCCGACGCGCCGATGGAAGACAGGGGCGCGGGCATGGTCACCGAGCGCAGCAACGCGCACCCGGCGAAGGCAAAGGGGCAGATCCGCCGCACCGCCGCAGGGACGGTATAATCGCCGGAAAGGCTGCGGGGGGCGTAGACCAGCTCCGTCATATCCGCCGTGAACACGACCCCGTCGGAAGCGGTCAGGAAGCCTTCGGCGTTTTCGGCAAAGGCCAGTTCCGTCAGGGAGACGCAGTCCGCAAAGGCGTTTTCGGGAAAGGGCTGCTGCGCCGCGCCGAAGGAGACCCGGCGCAGGTTGATGCAGCCCGCGAAAGCCCACTCGTCGATCAGGGAGACGGTATACGGCAGCGCGACGGAGGAAAGCCCCGTTTTGCCCCGGAACGCGCCGATACCGATCGCGCCCACCGGCGCGCCGCCAAGGGTCGACGGGACGGTCACGTCGCCCGTGACCGATGCGTCAGCCGCAAGGATCACCGCCTGCCCGCCGGAGACCGCATAGGCATAGCCCGCCTCATGCCGCGCGGCGGAAAGCGCGTCGGTCGGGGTGGCATCCGTAGGAGAAGCGGCGTCCGTCGGAGAGGCCGCGTCCGTGAGAGAGGCCGCGTCCGCTGAACCGGCGGCCGGCTCCGTCTCCTCCGCCGGAAGGGCGAAGGCCGCCCCGAGGGCGCCGAAGGAAAGAAGCGCAGCCAGCAGCACCGCCAGCACGTTTTTCAGTTCGTTTTTCATGTTCTCATTCCCTTTTGTTCCGCATGGAACAACGATATGTTATCTATTATATCAATACGTCCGCCGTTGTTCAACCTTTTTTTCTGCGTCGCCCCGGCAAAAATGCAGCACCGGAAAAAAAGTCTTGACAAGAGAGGAAGAGGCTGTTATAATAAGCAGGCAAATAAAGCAGACGGCTTCCGTTTCACCCTGCGAATTCCGTTTTTCAGGGTCAATAATGAAAGAACACACATTTGGCGGTGTTGTCATTATACGCGGGCGGTCTTCGTCCGCGTTTATTTTATCATTACATATTATTGGAGGTGTTTCAGTATCGCTACCAAAGAACTGCAGATCAATGAGGAAATCAGAGACAGAGAGGTCAGAGTCATCACCGATTCCGGCGAGCAGCTCGGCATTATGGCCGGGCGGGACGCTTTGAATCTCGCTGCTTCAAAAAATCTCGACCTTGTCAAAATCGCGCCGCAGGCCACCCCACCCGTATGCAAAATCATGGACTACGGGAAGTATAAGTTTGATAAGCAAAAGCGCGAAAAGGAAGCCAAGAAAAACCAGAAGGTCATTGAACTGAAAGAAGTTCAGCTTTCCCTCAACATTGATACGCACGATCTCGAAACGAAGGTGAACCACGCCATCCGTTTTCTGAAAGCGGGCAACAAGGTGAAGGTCTCCATCCGTTTCAGAGGCCGCGAGATGGTTCATCCGGAAAGAGGTCTGGATATCATGCAGCAGTTCGCCGACGCGTGCGCCGAATACGGCAACGTGGAAAAGGCGGCAAAGATGGAAAACCGCACGATGCTCATGTTCCTTGCCTCAAAGCCGGTCAAGTGATCGAAACACACCAGAACATTATCAGGAGGAATTTATCATGCCGAAAATCAAGACCAATTCAGGCGCGAAAAAACGTTTCAAGCTTTCCAAGAACGGCAAGCCCATCCGTGCCCATGCCTACAAGTCTCACATCCTTAACAAGAAATCCACCAAGAGGAAAAGAAATCTCCGCAAGACTGCCGTGGCCGACAAGACCAACACCAGACAGATCAAGCGTCTGATCCCCTACAAATAATCGTTAAGAGAAGATTCACGGAGGTAATACAGAATGGCACGTATTAAAGGCGCACTCATGACGCGCAAAAGAAGAAATAAAGTACTGAAGATGGCCAAGGGCTATTACGGCAGCAAGAGCAAGCTCTTCAAGACCGCAAAGCAGGCCGTGATGAAGAGCGGCAATTACGCTTACATCGGCAGAAAGCAGAAGAAGCGTGATTTCAGAAGACTGTGGATCGCCAGAATTTCCGCAGGCTGCAAGGCCAACGGCATGAACTATTCCACCTTTATGAACGGCCTCAAGAAGGCGGGCGTCACCCTCAACAGAAAGATGCTCTCCGAGATCGCCATCGCCGATCCCGCCGCCTTTACCGCCCTGACCGAGCAGGCCAAGGCCGCCCTGAAATAAGCGTTCAGAACGAATCACACCGGAAACGGCAGCGCACTGTTTCCGGTGTTTTTTTTGTTGATTCCGTTCATTCATCCGCATGACGGACAACGCCGCCCGGAGACGTCCCCGGGCGGCGGTTTTCGTTTACCAGTGGGCCTTGCCGCAGTCGCAGTAGCGGTATTGGGTCAGGCCGAACAGCTTCCAGAAGAACACTTTGATCTTGAAGAAGAAGCCGAGGATGCCGCCCTTATGGCAGTTGCAGGAGCAGTTGGCTTCCGGCGAAAGATCCGCATTGCAGCGGTCGCAGCGCTGGTTGCCGTCGGCGTCCGTATGGCCGAGGGCCGCCGTCTGATCGCTCACATAGCTGTCGGAGCAGTTTTGGCAGGTGTAGGTCGTATAGCCGCCCTTGGTGCAGGTTGGCTCCGTCACGACGGAAGTATACGCATGGGGCAGCTTGCCGACGGTTTCGCCTCCGGAGACGTACTGTTTGCAGTCATTGCAGTATACGCCCGCTTCTCTGCCTTCCTTCGCGCAGGAGGGCGCAACGGCCGCTTTCTCTTCGGTATTGACGTGGTTGGCGGGATCGAGTGCCGACTCAGCGCCGCCGGAGACGTATGTCCGGCAGTCGAGGCAGTACACGCCGGCCTCTCTGCCCTTGACGGTACAGGTGGCCGCCACGGCCTCTCTGTTCTCCGTGTTCACGTGGTTGGTCGGGTCAAGGGCGGTCTCTCTGGTCTCAAAGGCGTCGCAGTCGGCGCAGTCGCGTCTCTCCGTCCCCTTGACGGTGCAGGTACCGGCGGCGGCAGCCGTCCATTCGCCGAAGGTGTGGGCGTCGGGATCCGCGTTGATCGCTTCGCCGCCGGAGACGAACTTCTGACAGTCGAGACACCAGACGCCTGCCTGTCTGCCCTGCGCGACGCAGGTAGCGGCGATCGCCGGGCGGTTTTCGGTATTCACGTGGTTGGTAGCGTCAACGCCGGTCTCCCGGGTCTCAAAGGCGTCGCAGCGGGAGCAGTCGCGCCGCTCCGAGCCCTTGACGGTGCAGGTGGCGGCGGTCACAGCCGTCCACGCGCCGAAATCGTGGGCGTTTGGATCGACGGCGATCTCCGCGCCGCCGGAGACGTATTTCTGACAGTCGAGGCAGTAAACGCCGGCCTCTCTGCCCTGATCGGTACAGGTGGCGGCCACGGCCGCTCTCTCTTCGGTGTGGGCGTGGTTGTTCGGATCAAACGCGGTTTCTCTCGTCTCGTAGGCGTCGCAGCGGGAGCAGTCGCGGCGTTCCACACCTTTGGAGGAACAGGTGGCGGAGTTGTAGGATACCCATTCGCCGAAATCGTGAGCGTCGGGATCCGCGTCGACCTCCCCGCCGCCGGAAACGTATTTCTGACAGTCAAGGCACCAGACGCCCGCTTCCCTGCCCGGATCGACGCAGGTAGCGGCCACGGCGTCTCTGTTTTCCGTGTTCATGTGGTTGGTCGGGTCAAGGGCGGTCTCCCTCGTCTCAAAGGCTTCGCAGTTGACGCAGTCGCGTCTCTCCGTGCCCTTGACGGAGCATGTGGCGGCAGCAACGGCGGTCCAGTCGCCGAAGGTGTGGGCGTCGGGATCCGGGTTGATCGCTTCGCCGCCGGAGACGAACTTCTGGCAGTCGAAGCACCAGACGCCCTCCTGTCTGCCCTGCGCGACGCAGGTGGCGGCGACCGCCGGGCGGTTTTCGGTGTTCACGTGGTTGTTAGCGTCAACGCCGGTCTCCCGGGTCTCAAAGGCGTCGCAGTTGGCGCACGTGCGCTTCTCCGACCCCCCTGCCGTACAGGTGGCGGCGGTCACGGTAGTCCACTCACCAAAGACGTGCAGAGCGGGGTCGGGGGCGGTTTCCGCCGTGCCGATGGCGCGGCAGTCCGCGCAGATGTATCTGATCTCGCCGCCCTGCGCGCAGGTGGCGGGGGTGAGCGTTTCCAGCGTAACCTTGTCGGCGTGCCCGGTGCAGGAGGGGACGGTTTCCACCGTGCCGGGGGAAGCCTCCGTGGCGTTGGGCTTCGTGTTGATCATCACGTACAGCGTGCCGCTGCGCTGGGTCAGGCCGTAGATACGGCTGCCTGCCTCATACTGCGTGAAGTCCGGCGCATAGACGAACGCGTCCTCCCCGGTGGCGATATCATAAGAACGGATCTCATCCGGCGTGGAATAGAACAGCTTGCTGCCGATGGAGGCAAGCCGGGTATAGCAGTCGGAATAGAAACCGCCGTTCGCGGTCGTCCACAGACTGTCGATCGTCATGAGCGTGGTCTCGGCGCCGGTGGAGAGATCCAGGCATTTCAGATCCCCGTTGCCGCAGGTGGGATAACTCTGGTTGACGTAGGCGCTGCCGTCCACGTAATACAGCTTGTCGCCGATCAGCTGGAACTCACAGGTGATCGCTTTCCAATAGCTGTCCTCATATACCGTGGAGGAGGGTTCATCCGTGAAATCCGTCGCGTTCCTGTGTCCGGCGGAGAAGGTGGCGAAGGACTGCAAAAAGTTGGTATGATTCACACGGCCGGTCACGTCCCAGGTGGGATCGTCCCACGTCACGTCGATGAAGTAGGGGGTATCGTCGTCAATGCGGACCAGATTCCAGCCGTGATTGATCGTCTTTGAGGAGATGTAATAATTTTCAATGCCGAGGATATCCAGCATCCAGCCGTAAGCCATGGCGTACCCTTGGCAAACGCCGATCTGCAGCGCCAGCGGGCCGTAGGCGCAATAGGATTCGTTGGGGATCGTCCCGCTGTTGTAATTGACAATATCATAGCCGCACCACGCCGCCAGACGGTCGTGAAGGATCAGGCATTTTTCCGCGTCGGAAAGAAACTCGTTGTCCCCGATGCCGTAAAGCAGCTGCGTGGCGGCGTCGTTGCAGGCGTCCGCCATGGCCAGATAGGTTTCCTGATCGTATTGGTAATAGTCGCCCAGATTCAGATAAGACAGGATCGTGCCTGTCCCGGTATTGCGGATGTTGTAAGAAAACTGCTTGCAGGTTCTGAGCAGAACGGGCTCATAGAACAGGAAATTCTTGATGTACTGGATATTCGGATCGTCCTGCGTCCCCGAATAAGGGATGTTGAACTCTAAAATCGAAACGGAATCCTGATGATTGGTTACAGCGTCACGGATGGCGTTAAAAACGCCGTCCCAGTCGACGTTGACGTCGACGTCGTCGGGAACGAAAATAGAGGCCTGATCGTCGATCGGATCGACGACCACAACGGTTTCTTCGCCGTTGCCGTCTGCCGCGAACGCGGGCAGCGCGGCGGAAAACAGCATCAACAGCGATAACAGGATGGACAGTGTTTTCTTCATAAAGATACTCCCTTCTGTTTGTTTTCATCATAAGCGGCGCAAGTGACATTTCGGTGACATTCCGGTGACGGTTTTGTCACTTTCCGCTTTTGTGTCACTTTTTATTTTATCCGAGAAAAAAAGGATAGTCAATCGTCAATCCGCAGACAATCACCTTTTTGTCACTATTTGCCAATCAGAGCGGCTTACCGTATTGCAAAATGCTGTTCCCGCAGAGAGAAAACGGCGGCTGTTTTGAAAAAACAGTTTACACAGATCGTTTTCTTTAGTATAATATAATGAATCGGATTTTTTCCGTTCGATTTTTCCACCGAAAGGTTTGATATAGATTTGGACATCTATCTTGACAACTCGGCCACCACGCAGGTGTGCCGGGAGGCGGTCGACGCCATGCTGCCGCTGCTGACGGAGAACTACGGCAATCCCTCGGCGGTGCACGCCAAGGGCGTGCGGGCCAAAACCGCGCTGGAGACGGCGCGGGGCCGGATCGCGGAGGCGCTCTCCTGCGCGCCGGAGGAAGTCTATTTTGCCCACTCCGGCACGCTGGCCAACAACACGGCGATTTTCGGCGCGGCAGAAATGAAAAAGCGGGCGGGCAACCGCATCGTGACCACCGCTACGGAGCACCCCAGCGTCGCCAATTGCATGGCCCGGCTGGAGGAGCGCGGCTTTGAGGTGATCCGCCTGAAGCCCTCCGCCAACGGCGCTTTCGCCCCCGAGGACCTGCTGCGGGCGGTCAACAAAAACACGATCCTCATCAGCTGTATGCTGGTGAACAACGAGACCGGGGCGATCAACCCCGTGGAGCTGCTGCAAAAGGCGGCACGGCGCGCAGGAGCCCCGGCGCTGATCCACGTGGACGCCATTCAGGCATTCGGCAAGCTGCCGGTAAAGCCCGGCAAAATGGGGATCGACCTGCTGACGATCAGCGGCCACAAGATCCACGGCCCCAAGGGCGTTGGCGCGCTGTACATCCGCAAGGGCGTGCAGATCAGGCCCTATATCGTGGGCGGAGGACAGGAAAACGGCCTGTTTTCAGGCACGGAGGCGCTGCCCGCCATCGCGGGCTTCGGCGCGGCGGCCGCTGCGCTGCCGGATCCCCGCCAGTCGCTGGAGAAGATGCAGCAGCTTCGCCGCTATACGCTGGAAAAGCTGAAAAACATTCCGGGCGTTACCGTCAACTCCCCCGCCGACGGCCTGCCCTACATCCTCAACCTCTCCGTGGCGGGAATCCCCTCCCAGGTGCTGATCAACTATCTCAGCGAGCGGGGCATTTACGTTTCCGCCGGTTCCGCCTGCAAAAAAGGCCACCGCAGCGAGGTGCTCTCCGTCATGGGCCTGCCCCCGGCAAGAATTGATTCCGCCGTGCGGGTCAGCATGAGCCGGTACACCACGTTTGAGGAAATGGACGGCTTCCTCCGCGCCCTCGCCAACGCGACGAAGGAAATCAGGACGAAGCTGTAAACAGGGATTTGCCGTGCTACCTTGTTACTGAGCCGCGCTGCGATTTGCCATCGACGCGACGAACTGCCAATTTATATACATAGAAAAGGACGAACAACATGAAAGAAATCATACTCATCAAAGACGGCGAGCTGGCCCTCAAGGGGCTGAACCGCTCCACCTTTGAGGATACGCTGATCAAGAACATGCGGGAGCGCATCAGCTCCCTGGGCAATTTCACCTTCCGCAAGGCCCAGTCCGTCATCGTGGTGGAGCCGGAAAACGAAGAGATCGACCTGGACGAGGCGGTCAGCCGCATCCAGAAAGTCTTCGGCATCGTGGGCATTTCCCGCTGCGCCGTGTGCGAAAAGGACATTGACAAGATCCGTGAAATGGCCTACGACTACCTGAAGGACGAGCTGCTGTTCGCCAGAACCTTCAAGGTGACGGCAAAGCGCTCCGACAAAACCTTCCCCTTCAAGTCCCCGGAGATCTGCGACGAGGTAGGCGGTTATATCCTCTCCAAAGTGCGTGGCATCAAGGTGGACGTGCACAACCCCGAGGTCACCGTCACCGTGGAGGTGCGGGACGAGAGCGTCTATATCCACGGCGCGCAGCTCAAGGGCGCGGGCGGCATGCCCACCGGCACCTCCGGCAGGGCCTGCCTGCTGATCTCCGGCGGCATCGACTCCCCCGTGGCGGGCTATATGATGGCCAAGCGCGGCGTGAAGCTCACCGCCGTCCACTTCGCCTCGCCCCCCTATACCTCCGAGCTGGCGGAGATGAAGGTCCACGAGCTGCTGGGCCGCGTTTCCATGTATTCCGGCCGGGTGAACCTGTTCACCGTACCCTTCACCGAGATTCAGGAAGCCATCCGGGACAACTGCCCGGAGGAGATGTTCACCGTGACCATGCGCCGGGTGATGATGAAGCTGGCCTCCCGCATTGCCCTGTGGCAGGGCTGCGACGCGCTGATCACCGGGGAAAGCCTCGGTCAGGTGGCCAGCCAGACCATTCACGCGCTGAAATGCACCGACGAGTGCGCCGCGCTGCCCGTGTTCCGCCCCTGCATCGGCATGGATAAAAACGAGATCATTGAGATCTCCCGCAAGATCGACACCTTCGACATCTCCATCCGCCCCTACGAGGACTGCTGCACGGTGTTTACCCCCCGCCACCCCCGCACCCGGCCCACGCCGGAATACGCCAGAGAGATCGAGGCCATGCTGCCGGATGAAGAGGCCATGCTGCAGCGCGCCTACGACGGCGCGAAGCTGCTGGTGATCGAAGCCTTCGCCCAGTAATCAATCATAAAGAGGAACCGGACGCCATGAAAAAGCTATCAGGATTGCTCTGTGCCGTCGCACTGTTGTTTTCGTTGGCTGCCCCCTGTTTTGCCGTTTCCGTCTGCGGCGACGCGGACGGCGACGGAAGCGTCACGCCGGCCGACGCCCGTCTGGTGCTGCGGATCGCCGTGGGACTGGAACCGGCGGAGGGGATCGCCGTGCCGCTGGACGTGGATCTGGACGGAGACGTGACCCCTGCGGACGCGCGCCTTGTGCTGCGCCGTTCCGTGGGGCTGGAAAAGCTGTTCCCGGCGGAGATGCCCTTCACGCCGCCCATTGAGGGAGAATCGCCGGACGTGGCAATCGACGCGCCCCGGGCGCTGCTCTACGACGCCACAGACAACCGGCTGCTGTTCCGGAAAAATATTGATGAAAAAACAGCGCCCGCCAGCGTGATCAAGCTGCTGACGGCGCTGACGGCCCTGAAATACTGCGCCCCCGACGACGTCTTCACCGTGGGGGACGAGATTGATCTGATCGGCAAGGATTCCTCCGTCAGCGATCTGAAAAAGGGCTGGCGGCTGACGCTGGAGCAGCTCCTGTACGGGATGATGCTGCCCAGCGGCAACGACGCCGCCTACTGCGTGGCGGTCAACGTGGCAAGAACCTTAGGGGACTGCCCGGACCCGCGGGAGGCTGTCGCCCGGTTTGCATCGCTGATGAACGAAACGGCGCTGGAGCTGGGCATGACGGACACCTGCGTCGTCTCCCCCGACGGCTATGACGCGCCGGGACAGTACACCACCGCCCGGGACCTGCTGACGCTGGCAAGGGCGGCCCTGCAGAACGAGCTGCTGACGGCCGTATGCGGTACGTTTGAGACGACCTTCACGCCGGCAGGAGAGGAAAATCCGCAGACGTGGAAGAGCACCAATCGCTACCTGAACCCGGAGGACCGCTTCTACGACCCCCACGTATTCGGCCTGAAAGGCGGCTATACGGAGGACGCCGGCTGCTGTCTGCTCTCCGCCTGGCGGGTCAACGGCAGGGACTATATCGTCCTGCTCATGGGGCTGGAATCCTTCAACGCCCGGTATCACCTCTCGTCGCTGCTGGTCAACGCCGTTGAACCGGACGAGATCACCGTTCCGCCGGAGAACCCGCCGGAAGAACCGTCGACCGAGGACCCCCTCGACGGGGAACCGACGACGGAAGCGCCTCAGACGGAGGAACCGACGACGCAGGCGGCTTTCCCGGACGATCCGCCCCGGGACGAAGTGGCGGGATAAAAGAGAGAGAACGGCTGCGCAGAGTTTTCTGACGCAGCCGCTTCGTTTATACAATCAAATGCAATTCGTGCAGCGCGCGCGTCGTCATCAGATAGGCGACGCGGGCGTTTTTTTCCGCCTGCCGGAAATCGGGCAGAATCACCGCGTCAAATTCCAAGCCCTTGGCCAGCGCCGCAGGCAGGCAGACCACCCGGCCCCGGATGGGATCGTTGGCGGAGAGGACCGCGTCGCATTCCACCAGCGGCTTCAGCGCCGCGCAGAAGCGTTTCGCCTCCCTCACGGTGGTCAGGATCACCCCCACGGAGCGATACCGTTCGGGCAGCCCGCCGATGATCTCCGCCGCCGTCTCCGCCGGGTCCGCCGCCTCGTGAAAGACCGGCTCACTCCCCTCCCGGTCAAACAGCTCGTAATCCGCCCCGGGCAGGTACCGCCTGGCAAATTCGCCGATCTGCTTCGTGCTGCGGTAGCTTTTGGCGATCTCAAAGGGCGTCGCCCCGTAGACGGCGGCGATCCGCCGGGCGTCGAGGCTGTCCGCCGCCGGAACGATCCCCTGATGGACGTCCGCCAGCAGGGTAAAAACCGTGGCGGGGTACAGCAGCCGCAACGTGAGGTGCTGCAACGGCGCGTAGTCCTGCGCTTCGTCGATGAGGATATGGGTCGGCAGCGAACGTTCCTTGCACAGGCCGAGAGCGGCCCGGATCCACAGCAGCAGCACGCCCTCCTCGAACCGCAGTCTGCCGCTTTCCAGCCGCCGGCAGAGGGCGGCGGTCTGTTCGTTTTCCCCGTAAAAGGAGACGGCCATGCGGCGGCAGAGCACCGCAGGGTCGGTGCACACCGCCCCGTCGATCATCGTTTCCGACTTACGCAGAAAGGTCTCCTTCAGCTTCGCGTAGGCCGCGTCGGTGGATTCATCCACCCCGGTGCCGCGCATCACGGCGGCGTAGACCGTTTTGCGGTGGGCGGTAAAATAGCGGCGGATCTCCTCCCGCGCCCAGTTTTTCAGCACCGCCAGCTTCTCCCCCGCGCCGGGGGCGGACAGGGCGGCGAACTTTTCCTTCAGCGCCGATGCGGGGATCACGGTCTGCCCGAAGAGGGACAGGGTGACGAACCGCGCCGGGAGGGCTGACAGATACCGCTGCGCGTAAGCGATGAATTCCGGCGCGTAGGCGGCCTGCACGCTCATCTCCCGGTCGGGGTCCCCGGCCAGCAGCGCCTCCGTCTGGGCGAGGGCGCTCTCCACGGTAAACCCCTTCAGGTGCTTGCGGAACAGGTCCGCGTAGGTACAGGAACGGATCTCCCGCTCGCCCAACTCCGGCAGCACGCCGGACACGTAGGCGCGGAAGGCCTCGTTGGCGGTGAACATCAGCAGATTGGGCTGCGTCTGAGCGGCGCGGGCCTCATACAGCAGCCATGCCAACCGGTGCATGCCCACGCTGGTTTTGCCGCACCCGGCAGGGCCGAACACCGCCAGGCTCTTTGACGCGTCCGCCCGGATGGCCCGGTTCTGGTCCCGCTGGATGGTACTGACGATGGTCTTCATCCGCTCGCCGGAGGCCCCGGAGAGCACGTCCCGCAGCACCGCGTCGTCGATGCGCAGATCCGCGTCCCAGCAGGCGGCAAGGCGGCCCTGCCGGAACTGATACTGGCGGACACGGGTGATCTCGCCCTTCACCGGGCCGCCAGGGGCGTCGTAGGAGGCGGGCCCCACCTCGCCCGCGTAGAACAGGGCGCTGACCGGCGCGCGCCAGTCGTAGGTCAGAAAGCGGTGATCCTCCCTGCGCAGGAGCGTCCGCAGCCCGATATAACAGGTCTCCCCGTCCCCCTCCGTTTCGGTGAAATCCACCCGGCCGAAGTAGGGCGACTGCCGCAGCTTTTCCAAATACGCCGCCTCGGCCAGGTCGGCTTCCGCCGTCGCCAGCTTTTTCTCCATTTCCGCGATGTGCTGACCCGCCTCCGACGTGTAGTTATAGGGGTTCTGATACACCGCGCCGTAGGGATTTTCCGCGGTGAACTGCTTTCCGGCCTCGCGCATATCGCGCTTCAGCGCCGCGCTCTCTTCCCGAAGCCGCGTGATCTCTGCTTCCAGATAGCCGCATACGTCCTCAAAATAGGCCTGCTCGCTCCGGTCCATGCCCCGCCCTCCGTTTCCTCGGATTTTTGCATACAGTATATCACATTCCGTCCGATTTTTACAGGCTTGATTTTTCCGAAAAGAAATGATATAATCATTATAGAAAGAAACCGAAGGGTAAGGCGGAGGCCTCGCGCTTCGGCTTTTTGTTTTTTTTGGAAGAGAAAATCCGGCTTACGGCTGTTCCGCCGCCCGGCGCCGGCGGTGGTATTTGGCCGCCAGCAGGAAGGGGATCACCGACAGCAGGATCACCGCAGCGCCCACCAGGAACACGTTGCCGTTGGGCACGTACTCCGTCAGTCCGCTTTCGGCGTTGACGAAGGTCTCGCCGCTGGTTTTGACCACCGCCTGCCCGATGAGGGAGCCGCCGATCATGGGGATCAGCACGAAGAACAGGATCCAGATGCCCTCGAACTGGCCCTTGGCCTCCGCCGGATAGAGCTGCTTGGTCCAGACCTTGGTGGTCTGCAAAATGCCCACGTAACCGACGCCCACCACGAAGATGCCCAGCCACAGCACCGGATTGAAGATCTGCTGCGGATCGACGCTCGCCGCCTTGACGGGGAAGAGGATCATCAGCCCGGCGATGTTGACGGCGATGGAGGCCAGCGCGATGACCGGGTGCTTGTTTTTGTTGATGAGAATGCCGATGGGGATGGCGGTGAGCATGGCCAGCACCAGCGGCACCGCCTCGATAATGCCCATCATATCCGCCGTATAGCCCAGGTAATAGATCAGGTAGTTGCCGATGTAGGCAAAATAGACGTTGAAGCCGATGAAGAAGACGGCCACGCCCACGTTGACCCACACCAGCTCTTTCAGGGCGAAGAACTTTTTGAAGTTGAACACGCTGAGGAACTGCTTCCAGAAGGAGCCCCGCACGGAGGGGGCCACGTCGTCCTTTTTGTTCAGGGAGAACAGGGAGATCACGCCGAAGACGATGACGAACACACCCATGACGATGAACAGCCGCAGGTAGTCGTCGTTTTCGCCCACCAGCATGCCGCCCACCACGGTGCCGAGAATGGTGCCCAGCACCGGCTGTGTGGCCAGCGCCGCGCCGATCTGTCCCCGGTTGCGGTCCGTCATGACGTCGTTGGTCCAGGTGTTGAAGCCCGCGTCGTTGCCCATGGAGCCGAAAAAGCTCATGACCGTATCCGCCAGCACCACGCTGACGGCCATCAGCAGATACATCTCGCGGCTGATGAACTGGGTGAGCCCGAAGGCGATGGTGAACACGCCCCACAGGATATAGCCCCAGGCGATGAAGCTGCGGCGGCGGCCCGTGCGGTCCGCCCAGGTGCCGAAGAAGAAGGTGGCGAAGGTGGTGGCGGCGGCGGAGCAGATCAGCATGCCGGTGATGATGGAGGGGTCCTTGCCGATTTTGGCGTAGACGAAGGTGTTGAACCACTGGTTTTCCATGTTCCAGCAGATCTGCCCGGCCAGCCCAAGCCCCCAGACCAGCAGCCAGGTGCGGAAGCCGGTTTTTTGCGTTTGCTGCAGGTTATTGCGCATCACAGCGCCCCCCTTTTTTCAATAGGATTGTTTCATCGGTCCGTCAAAGCGCTGCCGCCGGTCACGGGGCGGTCTCGATCACGTTGTCGCCGGTGTGCAGCGGATAGGTTTTGCCGAACAGCTCCGCCGTGGCGACGCTGCCAGCCGGCACGGTGAAGCGGAAGCGCCAGCCGGTCTCCGTCTTCTGATAGGAGGAGGCCACCGTGCCCCGGTCGGTCTCCAGCGACGCTTTGACCCACGGGATGCGTTCATCCGGCGCGGGCGCGAACCGGACGGCGGCGTAGCCGGGGGCGGATTCCACCGGCGCGATGCCCGCGAGACGCCGGAACATCCAGGAGAACACGCTGCCGTAGGCATAATGGTTGAAGGAGTTCATGCCCTTATCCGCAAAGGTGCCGTCGGGGTACATGCCGTTCCAACGCTCCCAGACGGTAGTGGCGCCCATGGTGACGGCGTACAGCCAGGAGGGATAGTCCGTTTTCAGCAGCAGGTCCACCGCAAGGGTATCCTCCCCCGCCAGCGTCAGGGCGTCCAGCAGATGGGTGGCCCCGATAAAGCCGGTGGTGAGGCGGCCGAGGCGGCGCACGTTATCCGCCAGCTGGCGGGCCGTGGCGGCGGGGTCGTCGGTGAGGCCGAAAACCAGCGCCAGCACCATGGCGGTCTGCAGATCCTGCTTCATGCGGCCGTTTTCCATATATTCCGCCCGGAAGAAGGCGGTCACGTTTTTCAGAACGTATTCATACCAGCTGACGTCATAGCCGAGGATCAGGCCGGATTTGATCAGCACCTGCAAACCATAGCAGAGATAGGCCGTGGCGATCAGCCCCCGGTCGGTCTCGCCCACGCCGTGCTCGCGGCTCAGGTCCTCCAGGCTCAGCCAGTCGCCGAAGCCCTCGGTGGTCCAGGGGCGGGCGAACTCCCTGTCCTCCGGGGCGTTCGCGTCGCGGCAGCGGTCGATCAGGCCGTCCACGTATTTTTTCATAGTGGGATAATGGCGGCGCAGGCGGTCCTTGTCGCCGTAGGCCATATACAGTTCCCAGGGCAGGACGGTGGCCACGTCGTCCCACGCGGGGGACCCGCTGCCGTGGCCGATCTTGCTGCTGACGTTGGGCACCACGAAGGGGATGGACCCATCCTCATGCTGGTCGGCGGCGATATCCGCATACCACTTGTCAAAGAATTTCCGCACGTCGTAGTTGATGGCGGCGGTGCGGCAGAACATCTCCGCGTCGCCCGTCCAGCCCAGACGCTCGTCCCGCTGCGGGCAGTCGGTGGGCACGTCGAGGAAGTTGCCCTTCTGCCCCCACAGCACGTTGTGGACGAACTGATTGAGCAGGTCGTTGGCGCAGGAGAAATGGCCGGTGCGCTTCATCTGGGAGTGGACGGCGATGGCGGTGAACGCCGCCGGGTCCACCGTTTCCAGCCCCGTCACCTGAATATAGCGGAAGCCGTAGAAGGTGTACTGCGGCTTCACCGTAAAGGGCTTGCCGTTCGCAATAACGGTGAACCGCTCTTTCGCGCTGCGCAGATTCTCCGTATAGACGTTGCCCTCTTTATCCAGCATTTCAAAGTGCTGCAGGGTGATCTGCGCGCCACGGGGCGCTTTGGCGGAAAACGACACGTAGCCGGTGACCTCCTGCCCGAAATCCACCACCGTCTCCCCCTTGGGGGTGACGATCAGCTTCTGCCCCGGGATATGCTCCTGCTCCCGCACGGGCTCGCCCTCGGCGGGGATCAGGATCCGTTTGGTAAAGTTCACGGCAACCGCCGGACGGGCCGCGCCCTTGCGGGCGGTGAGATCCAGCGTTTCGCCGTTATAGATATCATTATAGATCACGCTGCTGCGGCGGGTGGACCAGCTCTCGTCGGAGAGCACGGCCTCTTCCGTGCCGTCCTCATAGCGCAGGGTCAGGGCGCAGAGCAGCGCCGCCTCGTCGTGCTTCAGGCCTTTGGCGGCCAGTTCCTTATCGTCGTGGAAGAACCAGCCCCGGCCCACGCCGACGGTCAGCTCGTTGCCGCCCTCCGTAAGCAGCGCCGTCACGTCGTAGGTCATGTACTGCAGCCGCCTGGTGTAGACCGTCCAGCCCGGCGCGAAGAGGTCCTCCCCCACCCGCCGGCCGTTGAGCCACGCCACGAACACGCCCCGGGCGGTCAGCGTCAGCTCCGCCTTTTCCACCCTGCCGCGGGGGGTAAAGGAGCGGATAAAATCCGTGGCGCAGGTTTTGTTGCTGCGGTTTGCCTTGATCCATTTTGCCGAAAAAATCCGATTCATTTTTTCTCCTCTTTCAATATGATTCATTCTACGATTTCACAATTGTTTCCCTGAAACGGGCAGGCGTCAGCGCCGTTCCGCGAAGACGACGGTCAGCTGCCCGTCCGCCACCTTGAAGCCCACGTGCCAGCCGCCGTATTCAAAGCGATACACCCGGTCAGGGTCCTCCTGATAATGGGGACGGGGGTCCTGCGCGAGGATCTCCGTCAGCACGGGCAGGTCCTCCCCCAGCGCCAAACGCAGGGACTCCGGCACCGTCACCGCCAGCCTCTGCTCCCGCACGCCGTCCGCAAAGCCGCCCCGGGCCTGGGGCACGCTGTCGGCAAAGGGCAGGTAGGGTTTCACGTCGTAGATCGGGGTGCCGTCCAGCAGATCGGCCCCCGTCACGTAGAGCACGGGGGCTTCCGGCTCCTCCAGCGCGACGCGTTCCAGCTTCACGCAGGAAAGCCCCAGCGAATTGGGGCGGAAGGGCGAGCGGGTGGCGAACACGCCCACCCGTTTGTTGCCCCCCAGCCGCGGCGGGCGCACCGTGGGCAACCAGCCCTCGCTTTTTGCCTCGGTGAATTCCCAGATCAGCCACAGGTGGCTGTACTCCTCCAATCCCCGCACCGCCTCCGGGCTGCGGTAGGCCTTTTCAAAGACGATGCGCCCCGGGGAAGCGGCCAGCCCGCTCTGCCGCGGGATGCCGAATTTGGAGGAAAAGGGCGTATGGATCACCGCAATGGGTTCGATTTCTTTTTTTGACATATCCTCACACGAAAAAGATCGGGTTCGTGAAGCTGTAAATAAACTCCGGCACGCCTTCGCCGGGGGTGTGGCGCTTGAACTTCGTGGCGCCGAACTCGTAGAAGTCGGCGGCGGGACCGGTCAGTTGATACCCCACCTGCGCCCGCACGAAGCCGCGGGCTTCCACCGGCAGCGTGAACGAAACGCCGTTCTCACGCTTTTTCGCCCGGTAGGTCAGGATCTCCCGGTCGTTGTTGTAGACCCGCAGGATCTGCCCTCTGCGAAGGAAATCGCAGGAGACGGTCACGTCCCGATCCCTGGCCAGATCGGCGGTATCGCCGGGCACCTTCTCGCCGCAGGTGAGGAAAAGGCGGGAAGCGCTGGGCGAATTGGTGACGAAGACGTGACCGGCGCAGATGGCCGCCCGCACATCCGCCAGCGTGTTGGAGAAAGCGTAGACGTAGGTGGTGGGAGACGCCACCAGCCGCGTCACGTAGTAATCCCGGTGGAAATCACTGCCGCCCACAGCCGGAATGAACTCCCCTGCCAGCAGCTTTTGATGCCACCATTTCAGGCAGTAGACGTCGTCGTTATGCATGGGGGAATTCCAGACCTCCACGCTGTCCGGCTGAAAATCCTCAACGCCCAGCCGCCACAGCAAGCTGCGGTCCAGCGGGTGGTTGATGCTGATATGCGCGCCGCGGGAACGGAAATATCCGATCAGCGCCTCATAGTCCTCCCGGCATTGAGGCCGGTTGACAGAGCGGACCAGAAAATGCTCCCCGAAGACGTTGACGTGGCCGAGATTGCCGGAGATCTCCATGCCGGGGAAAATCCCCACGCCGTGATAGTTGAA
>CADAMO010000014.1 GCA_902788995.1 Oscillospiraceae bacterium
CCCGGCCGGGGGCCAGCTCATACCGCGTGATGCCGCCGGGGCCGTAGAGGGAGAAGATGCTTTCTTCCCCACGGAACTCCACGGCGTAGCCCAGCGCGTCACCCGCCGCGCCGCCGAACAGGCAGCCGCGGATCTTATCCGCAGAGGGCGGCGTTCCCACGGGGGCCGTCTCCGGGCGTTCCGCTTTTTCCGGGGGCTCGTCCCGGTAGAAATTCGTTTGGGTAAAGTTCCGCTCAAACTGACGGAAGTTATACTGCATGGCGGTGCGGTCCAGCACGGCAAACTCCACCCGGCGGAACAGGTCTTTTTCCGTCATGCCGCAGTAGCGCAGCTCCTTCAGCGCCTGAAAGAAGAGATCGGACATGAGGGCGGCGTCGTTGCCGAAGGCCCCGCAGCCCCACGCGCCGAGGACCAGTTTATCGTAACCGAAGGCCGCGGCGCATTTCAATAGGCCCGTGATGCGGCGGAACAGCAGCTCGCGGTATTGCAGCTGCGTCAGCCCCTCCGTGCCGGACGTGATCATGGGCGCGGCGCAGGTCAGCACGGAGACGGTCACCGGCTCTTCCAGCAGCTCTCCCGTCTCGTCGCGGATCACCTCGACGGTCGAGGTGAGGATCAGCGCGTCGGAACCCATATTCGTATGCAGGCTGCGGTTATAGCGGTAATAGGCCTCCGCCGCTTCGCTTTCCAGCGACAGCAGCAGCGAGCTCTTCCGGCAGAGGTCCTCCTCCTGCGCCCTTGCGCCGTAGCGGACGCCGCCGCCGGGATTGACGGGGTTGGCGAAATTCAGCACCAGCACCGGGGTGGACTGCTTGCCCGCTTCCGCGCTGAGCCGAAGGGCGGCGGTGAAGCTGTCCGTATTGACGCAGCCGTAAGCGCAGCGCTCCGCGGCGCGGACCGTTTCACGGGGGCGGCTCGCTTCCAGTCCCCGCAGGTCGTCTGGCAGCAGCACGATCGCCTGACGGCGCCGGTCCGGGTCCGTGCGCAGCAAAACCGTTTTTCCGCCGCGTTCATACGCGCCGCGCTGAAAAACCGCCAGCGTTTCATGCAGCATCTCAATATTGTCGTTTCTCATTCCGGGTCCTCCGTTCCTCCCGCGTCGCCTTCGTCAAGCAGCAGCGCGATCGCCCGCTGATATTTCTCCCTGCGCAGCAGCGCCGCTTCGTCAACGGTATCGAGACGGCTCAGGTCGCTGTTGTGGCGGAGATCCGCCAGCTTCACCGCCGCCGCGATGGGATTCGTTTTGACGGCGGCCACGTATTCCCGGTACGGGACCGCCTCGTCGTGGGTCAGCAGCGTCAGCGCGTCGGTGACGCTGCGGGGGAACCCCATGGCGGCCAGATCGGCCACGGAACAGGGCGTATCCTCCGCCACGTCGTGCAGCAGCGCGGTCACCACGGTCTCCTCCGTCTCCATCTGCTCCGCCAGATGAAAGGGATGGAACACGTAGGGCATGCCGCTTTTGTCTACCTGATCCTTGTGCGCCTCAAAGCACAGCTTCAGGGCTTTTTTGGTCAATGGGGTGTAAATCATTCCGCTCCTCCTGTTCCGTCCGGCGCGGCGGCTGACGCCTCCTGCCGCCGCAGCATGGGGTTGGCCTCTGCCAGGATCTGTCTTGCCGCGTTCAGGTCCGTCAGATAGGGACGCACCTGCTCCGCCGAGGCGATCACCGGCATGCGGTCGTGCACGTCGATCATGGATTCGTTGGCGGGGCGGGTGAGGATCACGAAATGACACCGCCCGTCAATGTTTTTATAGATTCCGCAGAGATAAATTGTCCGCGATTCGTTCAGCGTAAACAGATATTTCGTCTTTTTGCCGTCGTGGCTCCACTCGTAAAAGCCGTCGGCGGGGAGGATCGCCCGCCGCTCCCGCAGGGCCTGCGCGAAGGTCGGCTTCTGTTCGGCGGTTTCCGCCCGGGCGTTGATGAGCAGCCTGCCGCCGTTGAACCCCGGAAAGCCGAAGGTTCCCGGCACGTGGCGGAGCCGTCCCCCTTCGCCGATGACGGCGGGGACGGTATCGCCGGGGAAGATCTCCCCCGTCTTGTATTCGCCGGGATAATCCCGCTCCATCAGAGAGACGATCTTTTTCACCCGCTCGTCGGAGGGCTCGGCCCCGAAATGAAATCTTCCGCACATGGTTCCTACTCCGTTTCCGCGCGGCCGTCCTTCACCACGGCGGCGGTGAAGGTGAGCAGCATCACGATATAGCAGACGGTTTTGGGCAGCATCAGCATGCCCAGCATGGGCAGCGCGCCCGCGCCGACGGCCACCGGCAGATAGAACAGAAATGACAGCGTGACCAGCAGCCAGATAAAGCGGAAGCGCCTGTCCGCCCCGCGCCTGCGGAAGTACAGTACCACGATCAGCGCCCCCAGCGCCGTGAAGGGCAGGTTGCGGATGATCCCCCACGCCATGGGGCTGTCGTTGGTCAGCCAGCCGTTCTGCGGAAACAGGCACAGCGCCGTGCGCAGGCCCAACAGCGCCCACACGGCGGCGGTCGCCTTTTTGTTTTCTCTTTCACGGTAATATCCCAGCCAGATATCATACATCAGCAGGTAAAAGACCGTCATGGTGAGGGAGGTCACCAGCTTGCCCATCCCCAGAGCGGCGGTCAGGTCCCCTTCGGAAAAATAGTTGACTACCCTGGGCGCCAGATGGAACGCGTCTCCCCCGCCGAGGATCAGCGCCGCCAGCCCCATCTGCTTTTCCGTCCTGTTCCTTGCCTTTCGCAGCATCAGGCAGCCGCAGAACAGCGCCAGCAGCAGATACGCGATATCAAAGACCGATTCGCCGTATTTCATGAAAAACACCTCTGCCTTTGTCGTTATGTCCGTTCGCCGTCCAGCAGCGCTTTCAGCCTGTCCGGGAAATTCACGGTCATGCCGTCCACCCCGCAGCGGAAGGCGTGTTCCATCAGGGCCTCGTCCTTCACGCCCCATGCCCGCACGGAGAACCCCTCCTGATGGAGGGACCGCACCAGCTCCGGCGTCAGCAGCTCCGCCTTGGGGCAGATCTGCTCCGCGCCGAGCGCTTTCAGCGCGGCAATCACGCCGTCGTCCACCGAGCGGGTCAGCAGCCCCACCCGCCGGGCAGGATTCAGTTCCTTGACCCGGCGCAGATATTCAAGCTCAAAGGAGGTGACGACGCACCTGCCCCCGACGCCGCTTTCTTTGACGGCGGTTTCAACGGCTTCCTCGATCCCTTCGGCCTTTAGCTCCAGCGCGAGGGCGACGGGAAGCGCCTTGACAAAGGCGAGAAATTCCGCCAGCGTCGGGACGACGTCAGCCTCAGCGCCGTCGGGCGACGCGATCCGCACAGCCGCCAGCTCCTCCCGGGTCAAATCGGCAATGCGCCGGTAATCGCCGGTCAGCCGCAGCAGGCTTTCGTCGTGGAACAGCACCAAAACGCCGTCCTTCGTCCGCCGGATATCCGTTTCAATACCGTTGGCGCCGAGAGCGACCCCCAGCCGGAACGCGCGCATGGTGTTTTCCGGCGCGTGGGCGCTGGCCCCGCGGTGCGCATAGTTGATGAACGTCACAGCACTCCCCTCCCGACCGGTTGCGTATAAGAGTATTGTACCCGTCGGGAAAAAATATGTCAAGCGGGGATTGTCTCCCGCAGCCCCGCAGCGAAGCGCAAAGAAGGACCGCTCCCCCGCCTTTTCCGGCAAGGGAACGGTCCGCTGAATGGATGTTGTGGTTTTCGCTTCGCTTATCTGATCCGGAACAGATTGCGGAAGAAGTCGCCGATCTTCCGGAAGAATTCGACGATGCGGTCGAAGAAGGAGCGGCGCTGCCCGCCGTTACCATCCTGCTGTCCGTCGGAATTGCCGCCGCCGGAAACGGTCAGCGCCGTTTTGCAGCGGTCGCAGAGGCCGTCGCCGTTGTCGTCCAGATGGCCGACGGCGGAAATCTCACGCACCTCAAACGCGGAGCAGCCGTTGCAGACGCGGATCTCGGTGCCGGCCGTGACGCAGGAGGGGTTGGAGATGCGCGTCCAGTCGCCGTAGGTATGGGTCGTGTGGGGCGTTACGTCGCCGGAGCCGGGCTGATCGGGCAGGGCGATGACGGCCTTGCAGACGTCGCAGACGCCGTTCCGGTCCGCGTCAACGTGGCCCTGAACCGCGGTGGAGCGGGTCTCAAAGGAGCCGCAGCCGGTGCAGACGCGGATTTCCACACCCGCCGCCGCGCAGGTGGCGACGGACACGGTCTGCCATTCGCCGAAGGTGTGCTCGGTATGGGCTTCGGGCTCGGGCAGCTTCAAAACCGCTTCACACAGGTCGCAGACGCCGTTCTCATCGTCGTCTTTGTGGCCGGCGGCTTCGTTCTGCTTCGTTTCAAACACACCGCAGCCGGTGCAGGTGCGGATCTCCACACCCGCAGCCGTGCAGGTGGGGACGGTCAGGACCGTCCAATCTCCAAAGGTATGCGTCGTATGCGCTTCCGGTTCGGGAATCACGGGCAGGGCGATCACCGCAAGGCAGTGATCACAGACGCCGTCCTGATCCGCGTCAAAGTGACCGGGCGCTTCCGTCTGACGGGTTTCAAATTCGCCGCAGGCGCAGATGCGGATCTCATAGCCGGGGGCGGCGCAGGCGGCGGCGGAAACGGTCTTCCACTCGCCGAAGCTGTGTTCGGTGTGCTCTTCCGGCGCGGGCAGAGAGATCACGCACAGGCAGACGTCGCAGACGCCGTCGCCGTCGTCGTCAGCGTGGCCGAGGGCTTCGGTCTCTCTGGTTTCAAACGCGCCGCAGGAGCAGGAGCGGATCTCCGCGCCCTTACCGGCGCAGGAGGCCGAGATCAGGGTGCGCCAGAGGCCGTAGGTGTGCTCGGTGTGGGCGGGTACGTCGCCGCCGTTCAGGTTCGCGCCGCAGATATCGCAGAAGCCGTCGAAATCCACGTCTCTGTGGCCGGTGGCGTTGGTCACGTCCACGATCTCCTCATAGCCGCAGGCCGTGCAGACCCTTCTGGTAAAGCCCATCATGGTGCAGCTGGGGGAATACCAGGTATCTTCAAAGGAGTGGGCGGCGGGGATGTATTCATCATAAGACTCGCCGCACTTTTCGCAGGTGTAACGGATCAGGCCGTCTTCATAGCAGCTGTTGTCCCGGATGGTTTCGCCGGTGTAGCTGTGCTCGCTGCCGCTGCCAATGTATTCCTGCCAGAGTTCCTCTCCGCAGAGAGCGCAATAGCAGATCTGATATTCCTCATAGGTGCAGGTACCGGTGTACTCCCGCTGTGTGCGGTAGCTGTATTCATGCTCGTGCGGGGGAATGTATTCCTGCAGGGATACGTCGAAGAATCCTTCTGCGGAGGAATCGTTGAAGCGGGCGCCGAAATAATAGGTTTCGCCTTCGTTCAGATAATCCTGAAGGCGGAAATTGTACCCCTCGTCCTCTTCGCCCCAATCGTTGCTGTCGATCATCTCACGATCCGCGTTGTAAAGATAACCGTAAGTATCGCGGTCCGCATGAGAACGGAAGATATAATACCCAGAGGCCTCCGGTACAAAACGCAGATAGACGGTTTCGCCAATCGGCACGTAAATATTGACGGTTTCTCCGACGTGGATTTCATATTCCTGCGCATGAGGAATCTCTCTGGTGTAGCTGTCGCCGCAGCGAACGCAGGTGTACTGAACGATTTTGGGGTTCTCTTCGTCGCCCTCCTGAATCACGGTCTGCTCGTATTCATGCTCAGAATACATGGGTTCCTGCCAGGTGGTATAGGAATTACCGCAGACGGAGCAGGTATATTTGACGAAGCATTCTTCACCGCACTTGCCTTTGATGACCTTGCGCTGATAACTATGTTCGCCATCACACGACCAACCATTATAGTTGTAGGTGTGGGTCTCGCCGCAGCGGCGGCAGGTGTAGGTCTTTGTGATTTCCGTTTCGGCATCCGTGTAGGAATACTCATAATTGTTGATCGTCACAACTTCCCAATCGTGATCCACGAACTTGTTCTCTTCTGTGTAGCTGTCGCCGCAGTATTTACAGGTGTAGGTCACGTCGCAGAAGGTTTCGCAGACCGCGCCGGATTCTTCATACTTATGGCCCAGCGTCCGCTCCTCGGTGTAGGCGTCGCCGCAGTATTCGCAGATCAGGGTGGCGGTGTAGCGTTCGCCGCAAACCGTGCCTACCGGCGGCTCCTGCAGCGCGTATTGATGCTCGCTGTGGACGGAACTTGAAGTCACCCACTGGGTGTAAGAGTATCCGCAGACACGGCAGGTATATTTCACAAAATCCTGCCCGCCGCATTTGTCGGCGGTCTTGATGACTTTTCTGGTATAGCTGTGTCCGTCCATACAGGACCACTCGTTATAGTAATATGTATGCGTCTCACCGCAGCGGCGGCAGGTGTAGACGGCGTACATATCGCTGTCGGCATCCGTATAGCTCGGATTTACGTAGCCTCTTTCGATCTCCCAATCATGGTCCACGAATTTGTTCTCTTCGGTGTAGCTATCGCCGCAGTATTTACAGGTGTAAGTCACGTCGGTAATGGTTTCGCAGGTCACGTCGCCTTCCACGTATTTGTGCTCCAGCGTCTGTTCTTCTGTATAACTGTCGCCGCAGTATTCGCAGACGAAGGTGGCGGTGTAGCGTTCGCCGCAGAGGGTGCCTACCGGCGGCTCCTGCAGCGCGTACTTGTGATCACTGTGGACGGCGTTGGAACGCTCCCAACGGGTATAAGAACTACCGCAGATGGAGCAGGTATATTTCACAAAATCCCGCTCTCCGCATTTTTCGGCGGTCTTGACGACTTTGCGGGAGTATTGATGTCCTTCATCCCAGCCTTTTTCATGATAATAGCTGAAAGTATAACGATGTGTCTCACCGCAGCGGCGGCAGGTGTAAACAGCGTACATATCGCTGTCGACGTCGGTATAGCTCGGATTCACATAACCCTTTTCGATCTCCCAGTCATGATCCACAAACTCATAGACCTCATAGGTATCCCCGCAGCGGGTGCAGGTGTAGATCACGTCGCGGAAAGACTCACAGGAAACGCCGTTGGGATAGGTTTTGTCATAGATATGCTCCAGCGTGCCCTCGTCCGTATAGGTATAGTCGCAGAATTCGCAGGCGTAGGTGCCGCTGCCGTTGTAGCCGCAGGTAGCGTCCGGCGCGTCTGGGATAAAGACCAGCTTGTGGCTGCTGTGGGCGGCGGTTTCTATTGTTTTATAGGATTTGCCGCAGTATTCGCAGACGTAAGTCACATAACCACTGGTACCGCAGTACAAAACGTTCGCAGGAACGAACGAATGCTCGGAATGCGTTCCATCACACCCAATGGCGTTCCAACGAAGGTTGAACGCATCGGCATATTCCTGCGCGGTAGAACCCGTATAACCAATGATTTTCGTATTGACGGGCGTGGTCATATCGGGGATATTCTGGCCGTCGTATTCTACGTAAGCTGTCGAATACTTGAGGGACATTTCCTTGTTATAAACATAGAGTTCGTCAAGCGCGGTACAGAACGTAAAGGCGCGGTTGCTGACGCTCTGCATATCACCAGGCAATTTGACGGACGTCAGCGAGGTACAGTTGGCGAAGGCCTCTGTTCCGATAGACCTGACAAGATTGAACTCGACATTGGCCAGTGCTGTGCAGTTACGGAACGAGCGGTAACCAACGGTCGTTTCGCCGGTGGGGCTGAAAATCACTTCTTGCAGCCCGCTGCAGTTCTGGAATGCGTAATTGCCAATGGCGCATTGGCCCGCACCGTTGAAGACAACGCGATTCAGCACGGAACAGGACCCAAACGCTTCACTGCTGATCGAACAGTCCACCGCGTTGTTGAATTCGACCGACGTCAACGCAGGGCAGTGGTAAAACGCTTCATAGCCGATTGATTCCACGTTTTCCGGGATTATCAGCGTTTCCAGATTACTGCCCTGAAACGCGTAGGAGTTGATGGTTTGCAGTCCGTCCGGCAGAACGATGGAAGTAATGCCGCAGCCGGAAAACGCATAACCGTTGATTGACGTTACACCGACGGGAATCGTAACGTCCGTCAGCTGTGAACAGCCTGAGAACGTACTAGAAGGGATAGACGTGAGCCCGGCGGGCAGCACTGCGGACTGCAAATGGGAACAACCCTTAAAAACAGCACCGCCAAAGCTGGCAACGCTGTCGGGCAGAGTCACTTCCGGCAGAGAGGAACAGTAAGCGAAGGCGTAGTTTTCGATCGCTCCCACGCCATTCGGGATATTGATAGTACGGAGTGTATCTACGCCATAGAACGCACATTTTCCTATGGACTGGATCGTGGACGGCAGCTGTACCGATTCGATTCTGCTTTTGTTGTAATAATATCCAGATTCGTAATAATAATCCTCGGATTCGTAATCATACTCCCCGTATTCGTTATCGTGATTGAATTGGGAGAACGCGTTTTCGCTCACGCTGGAGATGCCTTCGCCGATGACGACCGATTTAATGAAACGATAATACCGTTCCCACGTAGGCTTTGACGTTTTGAAGGGAGGCATGATGCCGGAACCAGTGATGGTCAAAACGCCTGTCAGCTTGTTCAGAGCCCATTCCAGACGGCCCGCAAAACCGAGCTCTGTATTCTCTTCATCCGTACCGTCCAGTAAGGCGTAGAGAATACCGTTTTCCCTCGCATAAGTATGCGCATAACTGTCTTTGTAACAATAAACCAAGGTGTCATTGCTGTAAATTCCCTCAGCCACATAATAATAAGAAAATGCGTGAGGATCAATGCTCTTTACACTGACAGGAATGGTAACACTATATAAATTATGATAATAAACTGCGTAATAGTCTTCTTCTCCGGAGGAAACCTTGGTTCCTCCGAAAATACCGTTGCCAATATTCGTAATTCCGGATTCAATGACAATGCTTTTGATTTGATCGCGATAGGGATAAGACGTCCATGGGAACGAACCGACAGTCGAATAATCGCCCCAATGGTTTTCATAATAATGATAGGCCATCTCTCCGCTGCCACGGACGGTCAGGGTGCCCTCGTCGTCCAGCGTCCACGTGCCGCTGCCGGTGGCGCGGATCTCCGTGGGGCTGTAGGGGTCACCCTCATACTCTTCCGAATGCCAATCGCCGCTGGCCACGTTGGCGGCGAACGAAAGCGTCGGCAATACGGTAGTGGGGATCATGGCGATCAGCATAACGACCGTCAGGATCACGCTCAAACATTTTTTCAAAAAAATCATCCTCCTTTTTTGTTCCCTCCCAGCCCCGCGCGGCGGCAGGCAAGCGGCTGTTGCTTTCCGTCGGGCAGATCGGCGGTTCCGGAACGGATAATTCCAGTTTACTTATAAAAGAGGAAAAATCAACCGCAAGGGAACGAAATCGCGAAAATCGGGAACGAAATGAAATATTCAAGGAGTAAAAACGGGATTTTACGAATCTTATCGGGAAAAGGAGAAGACTTCAAACGGGGTTTGGCAAAATCCCGTAGTATGCAGCCTCAGTTGCGCAAAAAGCGGCGCTGAGGTGCCGCGCTGCCGCAATATCCACAACAAATCGTTTTTTACTCTTTTTCGTGATGAACAAAAAAAACAATCCCCGGAGGCTCCGGAGATTGTCGTTGTGGTTTTAAGTGAAATGCTGAAAATGGGAATCCGCGTTACCGTCTGGTAAACAGCTTGATGATCTTTTTGAACAGGGCGAGGATGGCAGCGAGGGTGGCCCTGAACCGTTCGATGAAGGAATCCATAAAGCCGTGGTGGCCGTCGTCCTCTGCGGGGGCGGGCTCATCCACAAACCGCAGCACCAGCTGCTCGGTGTAGGCGCTGCCGTCCGTCTTCATCTCGTCCGTCAGCAGGTCGCCGCACTCCACCCGCAGGATCAGGTTCCGGTCGGGTTCGCTGCCGAACAGGGTCTGCACCCGGTTGAAGCTGGCATAGGAGGCGGGCTTCACGAAAAAGTCGTTCACCACCGCGCCGGAGGCAAGCCGGAAGTGGTTCTCATCCACGATCTTGCCGGATTTCAGAATGTCGTATTCCGTGAACTCGCTGCCGTCCGCGGCGTTCAATTGCAGGCGGTCAAAGCGCAGCCCCTTCACCTCGTGATCGAGGCAGAGCACGTAGGCGACATTCAGCAGGTCGTAGGCGTTGAACGCGCCGTCGCCCGTCGCACCGGAAACGGCTGCGACGCCGTCGGTAAAGGTGTAGGTCAGCACCGGCTTCTCACAGCCGGAAACGCTTGTTCCGGCGGGGGCGAAGACCTTCGTCACGTTCGCGCATTCGTTGAAGGAGGCGCCGTCCACGGCGGTGACGCCCTCCTTGATATAGACGTAGTCAAAATCGTCCGCCACCCACGGCGCGGGATCGGCATAGGAATAGGTCGCGCCGCTGCCGCTGAGGACAAGGGTGCCGTTATCCACGTACCAATAACAGTCGTCGCCGCACAGACCGTAGCGGTCGCAGTCGAGGGGGGCGCGGCATACGTCGCAGGACCCGTCGCCGTTTTCATCCATATGCCAGACGATGGGCGTTTCCACGCTTTCGGTGAGCACCGTCTGACAGACGGAACAGCTCACCCGCGCCGTGCTGCCCGTGGCAAGGCAGGTGGCGGAGACGGCCGCCTTGCTGATATAGGGCTTGTGGCCCGGGGCGGGGACGGTCTGCCCGTAGGTCAGGGTGACACCGCAGACGTCGCAGACCGTGTCGCCGGAATAGCCGTCCTCGGTGCAGGAGGCCGCCTTTTCATTGGCCGTCTTCGTCTCCGTATGCTCGCAGATATATGCGCCGCAGTCGTCGCAATAGCCGTCGCGGACCTCGTCCCTGTGGGGCGTCATGGCCAGCTTTTCCGGGGTAGAGGACAGCAGCTCGCCGCAGCGGGCGCAGTAGATCACGTTGTCATAGCCGCCCTCCGCCGTGCAGGTGGGCGTCACCACGTTTTCACGCACCGCCTCGGCGGGGTCGTGGCCCAGCGGGGCCTCCGTCAGCTCGTGGCCGGAGATCCATTCGCCGCAGTCCGCGCACCGCTCGCCGGCGGTATAGGCCCCGTCGGTGCAGGTGGCCTCCGACGCCTCTACGGCCGTAGTGTTGTGCAGGCCGTCCGATACCGGGCAGACCTCACGGAACGGAATGTAGTTTGAATTGGCATAGGATTCCGCGTATGTGCCGCTGTGCCCGTAAATCGTCACCGCAATGCGGGGGATAATCAGGGGGCGAGTGGGATCTGTTGTATTGACGTCATCTCCGAGTCGGAACACATCATAACCGATGCGGTTTACACTGTCCGGGATGGCAATTCTTTTTAACGGATAGCACCGATAAAACGCGGCATCCTCAATAACAGACAGGGTATCCGGCAAATCCACATTCGCAAGATTGGAACATCCGTTAAACGCATACTTGTGAATTACGGTTACCCCCTCCGGGACCGTTATATTCGTCAGGCTTGTACAATTGGAAAACAAACCGGTGCCGATTTCGGAGATGCCTGCCGGAATATCAACCGCAGCAAGCGATTTGCAGCCGGTAAACGCGTATTCACCGATGTCGATTACACTATCCGGAAGTACCACGCTCGTCAGGTCAGGACAGTTCTGAAAGGCATAATCTCCGATCGTGGTCAATCCCTCCCGCGCAACGACGCTTGTAAGACCGGCGCATTTTGCAAAAACATAGCTGCCGATTGCGATAACCCCCTCCGGGATCACCAGTTCTGTCAGCGGCGTTCCGTTGACCGTCAACGTTGCTCCGTTGGAAAGGGGGCTGGCGGAAGCATTTTCAAAAACGGCGGAAAACCAGACCGACAGGCTGCGGAGGTTAACGGTCTTCAGTTTTTTACAATTGGCAAATGCGTTTGCCCCGAAATTGATCAACCCCTCCGGAATCGTAATGCCGGTCAGCGCGGCGTTATTGGCAAACGCCAGATTGCGCAAAGATCTGACGCCTTCCGGAATCTCGTATTCCGTCAGCTTGCTTCCGGCGGGATAATTCAACAGCTGGGTTCCATCCGCATTGAACAGGACGCCGTTTTCATCCGATGAAAAACCGGCGTTGCCGGGGGCAACCGTAAACCGTTCCACATTGGCGCAGGAATTGATCCAGTCGTCAGCGATTTCAGTCACACTGGCGGCGATGTGAATGTCCGTCAGAGATACACAGTTAAACAGAACACTGCTCCCGATCCGCTCGACACCTTCTTCTGTAATGAAAACTTTCAAACCGGCGCATTCCGAAAACGCCAAGTTGGAGACTTCCCTGACGCTGCCCGGAATCGTGATTTCGGTCAATCCGCTGCAATTCCAGAAAGCTCTTTCCCCGATCGAAAGCAGATGGCCGGGCAAAGAGAGCTCCGTGAGGCTTGAACAGAAAGCAAAAGCCCTTGCGCCGATGCTTGTCACACTGTCCGGAATCGTGACGCATTCCAAACAGGAACAGCCATTGAACGCGCCATAACCGATGCTTGTCACACCGTCCGGAATACTGATATTCGTCATGTTGACGCGGCCGGAAAACGCGGAACTGCCGATTCCGGTAACACTGCCGTCGGATGGGATCACACTGTTGACGCATCCCGCTATCAGTGTTTTTTGATCCGTTTCAATCAGGCAGTTGCCCGCGGAATGATAAAACGCATTCCCGCTGGCCACCTGAATGATCTCTAATTTTTTGCATTTATCAAACACGAAACTGCCGATTTCTGTTACACTCTCGGGGATCGAAACCTCCGTCAGGTTGGAACACGAACAGAACAGAGAATCTCCGACAGCGGTGATCCCTTCGTCGATCAGAGCGGACCGGATCGTCGTATTTCCGTAAAAAAGGGAATTCGGATAAGTAGAATCGTAGTTGGGGATGGCCCCGCTTCCGGAAATCGTCAATACACCCGTCGATTGATCCAACGTATAGGAAATGGTGTAGCTGATCGTGCCGGTGATCAGATTGTCGTTCATGCCGGAGGCTGTCGCAAAGGGATAACTCCGGATCTCCGCCGCCGTATAATCGCCGTAGACGATCGCGTATTTATTGAACAGCGGCTTCATGAAATATCCGCTGTTATCCAGCAGCTGTGCGCCGCAGGCGGCGTCCACGTGGTACCACTTGCCGTCCAGTTTCACAATGTTCCAGGCGTGGTTCTCGCCCGCCCGGGTGCCGGTGACGATACGGCAGTCCAGTCCCGCGGCCTTCGCCAGCCGGTAATAGAGCTGCGCAAAGCCCTGACAGACGGCCTTGCCCTCCGACACCGCCCCGTAGGCGGTGTATTTCAGCAGGTCCTCTTCGTTATAGAGGTTTTCCAGATCGAACTGCACGTTGTCGCAGAGGTAATCGTAGAGATACCGCGCCACGGCCTCTTCCTCCGTCGCCGTGCAGCCCGCCAGCACGTCTGAGACGTACGCCGCCACGGCGGCCTCCTGCGACGCGGTGGTGTAATAAGACGGCGTAACGGTATAGCTGCCGTCCTCCTCCTGCGCAGCCGCCGGGAACGCGCCGTTGAAGCTCAGGCGCAGATAGTCCCCCGCCGCACCGTTATCGCCGTAGGCGAACAGGTCGTCAGGCGAAGGCGCGCGGTAATCGTCGCCGGTGTAGCGGAAACGGATGGTCTCCTCCCGCGCCAGCAGCCCGTCGCGGATCAAGGCAATCATCTCGTCGTAACTTGCCACTTCCGCCGGTTCCGCCGCCGAGGCGAACGCCCCGAACAGGGTAAGGGCCAGCAGCAGGGACAGGGCAAGCGTCAGCCATTTTTTCATCGCAAAAACCTCCATAATGTTCTATTCTTCCGTCAGACGCATGGTGACGTCGATGGTAAATTCCTTTTCATCGCAGGAAAGCAGCATGCCGCCGCGGTACTTTTTGGCCACGGCCGCCACGTTTTTCAGGCCGATGCCGTGATTGACGGCATCCGCCTTGGTGGTCCTGATCCGGTTGTTCCGGATCGTGACCTTCTGCGCCACGGTGTTGACGGCGGAAAGGGTCAGGAACCCGCCGCGCACCACGGCTTTCATGCGGATATACCGCTGCCCGGGGCAGCGCTTGGCGCCCTCGATGGCGTTATCCACCATGTTGCCGATCACGGTGCACAGGTCCGCCGGTTCAATGCACGTTTCCGGTACGGAGCCGGAGAAGGTCAACTCTATGTCGAACGCCTCCGCCAGGGACCGCTTGTTGTTGAGGATGGCGTCCACCACGATATTGCCCGTGCGGAAGCGTTCCTCTGACATGCCGGAGGTGACCTTGATCTGGTCCAGATAATCCTTTGCCTCATCCGTCAGCCCCGCGTTCAGCAGGGACGTGACCACCAGCATATGGTTTTTGTAATCGTGGCGGAACTGCCGCAGCTGTTCGTCGCTGTGCAGCATGCGCTCATAGTTCTGCTGCTGGGCGTTCAGCTGCAGCAAAAACCGGTTCTGCGTGGCCATCAGGGCGAAGACCTTGAACACAAAATAGCCGGAGAACAGGATCACACCGAACACGGACAGCGCCCGCAGCACGCCGGAGAGCTTTTCGAAGTCGTAAAGGCCGGGCTCCCGCCCCATGACGCTGAAAAAGGAGGAGAAGGAGCAGATAATAATGACGGCGTAGAGCCATTTCGGTATCAGCTCCACGGTGCTGCGGATGATTTTCAGATCCTTGTTCCGGGAGGCATACAGCAGGAACAGCGTCACCAGCGCATAACCGGCAGCGCAGAAAAGCGTCTCATAAAAGTGATAGACGGAACGGTCCTTCCCTTCCAGCAAAAAGCCGAGCACGCTGAAAAGCCCTTCCATGCCAACGTTGATCGCCAGGCAGATCAGGGCGGAGCTGAAATGGCGCGAGGAGCGGAGAACGACCTGCGGGAAAACGAGGATCGGCAGCAGCGACAGCACGCCGTACAGCAGGATCCCCGTGTCGGGATCCGTCCACCGACTCACCGCGGGAAGCAGCGCGATATCCGCCGCCGACAGCGCCGCAGAAAACAAAAAACAGCCGACGGTGACGGGACGCTTTCGCTCACGAAAGCCTCTCGTCGTCGCCAGCACAGCCGTCATGCAGACCATGGCGGTCAGATCATGCAGGATAAAAAACGGAAACTGCCAGAACCGATACATCCCGGTCTCCTTACGATTCGTATTTCAGATAGCTCATATAGTTTTTCAGGAATTCGTCGTAATTCTGGGCGCTGCAGATGACCTTCTCGCCGTTGGTCAGCACGATGGTCTTCTTTTCAATGCTGGAAACATATTTCATGTTCAGAATATAGGACCGGTGCGTTCTGAAGAAATGGGCGTTGTTGATCTCCGCGTTGAAATCGGAAATGCCCTTGGTGGCCCGGTATTGCCCCGAAAGGGTACGGACCACCGCATATTTTTTGTCGGATTCGATATACATCACGTCGTCCGCGTCGATGTAATAGGTTTTGCCGTTGGTGGGCACGATGATCTTTTTGGTGTACTGATAGAGCTTGACAAAGCTGTCAAGCGCCTCGGTGAACAGCTCTTCGGGAACGGGCTTGACAAGATAGCGGAAGGTATCCAGCCGGATGGACTCGATGGCGTGATCGGCATAGACCGTCAGAAACACCACCAGCAGATTGGCGTTGACCTGTCTGATGCGCCGGATAAAATCGATCCCGTTGCCGTCCGGCAGCAGATAATCCATAAACACAAGGTCAAATTTGTCGTTGACCGCCACAAAGCTTTCGCCTGTTTCAAAATCACAGATCTCACAGGAAATATTTTTCTTCATGAAGTATTCGGCAATCAGGCTGTGGGTCTCTTCCCTGATCTGCCGTTCGTCGTCAACAATCGCAATGCGCATTCCCGGTTCCTCCGTCCCGTCTATGATAATGCAAAACACGGGGTTTTGCAATCAGCAAAGACTTTTTTTGTCAAAATCTAAAAAAGACGGTAAATATTGTATGCCTCCGTTTTCGACAAATCAAGCGCAAGGGAACGAAATGCCGAAAATCGGGAACGAAATTGCGTTTTCCCCCTCCCGGGAAGGCAGACGACGGTCATTCGACCTCGATGCGGAAGCACAGCGGAAGGTCGCTGCGCAGTCCGCCGGTTCTGACGGTCATTGCCTCCGCCGTCCGCTCAAAGGGCAGCGCCTCGCCCGTCTCCAACAGGGTGACGGACCGCACGAGAAAGTCGTGGCTGCCGCGCTTGCGGAAGGCCATGATCCGCGCGTCGCCGCCGTCGGGCCGCATCTGGAAGGCGTAAACGTAACCGTCCCGGTAGGTAAAGCGGAAGTCGGCGGCGGTAAAGGGCTTTTCCGCCCCGTCCTTGAAAAAGCCCGCTTCGGCGTTCACGTCGCCCTCGCCGAACTGCTTCCAGAAGGTGGAGCCGTAGATCCCCTCGCCGTTTTTGCGCAGCCACTCGCCCACGCCCAGCAGCACGGCGGTCTCCTCCTCCGTGATGGTGCCGTCCGCCTTCGGGCCCACATTCAGCAGCAGCATGCCGTTTTTACTGACGATATCCACCAGATCGCAGACGATCTGCCGCGCCGTCTTATATTCGTTATCCGCCCGGTACCCCCAGGAGTGCTTGCCGATGGCGGTATCGGTCTGCCACGGCACCGGGGAAATATCCGTCAGCGCGCCCCGCTCCACGTCGAAGGTGGCGACGGTGGGCGGGAACGCCTCGTGCTTATAGTTGATGGTGACCTCCCGCCCCCACTGCGCCGCGCGGTTGTAGTAATAGGCGCACAGCTTTTTCAGATAGGGCTTGAAGGCGTGGTTGTGGATCCACCAGTCAAAATACAGGATCCCCGGGCGGTACCGGTCGATCAGTTCACAGGTGCGGACCAGCCAATCCTCCATCCACGCCTCGTCCGGCCCTTCGGAATAGGTGTCGGCGGTGGTGAGGTGCAGCGCGCTGCTGTCAAAGGCCGGGCTGTAATGGGCGGGGCCGTAGAAATCCCGGTACCGCTCGTCGTTGACGTCGCTGTCAATGGTCCGGCCCATGTTCATGAAAAAATAGTGCTCCGCCCGATGGGTGGAGGCGCAGAAGGTAAGCCCCTCCTGCTCGCAGGCCGCCTTCAGCTCCCCGACCACGTCGCGCCCGGGCCCCATGGCGACGGCGTTCCAGCGGTTGAAGGCCGTGTCGTACATGGCAAAGCCGTCGTGATGCTCGCAGACGGGCGTCACGAACCGCGCCCCGGCCCGCCGGAACAGGCGCACCCATTCCTGCGCGTCAAACCGTTCCCCCTTGAACATCGGGATAAAATCCTTATAGCCGAAGACGTTCTGCGGGCCGTAGGTGCTGACGTGATGGGCAAATTCCGGGCTGCTTCGGTCATACATGGAACGGGAATACCATTCGTTGCCGAAAGCGGGCACGCTGTAAATGCCCCAATGGATGAAAATGCCGAATTTATCCCGGCGGTACCACGCCGGGACGGGGTGCCCCGACAGCGACTGCCAGTTATCCTTGTAGATGCCGTCGGCGATCACCTCGTCGATCTGTTTCAGGTAGTCCTGCTTCGTCATGGCGCTGCTCCTTATTCTTCCGTCTCATCCTCCGCGACGACGTCGCAGAGACCGGCACGGATCTTTCCTTTTTATTTTAATGAAATCCGGTCGCAGTGTCAAGCCGGGCCGCATCTGCGCAAAAACCGACAAATCGCTTGAAAAACCGCCGCCGGGCGGTTATAATAAGCGGCGTAAGAGCGGTTTGCCGCGCAGCCGCGGCAGGAAAAGCCGTTTCGGAAGAACGGGAGGAAGAAAACCATGACAAACACAACACAGGCGCGACGCCGGGCGGAAGCGCTGGTGGGGCAGATGACGCTGGAAGAAAAACTGAGCCAGATCGTGGAGACCGCCGAGGCGGTGGAGCGGCTGGGCATTCCGAAATATTATCACGGCAACGAGGCGCTGCACGGGGTGGTAAGGCCGGGCAGGTTCACCGTGTTCCCCCAGGCCATCGCCTTCGGGGCCATGTTCGACGACGAGCTGCTGGAGACCATCGCGGACGCCATCTCCACCGAGGCCCGCGCCAAGTATTTCTTCGGCGAGCAGGAGGAAAACGGCGGCAAGCCCTACGAGGGGCTTTATAACGGCCTGCTGACCTTCTGGAGCCCGGACCTGAACCTGGCCCGGGACCCCCGCTGGGGAAGGACCGCCGAGACCTACGGCGAGGACCCGTACCTGGCCGGAAAAAACGGCGCGGCCTTTGTGCGGGGCATTCAGGGCAAGGACGACAGATACCTCAAGGCGGTGGCGACGCCCAAGCACTTCACCGCCAACAACGAAGAGCACAACCGCTTTTCCTGCAACGCGGTCATGAGCGAGAAGACCTTCCGGGAGTACCATCTGGAGCCCTTCCGCATGGCGGTGCAGGAGGGCCATGCGGAGGCGGTGATGGCGGCGTATAACGCCATCAACGGCGTGCCCTGCCATGAGAACCGCCGGATGCTGACGGACATCCTGCGCGGCGAATGGAGATTCGACGGCTACGTGACCTCCGACTGCGGGGGTGTGAGCAGCCTGTGGGATTCCCACCACAAGGAGCCGGACGAGGTCTCCGCCGCAGCGGCCGCCCTGAACGCGGGCGTCGACCATGAATGCAGCGATCATCTGTTCAAGCGGCGCCTGCCGGAGGCGCTGGAAAAGGGCATGGTGACGCAGCAGCGCATCGACGAGGCCGTCACAAGGGTGCTGACCGCGCGGATCAAGGCCGGTCAACTGGACCCGCCGGAAAGCCTGCCCTGGTATAAAACCCCCTTCTCCGTCATCGGCTGCGAGAAGCACGGGCAGCTTGCCTATGAGGCCGCCGTCAAATCGGCGGTACTGCTGAAGAACAACGGGATCCTTCCCCTGAAGGATAGGGATATCACGGTGGCGGTGTGCGGCAACAACGCGGATATCGCCCAGTTCGGCGATTACAGCGGCGTGCCGGTCCATCACCCGGTCACCCCGCTGGAGGGCATTAAGGCATATCAAAACGTGACCGTGCGGTACGCCCCGTGGCAGTTCACCGAGACCGGCGAGGATTACAAAACCGTTCCGGCGGCCTACCTTTCCCACGGCGGCGAGCCCGGCGCGCAGGGCAGCTATTACGACAACGCCGCCTTCGCCGGTATCCCGAAACAGCGGACCGACCCGGTGCTGGATTTCAAGTGGGACGACCAGATGCCGGACCCGTTGATCACGACGCCCGCCTTTTCCATTCTCTGGCGGGGCGAGATCGAAGCGCCCTATACCGGTTCTTACCGGTTCAGCGTCCGCGCAGCGGGCAGCGCCAAGTGTACCCCGCCGGAGCTGATATTGAATAACGGCGAGCTTGACGGCGGAGACGCCGTCCGCCTCACCCGGGGCGAAAAAGTCAGCTTTCTGCTGCGCTTTGTCAAGAATACCGACAAGCCCGCCTGCACCCTCACCTGGCAGATCACGCCGGACGAGGCGGCGGACGACGTGTTTGCCGCCGAAACCGAGGCCGCCGCAAAAGCCGACGCCGTGATCGCCGTGGTGGGCCTGGGCATGGAATATGAGCGGGAGGGCCGGGACAAGACCGACCTGTCGCTGCCGAAGGAGCAGATCGCCCTGCTGCAAAAGCTGAAGGCGGTCAACCCCAACCTGATCGTGGTGCTGGAAAACGGCAGCGCCGTGGCCATTCCGTGGGCGGCGGAACACGCCGCCGCCATTCTGGAGGTCTGGTACCCCGGCGAGCGGGGCGGTACGGCCATCGCCGACCTGCTGTTCGGGAAAGAGTCCCCCTCCGGCAGGCTGCCGCTGGGCTTCCCGGAGAGAACCGAGGACCTGCCCCCCTTCGACGACTATGAGATGAACCACGGCCGGACCTATATGTACCGGAAGGTAAAACCCCTGTACGAGTTCGGCTTCGGCCTGTCCTACACCCGGTTTGCCTATTCCGACCTCCGCCGGACAGCGGACGGCGTGGCGGTCACGGTGACGAACGTCGGCCAGATGGAAGCGGACGAGGTGGCCCAGCTCTATCTGGACTCCGCCGGGCTGCCGGACCAGCCCCGCCTGCGGCTGAAGGGCTTCAGGCGGATCCGCCTGAAACCCGGCGAGGCGAAGACCGTGGCCTTCCCGCTGGACGACGAGCGGTTCTCCCTTTTCGGGGAAGACGGGATCCGCCGGGTGTACCCCGGGACCTACACCGTGTACGTGGACGGCCATTTGCCGGATGAGGCTTCCTGCCGGCTGGAGCTGACCCGCTGACAGGAAAAAACAGTTTTCTGTTTACAAAAGCAAAAACCATGGTGTATAATGGCATTGACATATGACCCAAGGAGGACGTTATGACGACTGTAAAACGACTGGTAATGATTCTGAGCATGCCGCTGGCGTTTTTAATGCTGGTCACCGGTCTGTCTCCCATCCCGAGGATGAAGCAGGAGCTGCTGGAAGAGGCGGTGGAGGCGGAGATCGCCGGGGAGTTCACGCCGGTATTCCGGTTCGCCGTGGCTTCCGACGTGCATATCAACGCCGGAGACGACACCACCGCGAAGCGGCTGGCCAAGCTGTTTGAGACCGCCTACCGCTACGCGCACGCCCAGCCCTATCCCACGCTGGACGCGGTGGTGCTGGTGGGCGACAACTGCGACAGCGGCTCCGAAGAGGAATACGACATCCTCACCCGCGTGATCCGTGAAAACCTGCTGACGGAGGAGACGCAGCTGATCACGGTGATGGGCAACCATGAATTCGGCGTCACGGGCCACGAGGGCTACGTGCGCCGCATGGGCGAAGAGCTGGATAAGCACGTGGTGGTCAAGGGCTTCCACTTCATCGGCATGTCCCCCGCCCCCACCGATACCTGGCACACCCCGTCTCAGCTGAACTGGATGGCGACCCAATTGCGCAAGGCCGCGGCGGACGATCCCGACAAGCCCATTTTCACCATGCAGCACGGCCACATCTGGAACACGGTGTACGTCAGCCGCAGCTGGCATACGCAGATGGCGCTGCCCCTGCATCTGGTGTACGCCAAATATCCGCAGGTGGTCAACTTCTCAGGCCACTCCCACGGGCCCATCAACAACCCGCTGGATATCTGGCAGAACAGCTATACCCAGATCGGCACCGGCACCCTCAATTACTTTGAAATGGAGCGCGACATCGGCGACGAGACCGTGCCCGCAGGCGCCCGCAACGCCGCCCAGTACCTGATCGTGGAGGTGGACGCCGACAACCGCGTGCGGGTACAGCCCTTCAACATTCTGACGGAGGACTTCATGAAGACGCCCACCACCAAGGACGACCCGGCGAAGAATCTGGTCTGGCTGATCCACGACCCCACCAAGCCCACCGATTTCGTCTATACCTCGGCCCGTAAAAAGACCGCCACCGCGCCCAATTTCCGCGCCGGCGACGAAGCGACCGTCAGCGCCGCCACGGCGGAGACGGTGACGCTGACCTTCCCCCAGGCGGAGGACGACGTCTGTGTCTACGGCTACCGCATCCAGCTGAAGGAAACGGCCCGCCCGACGCAGAAAATCGAGAAAGAGATCTATTCGGAATACTACTTTGAGCCCATGCCCGAAACCCTCACCTGCACGGTGGAGGGCTTAAAGCCCGGCACGGCCTACACCGCCTCCGTCATTCCGCTGAACGTGTGGCTGCAAAAGGGCGACCCGATCACGGTCTCCTTCACCACGCCGGAGGCCTGACGCGCCAACGTCAAAAAAAACAGCATAACAACACCCGCCCGTACCGCAGCAGGTCCGGGCGGGCATTTGTCTGGATCAACACGGATCATCGTGGAATCGGGAGGACAGAGAGACAAATTCGTGTTTGTCGCGCTCTTGGCGCGTCAGGTTTCAGGTGAAAGGTTTAAGGTTTCAGCCGCTTGAAATGGACGATACCTTGTGTCAGAAAACGGACTTTCTCTGAAACCTGTCGCCTATAAACCTATAACCTGCGCACCAACGCTCAACGCAGCCGCTTCGCCGTTCCCTCCGTCACGCCGTTTTCGTTGTAGGCGTCCACGCGGACGTAATATCCCACCCCGGCGGTCAGGCAGCGGACGGTCGCCTCCGTCTGCCCGATGACCTGCCAATGGGTGTGCAGCTCGTGGGGATCGACGCCGAAGCGGATCAGATACCCTTCCGCGCCGGGGACCGCCGCCCATGAGACGTGCATCTCCCGCTCGTCCGCGCAGCGCTTCGCCGTAAACACCGGCGCCGCTTCCGGCGCGGGACCGCCGCCGGAGCCGAACACCCGCAGGCCGCTGACGGCAAACCGGCCGCCCGCCGGCACCTCTCCTTCGTTGGTCAGCCGGATATACCGCAGCTGTTCCGGGGCGGATAACGCAACGTATTCATGCGGGTGATCGTCGCAGCTGTCCCGCCGGTCGACCAGTGTTTCCCAGCGTTCCCCGTCCGGGGAACCCTCCACCGTATAGCGGTAGGAAAAGCCGTTGCGCCGTCCCGTCGCGGGGGCGATATCCTGATCCGCGAAATTGATCTGCACCGCCCGCACTTCGCATGTTCTTCCCAAATCCAGCGAGAGCCGCTCCCCTGCTCTCCCGCTTGCCGCGCTCCACCAGGTCCGCATATTTTCATCCGCGGCCTTTTCCGGCCCGTGGGCGGCGTCAAGCGCGGAGGATGCCTGCGTCCGTTTGCCGTAAGACAGCAGATGCCAGCCCGCGTCCCCGTCGGCGAAGGGATCCGCCGTATCATGAGGATATAACATGGGATAATCCCCGCGTACCGCATTCGTATAAAGCCGGCCGTCGTCGCCGATTTTTGCCGGGAACAGGCACAGGCGGCGCTCAAAGATGTGATTGACGCTGATAGAGACCGTGTCCATTTTCCACAGCTTCCCGTTTTTATCCGCGAACAGGCACCCGTGACCGCATCCCCGCATAAAACCGGTGGCCTTATAGACCGCCGGGCTGTTGTCGCAGCAGGTAAACGGCCCCATAGGGGAATCCGACACCGCGCAGCCGTCGCAGTAGGCGGCGTATTCCGTGCCCGGCACGGCGTAGGTCAGATAGTATTTGCCGTTTGTCTTGAACATCCACGATCCCTCCAGATGGGGGTTCTGATCGTTGATCTCGTTCTCATCGCCGCGCCGCTCGAACCCGCGGCGTTCCTTATCCGACTGAAAAATACTGACGGGGCCCTCCAGCAGCGCCATATCGTTGTCGGGATCCAGCCGGGCTGCCCGCAGGGGCTCCACGGGGCTGAGCCCGTCGTACAGATAGACCTTTCCGTCGTCGTCCAGAAACAGCGCCGGGTCGTTCCACTCATAGGCATGACCGAGATTGACCCAGCTGTCCGGGTCCTTCGGGGTTTCGGAATACAGCATGTCGCCGCCCTGAGAATGGGCGACGTACAGCCGGTCGCCCAGCGCCATCGTCGCTGGGGCATACAGTGCAAACTGGGGCTGCTTTTCCAAATCCGCTTCAACGAACGACCAGTTCACCAGATCGTCGGAGTACCAGTAGCCGGAGCCGTGGGAGGCGAACAGGTAATAGACGCCCTTGAACAGCACCACCGCCGGGTCGGCGGATTCCCGCCCCCGGAAATAGGGCTGGTACTGATAGTTGATATTGACAGGGTTGCAGAAAGTACGATTTGGCATAATTACCACCCTGATTGATTTTATGCTTCCATTTTACGCCCCGAAAAATGTACTGTCAACGCAAAAAAAACAAAAGGAGACCTGACGACACCATGAGAATCATCCCGAACCAGGGGGTCTGCGACCCGCACGTACACATTTTCAACGGCAAGGCGTATCTGTTTTCCACCCACGACCGGGGACCGGGGCAGCCGATCTTCACCATGGACAACTGGCGGATCTTCTCCTCGGACGACCTGCTGAACTGGAAGCTGGAATATACGCTGCGCCCCGAGGACACCTTCCTCGGCAAAAACGCGGAGTGCTACGCCACCGACGCGGCAGAGCGCAACGGCAAGTATTATTTCTATTATTCCAAGGCCCAGTGGTGCACCGGCGTGGCCGTCAGCGAAAACGGACCGGCTGGCCCCTATCAGGATCCGCTCGGCGCGCCGCTGCTTCCCCCGAATCTGGCGGATACCCCCTCTTACGACCCCACGGTGTTCATCGACGACGACGAGAACAAAACGCCCTATATCATGTGGGGCTACAACATCTACGGCAAGAAATACTATATCGCCCGGCTGAACGAGGACATGATCTCGCTGGCCGAGCCGCCCCGCCCGGTCATCATTGATAAACCGTGTATGAGCGACGCCTGCTGGCTCACCAAGCGCAACGGGAAGTATTATCTCAACTCGCATCTTTCCGAATATGCCGTCGCCGACAGCGTTTACGGCCCATACACGCTCCGGGGTAAATTCTGCGAGGAATATACCACCGACCACGGCACCTTTTTCACCTACCACAACCAGACCTATTTCACCTACGGGATCCCGGAAAACTGGGGCACCGGAGAGGAGATCGACCCCTATTACCGCACCACCAAGATCGTCTACGCCCACTATAAAGACAACGGCGATCTGGTCAGCGACCCCTTCATCCGCGAGGTAGGCGTGGGCCAGTATGACGCAAGCTGGGAGAAGATCCTCGGCGAGTGGTTCTTCGCCGCCTCCGACGGGATCGAGAAAAAGGAAAACGCCGAGGGCTTCGAGATCCGGGGCCTCCGCAGCGGTTCCTATCTGTATTTCCAGAACGTGAACGGTATGCGGCAGAACGAGCGGCTGTTCCTGCGGCTTGCCAACGGCAACGACGTCCCCTGCCGGGTGGAGATCCGGGAGGGCAGCCCCTTCGGCAAGGTGCTGGGCTGCGTGAGGGCGGAAACCACCGGCGGCTTTGACGTGTTCAAAACCTTCGACTGCCGTCTGGAGAACACCCACGGCACCCACAGCCTGTGCTTCGTCTTCAGAAGCGACGCGGAAGAACCCGCCCGCTTTGAGGACTTCTGCTTCGAGCAGGTCCGCCCGTAAAGCGACGAAAAAAAAACAGCAGCCGTGCGGTCCGAACGGGCCGCACGGCTGTTTTGTTTGTTTGATGATACCTGTCACACCCGGCATTTGCCGCTGTCCAGCAGCAGCCGGATGAACAGGCCGCCCTGCACGGTGCGGTTCTGGAAGCCCCGCTGAAGGGCGGTATCCGTAAAATACCAGTCCGTCAGCGGCACGCGGGAGCCGCTCTCGTTGTAGGCCCTCCAAAGGGAGGCCACGAAGGCGTCGAACTGCTCTTCGGTATCCGCCATGGTCGCCGTCCACAGCAGCCAGTCGGATTTCGTATAGGCGGCGCGGTTATCCAGCGGCAGGCCGTAGGGATTCATGTGCTTGGCCAGATGGACGGCGATCTCCTCGGAGAAGGCCTTTTCCGGGAAAATGCCGGTACCGAAGATCTTATCCCAGACCGCGTTGTATTTCATGGACCAGGTGCCGGGCTGATCGAAGGCAAGGCGGTAGACGTTTTCCTCATCGCGGGCGTTGACGACCCACGCCGCCGCCATCTCCCGGGCGGACTTGCGCAGGGCCGCGCCCTTTTCCGGATGGCCGCACAGGTCGTTGAGAATGCCGAAGGCCGCCACGCCCATGACCGCCTTCACGGCCAGGTTGCAGTTGTGGGCCAGGTGCCCGGCGAAGTCGTCGGTGCAGAGCTGGTTGGCCGGGTCAAGGCCGTACCGGGTCAGATAGGCCGTCCACTTTTCAAGATCCTCCCAATGCTGCCGGGCAAAGGACGTATCCTTTGAAGCCAGCGCGGCGGCGGCGACGGCAATCAGCACGTTGCCGCACTCCTCCACCGGCATCTGGTATTTCTCCTCGATCTTGTTGCCGTAGGCCTGCCCGTTGACCAGCGGATACTGCCCCGCGTCGTGGGGCGCGAAATCAAAGGGCCACTCGCCGGAATGGGCGAACCGGAAGATGGGGCGCAGCATGGCGTTTACCAGCTCCGGCCGGTACAGCAGGAACAGGGGGATGGAGGGATAGGTCACGTCCACCGTGGCCGCGCAGCCGTTGGAGAAGCACTCTTTGGAGATGAAGACGAGGTCGCCGTTCTGATCCACCGCCAGCTTATGGGCGGCGACGGCCTGCCGGTAGGCGAGGGACAGCAGCTCGTAATACTGCTCCGTACGGCATCTGGCCCGCAGATCCTGCGCCAGCGCGTCGCAGCGGGCCGCGACGGCTTCGTAATCGGCAAAGGCCTCCGCAATGGCGGTCTCAATGGTCTTGCCGTCCTTGTTCCAGTAAGAGGGCAGATCCTCTCCGAAATAGCGGATGGAGCGCACGTCGTCGTAGGCGAAGGCGAACAGGGCCTCGGGGCCGTCCGCCGTCAGCGTTACGTCGTGGGCACATGCGCCTTCTTCGCCGCGGTATTCCACACATTCCGCGCGGGCGCCGGCCGCGTCGGTAGCAAGGTAAGCCCTGCCCCAGTCGATGCGCAGATCGTCGCCGCTGCGGTTGAGGACCTTCTGCACCGCAGACCCCACGCTGCCGCCGGTAAGCCCCGGCGCGGACAGAGGCGCGTAGACGGTATCGTACTGGAATTTGCGGTCCAGGCAGATGCTGTCGTCCATGGTGACCGCCAGCCGGACCTTGTGCGCCGCGCCGTCGACGGAGGCGACGGTCACCTTCAGGTAGGAGACGGGTCGGGAGGCGACAGACAGATCGTCCAGCAGCAGCGGGGTCGTGAAGGCCGCGCGCAGCTCGACGGTTTCATTGCGGAAGGTGTAGCGGGTGGTGCAGGCGGTAATCTCCAGCGCCGTCTGTTCCAGCGCCGGAACGCCCTCCCGCTTGCCCATGAAGACGAAGGGGTCGCCGTCCACGGTGACGACGCCCGTCAGGGGCTGCTTCGCCCCCGTCCAGTGGACGGTTTCGCCGTCGGTCAGGCGATCGCAGTTGCTCCAGATGCTGAAATAGGGATCTACCGTAATAAGCGGTACGCAGGGGGCTCTCAGTTTCATGGCTGCTCTCCTTTTTTCTGTTGCGCTATTTGATGATCGGGTTCAACGCCGTCCTTCACGTCGCGTCGTAGGCGAAGCGCCCGACGGCCTCCGTCGTCTGCCCGTTGAACCGGAGACGGAAGGGGGCGTCGTCCTTTCCTTCCACCCGGCAGCGGATCACGCGGCCGTTCCGCCAGGCCGCCGAAACGCGGAAGCCCCCGCGGGCCATCAGGCCTTCAAAGGAGCCCTCCGGCCAGGCCTCCGGCAGGGCGGGCAGCAGGTCGATGACGCCGTCGTGGCTTTGCAGCAGCATTTCGGCGATGCCCGCCGTGCCGCCGAAGTTGCCGTCGATCTGGAAGGGGGGATGGTTGTCAAACAGATTGTTCAGCGTGCTTTTGGTGAACAGCGCCACCAGATTTTCATGGGCGGCGTTGCCGTCCGCCAGCCGGGCGAAGAAGTTGACGATCCAGGCGCGGCTCCAGCCGGTGTGGCCGCCGCCGTGGGCCAGCCGCCGCTCAATGGTTTTGCGGGCGGCCTCAAACAGGGCGGGGGTGGAGGCGGTGATCTCCGCCGCCGGGTATAAGCCGTAAAGGTGCGACATGTGGCGGTGGCCGGGCTCGGCCTCTTCAAACTCCTCCGGCCACTCCATGATCTGCCCGTATTTGCCGATGCGCAGGGGCGGCAACTGAGACAGCGCCTCCCGCAGCCGCGGCGCGAGGGGGTCGTCCTTTTGCAGCGCTTTCGCGGCGGCAAGGTGGAATTCAAACAGCTCCCGGATGATGGAAATATCCATGGTGGGACCGGCGCAGACGTTGACGCGGCTGCCGTCCGTGGGGCTGAGGAAGCTGTTTTCCGGCGACCCTGCGGGGGCGGTGACCAGATACCCGGTGCGGGGATCCCGGACCAGATAGGACAGGAAAAATTCCGACGCGCCGCTGATGACGGGATAGAACTCCCGCAGCACGGCGGTATCGCCGCTGAACAGCCAGCGTTCCTTGATATGGCGCAGGCACCAGGCCCCCGCCGTGGGGAACGCGCCGTACACAGGGTTTTGCCCGAGGGCGGTATATCCCCAGGGGTTGGTGGTGAAATGCGCCACCCAGCCGGGGCAGCCGTAGGCCACCCGGGCGGTATGCTCGCCGTGAGCGGCGATCAGCCGGATCAACCCGAAGAAGGGGTCGATCAGCTCCGGCAGGTTGCAGGTCTCGGCGAACCAGTAGTTCATCTGAATATTGATGTTGATATGGTAATCCGCACTCCACGGGGCCTCGTAGTCTTTACACCAGATGCCCTGTAAATTGGCGGGGAGCTTGCCCCGGGAAGAGCCCACCAACAGATAGCGCCCGAAGTTGAAATAGAGCTCCGCAAGGCCGGGGTCCTTTGCCGCCTCTTTCAGCCGCCGGTCGGTGGGCACCTCCGCCCGCCCGCCGGAGCCCGGCAGCGTCAGGGAGACGCGGCCCAGCATGTCGCTGAAATAGGCCCTCGTCTCTTCCCGCAGGGCGTCCGCGCCCGCTTCCTGCGCCGCGTCCAGCGTCTCGCCGCAGACCGCCATGGGGTCCCGGTCGGTTCCGTAGGCGGTGGTGGCGGTGAGGAACACGGTCAGCACGCCGTCGCGCAGCGTGCGGCGGATGCGCAGGGCGTAGGCCAGCGGCAGGTTGCCCGCAACGCGGATCTCCTCCCCGTCGTCCTCCACGCGGCAGTTTTCCCGCTCATAGCGCAGGGCGGTGCCCTCCGGGCAGCCCGTCACGCGGATCACGGCGGTGTTATAGCGGAAGGAAACGAAAAACTCCCGCGTCATACCGGGCAGCGTCACCGTGGCGCGGCCCTCGTCCAGCCGCAGGTCCCGCACGTAGCCGGCCGTTTTCTTTTTGAAGTGAGGAAACGTGATGAACAGCTCGCCCGCGGTCTGATAGGAACCGAAGGCGCCCTGCACGTCGCTGTGGCCGGGGCCGCGGCAGACCAGATACCGGTTGCACAGCTGCTGGGCCTCGGAATAGCGCCCCTCAAACACCAGGCGACGCATCTCGTCCAGATGGGCGAGGGTCTCCGGGTCGTCGCTGCTGCCGTCGTCCTCCCAGCCGCTCCAGAAGGTCTCTTCGTTCAGCTGCACCCGCTCTTCGGCAACGCCGCCGTAAACCATCATGCCCAGCCTTCCGTTGCCCAGCGGCAGCGCCTCGTTCCAGTCCTTTGCGGGCTGGTCGTACCATAATCTGTTTTCTTTCACGGTTTCGTCTCCTTTCTGTTGAGGGGATCCCCGTCCGTTTTCGGCCATACGAACGTGGGGATCAGGTCGTGTTCTCCGTTGTCGATCAGCAGGTTCTGACCGGACATGGAACGGTTTGTCAGCGTCAGGAAGATCACCCAGTCGGCGACCTCCTCCGCGGTCATCCATTTTTTCAGCGGCGTCACATCCATGATCTGCCGCCAGCTTTCCGGGTCGTTCACCACCGGGTCGTTGAGGGGGGTGTAGACCCCGCCCAGCGACAGGGCGTTGCAGGTGGCCCCCCGGGGCGCCACCCGGATGGCCACGTTTTTCATATAACCCAGCAGCCCCGCTTTGGAGGCTGCGTACTCCGGGAATTCCTGTCCGGAGACGGCGGAGGCGGAGGCGTTGAACAGCACCGACCGCAGCGAGGGGTTGTCGCGGATGTATTTTTCCGTCACGTTGATGGTCCCGCGCAGGTTGTGACCGATGTCGTCGCCGCTGTTCTGCGCGCCGGCGTTATTGAACAGCACGCCCACCTCCGGGAGTTCCGGCAGCGCGCTCTCCTCCCGGATATCCGTCTGAAAGTGACGGTACTGCGGATGGGTCAGGGCGGCGGGAGCCAGATCCAGCCCGTAAACGGTATGGCCCAGCGACAGAAAACGCTCACACACGGCCCTGCCGATGCCGCCGGAGGAACCGGTGACAAGGATGTTCATAAAATACCTCCTGATGAGATGGGCTCAGGCGGCCTTTTGCAGGCGCGCCTTGTATTCTTCCACAACACCGTCCTTCTCCCACTGCTTGAGGACAACATAGCCGATGGGGGAGAAGACGACCTCCATCAGCAGTTCCAGCCCCGCGCCCAGCAGCGAACAGGTGAAGCACTGCAGGGGCGTCCAGCGGAAGCCGTCCCAGAAGATGGGGGCGAAGACCATGAAGGTGAGGGCGGCGAAAACGAAATTGTCAAAGAACTGGCCAATGAAGGTGGAGACGTAGCTGCGGGTCACGTAGGCCAGCTTTCCGTCGGGATGTTGACGGAACAGCTTTCCGATGGACCAGTTCAGGAAATTGTTGACCAGCGCGGAGGAAAGGAACGCCACCGTGCTGCTGAGCAGGATAAACCAGGTGCCGCCGATGATGGTGTTGAAGGCGGTATAATCCGTTTCGGTGGGGATAATGCTGACGATGTAGAAGATAAGACAGACCAACAGGTTCACCCCCGTGGCGAAGACGGAGAGCTTCGTCGCCGCCTTGGGGCCGAAGGCCTTGGTGACGATATCCATACATAAAAAAGACAGCCAGGAAACCAAAATCCCGCCGTCGACTGCAATAATATCGGATTGATAGATCGTTTTGTTGGCGAGGATGTTCATGGTCACGACGGAAATGGTAAACAGCGCCGTGATAACTGCGGGAATACTGCGAAACAGCACCCTGGTGTCCCGCCAACCGGTTTGCATTTTCGTTTTCATTTTGTTCTTTCTCCTTGGTTTTGATTTATATCGCGGAGGATTTAGAGGCCGAACTCCGCTATTTGGACTGCGTCCGTCAGTATTATAGCATAAAGAACGGATTTGTAAAGAAGAAAAAAAGGAGGAAGCGGGCAAATCCGGGCTTGGCGGAATCACCGGCAGCGCGGCAGATCACCCTTCTGAAATGCAGCAAGGACCCCCGGCATCGTCGGAGATCCTTGTTTTTCTGTTGGTATCAGGCGATCAGATGATCACGTCGGTGCTGAGGACGTCGGCCATATCCGTGCCGTATTCCTCGGCGCTGATGTAGTTCTGCGCCATCTCTTCCAGGTCGCTGACGTGCTCGGCGATCATGCCCAGCATTCTGCCGATGTCGTCGTCCAG